>JAEOSZ010000094.1 GCA_016840095.1 Candidatus Heimdallarchaeota archaeon
GGAATCAAAAGTATTTATATTTCATAGTAACAGTTTTTAATACGTATATTTTCTTCAAGATATGTCATACAAAGAGATGATTAAACAGACCTTACATCTCATTGATAATTGGCTTGATTATCAAACTTATATTAAAGAAATTCCTGGTGTAGCTGTTGGTATTTTCGTTGAAGATGAAATCATATTCAAGAAGGAATATGGTTATGCAAATTTAGAGAAAAGGGAGAAATTAAACGACCAACATCTGTTTCGTATTGCCTCTCACTCCAAGCTTTTTACAGCTACATCTATAATGAAACTCTATCATGAAGATAAGCTTTCATTGGATGATAGAATATCAAAACATCTCCCTTGGTTTACATCGGAGAAAGATGAAAACATCAAACAGATTCGTATCAGACACCTACTTACACATTCTAGTGGAATGACACGTGATGGTGTCACAGGACATTGGATAAAACATGAGTTCCCCACTATTGAAGAAATCAAATCTCAAGTAAAAGATGGAATCAGTTTCTTTGAACCCAGTGAAACATTGAAGTATTCTAACTTTGGATATACGATTCTAGGTCAGATAGTAGAAGCAGTTTCAGGATTAAGTTTCTCAGATTACATCCAACAAGAGATTCTAGATCCACTAGATATGAAAAATACATTTGCTGATGTAGATGAAAACAATTTATCCAGACATGCAACAGGACATAAAAACAGGTTTCCAAGAAAGGATAGAGAGATTTTCAATCACGTACCAGCAAGAGTTATGCATGCTGCTACAGGTTTGAGCAGCAATGTTGAAGATTTAATCAAATTCTATAAAGCTCATTTCCTTGGAAATAACATTCTGTTTCCAGATTATATTAAACGCGAGATGCAACGCATTCAATTTAAGAATGAAAAAGGAGATAGAGGTTTAGGATTTGGAATGTTGCATCTACCAGGCAAACCAGTGAAGGAAAGTCTAATTGGACATAGTGGAGGTTATCCTGGTTTCATAACTCGCTCTGGTCTTAATCAAGGTAAGAAAATGATTCTTGTTGTTCTAACTAATGCTTCAGATGGCCCTGCTTCAGATCTCGCTCTAGGATTACTCAAAATCTTTGCGAAAATAGCTGAAGAAAAACAGAAATTCAAGTTAAAAGCTGAGGAAACTAAACCAGATTACAAAGATATAATTGGCTTTTATGAAGCAAATGGATGGGTTTCTCTATTTAGTCAAATTGGACCTAAGCTTGTTGCAGTTGGACCTAAAGATGTATTTCCCTCGGATTTCATGCAAATTTATAAGCTTGACAAAAATAACAGATTCATTGCTCCAAAAGATCTTCCATTTAGTTCACCAGGACAGCCAGTAGAATTTATTGATGGACCTGATGGTGAGAAAATCTTTGTTGACAGCCATAGAGCTGAACACAAAAGATTCAATTATGAGTATTAAAAGGAGTTGAGAAGATGACTATTTAGTCATCTGTTCAAATCTTGATTGGAAGAATCTAAGATACTTTGGTTCATAAACCATTTTCAAACCTGGAATTGTATCTTTTTTCTCATACAGATTAATTATAGAATTTGCAGTATATTCCATGTGAGTATTAGTATAAACTCTCCTTGGAATTGTCAACCTGACTAATTCCAATGCAGGAAACACATTTTCACCTGTTTCTTTGTCTCTTCCTTTTGAAACAGCTCCTCTTTCCATACTTCTTACTGCAGAATCTTCGTAAATTGCCCCAGCTAATGTTTGTGCTGGCCATTGCTCTCTTTCTAAATGTGGAAGAAATTTGAGAGCATCTAAGAAAACTGCATGACCACCTATTGGTTTGACTATTGGAACATTAGCATTTTGCAGTAGTTCTCCGAGATATCGCACTTGATTTATTCTATATTTCAAGTATTCATACTGTGCTCCTTCTCTCAAACCTCTTGCAACTGCTTCCATATCTCTTCCAGCCATTCCACCATAGGTGTGAAGACCTTCATAAACTACAACCATGTTTCTAGCTCCCTCAAATATTTCCTTGTCATGAGTTGCTAGAAAACCACCTATATTGACTAAACAATCCTTTTTCGAGCTATGGACGCAACCATCTGCGTAACTCATCATTTCTCTTAAAATATCAATAATTGGTGTATTCTCATATCCTTTTTCTCTTTCTCTGATAAAGAAAGCATTTTCACTTGATCGAGTAGCATCATAGATTATCTTGAGTTTATACTCATTACAGAAATCTCTTAGATTTCGGAGGTTTTCCATGGATACAGGTTGCCCACCAGCCATATTTACATTCATTTCAACACTGACACAGGCAATTTTTTCTGGACTATAATCATCGATATATTCTTGTAATTTTTTCAAATCCATATTTCCTTTGAATGGGTGAGTGTTTTCAGGGTCATGAGCTTCATCAATTATTGAGTCAACCATCTTTCCACCTGGAATCTCAACATGGAGCTTTGAAGTTGTAAAATACATATTTCGAGGAACTATTTGTCCTTCTTTTACAAGATGTTGGAACATTAAATGTTCTGCACCTCTTCCTTGATGAGTTGGTACAAGATACTTGAAACCAAGGACATCTTGAACTGCTTTTTCTAGATTGTAGAAGTTCTTACTCCCAGCGTAGGCTTCGTCTCCTATCATCATTCCAGCCCATTGATTATCTGACATAGCAGCTGTTCCAGAATCAGTTAGTAAATCGATAAAAACATCTTCAGATAATAACAAGAATGTGTTAAATCCTGCTTCTCTAATAGCTTCTTTTCTTCTTTCTTCAGAAGGAATTTTGACAGGTTCAACAACTTTGATTTTAAAAGGTTCTACTGGTGGTTGCATAATTTTACTCAAATGATTAGTAGTTGAAAAGTATTTCTGCGAAATTAGATAGTTTGAAAAACAAACTAGTTTATGTATTTATATACCACATAGAGAATTTGCTCATATGAGCAACGAAATCTCAAAAAGCGAAATGAAAACACTCTTAGATCTAATGAAGAGAATCGAAAAATTTGAGATACTAAATAATACACAGAATTGGGCAGTAGAAAGACTAACTTGGGGTCTACTGCTAATAGTTGGAGGCATTCTTGATTTTGTAATTCTTCGTTTTACTCATGAAATTATCGGTTTTCTAAATACAATTGCATGGATATTAATTATTATTGTAGGACTATTTATGTCTAATTTCCTAAAACGAAACATGCTTGTAACGGTTAAAAGGAGAAAATCTTCATTTTTCGTTAGAACACAAATTTATTGGATGATAATCTCAATTGGTATGATTTTTGCTTTTGGATATACTGAATTAGATCATTTAACCATTCCTTCAATTGCTATAATGATGGGAGTAGTATTCTTTGTGGATAACTATATTGCAAAAAGGAAGACTCAAACCTTTACAAGTTTTATCCTTCATTATGCTTTACCAATTGGTTTTATGTTAACAGCAATTATCAATCTAGTGGGATTCTTCGTAGTTGGTGAAGTTTTCGAATTCTATTATGGAATAATTTTTGGTTCAATCATTGGGATTATACAAATGTATGGAGCATTTCTACTCCAAAGAATTATAATAAAAAACAGGATATCAACAATTGAAAATCTAACAGAATAATTAGGATTGATTTCATTATGGCTAATGAACAACATAATAACTCTAAGGAGAGTGAACTACCATTGGATGAGGTAGTTGGAATTGATACTATTTTACACTCTCCACCAAGACTTGCCATAATGATGCTCTTACTACCTAGACTAAAAGCAACGTTTACTTTAATACAAAAAACTCTCAAATTTACTTCAGGAAATTTAACAGCTCATCTAAGTAAACTTGAAGAAAATAAGATGGTAGAGATACAAAAAGGGTTTGTGGATGCACAACCCACTACCATCATCTATTTGACGAAATTTGGAAGGGAGAAATTGAGAGAGTATGCAAAAATACTTGTGAATATCTTGGAAAAAATGCTTGAAGAAAATTAGCTTGTTCCTTTGAAGAAGGAATATCTACAATGGATAACATTTTTATCTATAAAGTAAAAGTCGAATCCAGTTAATAAAAAAAGCAGGTTATGATTATGGGTGAATTAGTAAAAACTCCTATGTGGAAAGTCCACGAAGAAGCTGGAGCTAGAATGATCGACTTTGCTGGTTACTATCTCCCGGTTTCTTACACTGGTATTGATGAAGAAATCATGGCAACAAGAGAAAATGTATCTATTGTTGAAGTAACAGATATGGGTCGTTATTCCTTAAAAGGTAAATATGCTACAAAATTAATGGAACTCTTAGTACCAAGAGATATGGCTGCAATGGAAGACATGAAATGTGGTTACACATACTATCTTAATGAAAATGCAGGATATCGAGATGATACAATTATTGGTAGAAGGAGTGAAACTGAATATTTCAATGTTTGTAACGCAGGTAGTCAAACTACTAAAGTTCTAGCCTGGATTGGACAGTTTGTTGAACTTTTCAAAGAAATGACTGGTGAACCACTTGAGTTCAAAGACTGGACTTTAGCAACAACAATGTTTGCAGTTCAAGGACCAAATTACAAAGTTATTCTAGACAATTTAGGTGTTACTGATACTGGTAGATGGAAAATGGTTGAAGCTGAAGTTGAAGGATGTAAATGTCTATTTACAGGAACAGGTTATACAGGTGAAAACGGTTTTGAAGTAGTAATTTTTGATTCTGATCTAGCAAATCCGGAAAAAGGTATTAAGGTTTGGAATGCAATTTTAGAAGCAGGTAAAGATGTAGGTATTGCTCTATGTGGTCTTGGAGCCAGAGATGCTCTCAGAATTGAAGCAGGATTACCACTCTATGGTGAAGATATTCATGAAGAAGTTAACCCCGTTGAAACTGGTTATGATTTCAAAATCTTCTGCAAGCACGACAAAGAAGCATTCTACTTTGGAAAAGAAGCACTACTAAAAGCAAAGAACGAAGGCGTTAAAATCAAACACGTAGGAATTCAATTACTTGATAAAGGAATTCCAAGAGCAGATTATGAAATTCTCAATACAGCAGGTGAGAAAATTGGTTACATGGTTAACGGTGTTCGATCTCCTGTTATTGGAAATGTAGGTATAGGCATGGGTTTTGTTGATATTAAGTACGCAGAACCAGAAACAGAAGTGCTTGTCCAAATACGCAAAAATCAAGTAAGAGCAAAAGTAGTAAAGATGCCCTTTTACGATACTTCGAAATGGGGCTGGAAGAGAGATTAATAATCTTCACTCTTTTTATTTTTTAAACTTCATAGAATATTAATAAGTGTCTTTGAGATTTAATGGAGTATCGGTTGATACTTTATGAATAAAGCAAAGTTTCTTTCCCCTAAATCAATGTCTTACATTTTTCTTGTTTTTCTACTCTCACTCACATATCTTCCTACTTCAGATGCTCAAGTTACAGTATATGTCAATAAAGTAGCTAGTATGAGTGTTGATGGAATTGGTTATGATATTACTATTAAAGACAATTATGCTTACATTACTGGGAATGATGGTTTTATTGTAGTTGACATAGAAACTCCACATAAACCAAAACAAGTAGGCGAATTCGCATATGGATATGGTGCATTTGGAATTTTTGTATGTGACAATATTGCTTTCTTAGCAGCAGGTGGATATGGGTTAGTAATAGCAAATATTAGCAACCCTGAAGATCCTACTTTAATTGGAAGCTGTAGTTCTGATGGAACTTCTACTGGAGTCTTTTCTTCTAATACTCATGCTTTTGTTTCAAATTTTGAAAATGGTCTTCAGATATTTGATATAACTGATCTATTCAATCCTATTAAAATTGGAGAGTACACAGCTTATGGCAGAGCTGACAATGTAATCGTAGTTGATGATATTGCATATGTCGCTTTTACAAACTATGGTCTTGTAGTTCTAAATGTAACGGATCCCTCTTTACCAACCTATATACAAACTGTCTCATATACAGGAGGAGCAAAAGGATTAGCAATTCACCAAAATCTACTATTTGTAGGATGTTATTCAAGTAGTGTTTTAGTTCTGGATATTTCATTTCCTGAGTCTCCTGTCATACTTGGCGTACATACAGATAGTGACGAGGGGGAAGCACAGGGAGTTGCAGGAAATAGTACACATCTTTATGTTGCTGATAATTTTGGTGTTGAATATCTTGACATAAGTGATTTACCAACTATTAGCAAAAAAGCTGAAAATAGAGAGAGAATCTCTTCAGCTCACGAAGTGGATTTTGTAGGAAATTATATTTTCATTGCTGGTGGTGGAGTAGGAAAAGCTTGTCTTGTTTTTGAGGTCAGTGACAAACAGAAAAATAGTTTTCTAGGAATCTATATTGGGTTACCAATTGCCATTGTTGCAATTACATCTTTTTTCATAGTTTATAAACTGAAAATAAAAGCGAAAAAGGATTAAACATTTTCTTCCTTTTCTTTTTTCTTTTTTAGATAATCTTCTGGGTCTTCCCAAACAGCTATCCTAGCTTTATTATTATGTTCAGTTAGAAGAACTCTAGCAGCTGTATCTAAATCTAAATCCCCTCCTTTTTTTCTCTTATGACGTTTTTCAGCAAATTTCTCAAGAAATTCGGGGGGTGATTCATACTCGATTTCATATGCCTTTTTAATTGCATTAGGGTTAATTTCATCAATGCTTTGAACTAAAGACCAAGCTCCTTTAACAGGATCAGAGAGTTTTTCAGGTTTAGCTATCCCTAGAAGTATTTGTTGTGCCATTGTTAGTCTTTTAGAAACAACACCAGGTGTATCATAGATTTTCAATCTTGTAGTTATTCGCAATGCTTGCAATGCCTTTGTAAAACCAGGAATAGGCGCTACAGGAGCACTAGATCTTCCCTTTAAGATATTTATTAATGAACTTTTTCCAGTATTTGGTAGACCAATGAAACAAGCTGTAATATAGAACATATCATCCTTTACAGCTGAAAGTATTGTATTTCTTAAAACGGATGTACTCAATCTTTCTCTTGCTGAAGTTGGTATAACTTTGAAACCTTCTCTACCAAATATGCCTTTCCACTTATTTACCACATGATCAGGTACAAGGTCTACTTTGTTCATAACAATTAGAAGTCTTTTAGTCGGATCTCTTTGAACCATTCTTTCGTATCTTCCTGACCTAGATAAACTTGGAAATCTTGCATCTAGAACTTCTACTACAACATCGCTTCCTTTAATCATTTTACGTACCATAGTATCGTAGTCATCTTTTGGCATTGTTTGTCAACCCAGTTTTGTTTGTGATAAGTTAGATTTCTTTAGGTCCGATATCAGGACGCCCAGGTTTGTATGGACGATCAGGAGAAGGTCCAGGCTGAAAGGGTGGTGAAACTCCATGATCTCTGATATGTGTTTCTAACAACTTCTTTAGACGTTCTACCTCTTGTTCTAACAATCTTATTCGCTCTTCTAAAGGTAGTAGTTCTTTATTCATACATGTATTATTAAACTGAAAAGATATAAAAGATGTGATTGAAGTTAGAATGATGAAATTTCACGATGCTCATTGTCATTTGGCAAATAAAGATTTTCTGAAGGAATTTGATATTGCCAATTCGATGGAAGAATGGAGTGGTTCTGGACTCGAATATGTAATAGGAGTATCAACTAAGCTATCAGAGACGCTTAAAATTCTTGAAATGAGTAGAAGTTTCGAAGAAATTATACCTGGTGTTGGAATTCACCCATGGAAAGCAAAAAGAAAAATGGATGAAGAATTGAAAGAAGAATTCTTACAGATTGTTAAAAATTATAAGGAAATTGTAATTGGAGAGATAGGCTTAGATCATCATTTTATCAAGAAGGAAGAACGATATCTGTATCAGAAGGAACATTTCAATTTCTTTCTGCATATAGCAGAAAAAAACAACTTGCCAGTTAATATTCATTTGAAAGGAGCTGAAAAAGAGACTTCTGAAATTCTAACATCTTACAAAATACCTTCAGAAAATATTCTTATTCACTGGTATTCCGGACCTAAAAACGTCTTAAGACAATTCATTGAGAGAGATTATTTCTTTAGCATAAACCCATCCATCCTTACTGGATCAACTCATATCGAAGTTCTAAAAAATGTGTCCTTAAACAGAATTTTAACTGAATCAGATGGCAATGTTAAATACACTATTGATGACATAAGAGTATCTGGATCTCCTGGAATTATTCCAAAAGTTATTAGTAAAATTGTAGAAATAAAGAACATTCAAACAGATGAGCTACTTAGAATCCTCCAAGAAAATATCAGACTATATGCAAAACTAAAGGCGATTAAAAATGAGTGACAAATCCTTAAACAGAGTCTTAAAACAAAAGAAGCAGTATAGAGATGAAGTAATACAACGTGCTTCAAGTAATAAGAAGAAAGTAGCTTATCATTTTAATTGTCCTGATGGTCTTGTTTCAGCTGCTTTGTTTCACTATTTATTTAAAGATCAAGATTTAGTCTTTATCCCAATCGATTACCCTCTACTCAAGGATGAAAAGATTTCAAACATCCTAACAACAGCTGATTGGTTTGCAATATTAGACCTTAGTCCATTTAATTCAAGTACAATTGAATATTATTTTGACCATCATATATCAAACCAAGGAGTAGAAATAAAATCTAATGTTTCCGTATTTGAACCCAAATCACCAAGTGGAGCTTCTTTAATTACTGATTACTTTAAAGATAAATTACCTGAATTTATGGTGGAATTATCTGAAATCACAAAGATAACAGATACAGCAAGTTATGGTTCTCCATCCCCGATGGAAATAAATGATACTTTAAGTGATAATGATTGGGATGAAAGAGTCTGGTTTTTAGAGGATGCATGTAAATCCACATTCACAGTAGCAGAACATGATCTTGTTATAGAATTATTATCGTCAAAGGGCTTAGTTGGACTTTGGGAAAAGGATATTTTGAATCGTGTAAGAAGATTACGCAATTCTAGAAAAGAATCATTTAATATAGCACAGGAAATTGAGATGACTGATTTTATAATTATCATAGATAAACCACTCCATTACAATATTGCTGCTATCTCATCTGAGTTACAGAAAAGAGGTGTTAAGGGAGTGACTTACATCACTGTTTATCCAGAAGAAGTAAAAATTAGTTTTAGATTGAACAGAGCTCTAAAGCCTGAAGAAGTAGAAAAATATAGGGTTGATTTACTTGCAAATAAAATGGATGGTGGGGGTCATAAAGGTGCTTCGGGGGCTGAAATGGAAAATCTTGAAGAAACACTTGGGATAATAAAAAATTGGATTAAGGAAGTACAACTAAAATTGGGCGTTGTAGATTTAAGAAAAAATTAGAGAAGGATAATTCATCCTTTCACATTACCTATTGGTATGACTCTTACAACAGGGTGACCAATTCCAGATATTTTCAAAGCTTTAACAACTTCATCAATATCTTTGTATGCAAAACCTGCTTCTTCAGCTAAACCTGGCATTGATGCTCCTTTCACATATATTCCTTTATCTCTCATTTTCTGTTGCAGAAAGTCTCCTCTGATTTGTCTTTTTGCTTTGCTTCTACTCATTGTTCTTCCTGCACCATGTGCTGTTGAACCAAAGCTGACATCCATTGCTTTCTGGGTTCCAGTTAAGAGATAAGAACCAGTTTCCATAGAACCTCCGAGAATAATTGGTTGTCCAATTTCCTTGTATTCTTGAGGGATTTCAGGATGATTTGGTGGAAATCCTCTAGTAGCTCCTTTTCTATGAACCATTAGTTTCTTTTTCTCACCATTGATTCTGTGTTCTTCGATTTTGGCAATATTATGTGCGACATCATATATTAGATCAAGACCCAATTCATCTTCATCTGCATTGAAAACTTCTGTAAAAACTTGTCTCACATTGTGGGTGATAACTTGACGATTTGCATATGCCATGTTTGATGCGCAACTCATAGCTGCAAAGTAATCTTGTCCCTCTTTTGAGTTAATAGGTACACTTGCTAGTTCTTGGTCAAGAACAGGGATATTATATTTGGTCATAGCAGTTAAACAAGTTCTTAGATAGTCTGTTGCAACTTGATGACCCATTCCTCTTGAACCACAATGAATCATTGCAGTAACTTGATAATCTTTTGTTAAACCAAGTTTGTTACCAATTTCTTTGTCGAATAAATCTCCAGGTTTAACCACCTGTATTTCCAGATAATGGTTTCCAGAGCCAAGAGTTCCAAGTTGTCTGAGACCTCGACTTTTTGCTTTGTCACTCACCTTTGAAGCATCAGCCATAGGCATTTTACCTTGGCTTTCAATTCTAGGGATATCTTCTTTTCTGGCATAACCTTTTTCTAAGCACCATTGAGCACCATCTTCTAGAACATTGTTAAATTCTGAACGAGGGATGTTTGCTAAGTATTGATCATGTGAAAGTTTAACACCTACACCTGCAGGAACCTTTCGAAAGAGCTTCTCAACTAATTCTTTAATTTTAGGCTTTACATCTCTCTCTTCTAATGTTGTAGTGAGCATACGTACTCCACAGTTGATATCAAAACCAACACCACCCGGACTTATGACTCCTTCATCCATATCCATAGCAGCAACACCACCTATAGGAAAACCATAACCTGCATGTGCATCAGGCAAGGCTATTGCATACTTCTGAATTCCAGGAAGAGTAGCAACATTAGTAATTTGATCAATAACTCTACCTTCAATTCCTTTCTTTAGTGCAGGAGTAACAATCAATCTTGCTGGAACCCTCATTCCTTTCTTAAAGGATGTGGGAACTTCCCAAGTTGTTTCATCAATTTGTTTCATTGGAATGCTTCCGCTTGACATATTTCTCATTCTTGAAATCTAAATAACTTTTAATAAACCTCTTGGTTTATCAGAAAATATCTTTAAAGGTATTATTTTTATTAGAAGATATTTTCAGTCTGTTTAGACCAATGTTCAATTATAATATACTAACAGAAGAAGTAAAATCTGATTTTGCCTTTGAAGTCATGGCTGATTCCTTAACAGAACTATTTAGAGGTGCAGGAGTTGCAATGATGGAAGCAATGATTGATGTTAAAGAACTTAAAGCAGAAAAGGTTTGGGAGTTCAGTTTAGAAGCAGATACACTAGAGTTACTTCTATTTGATTTTCTTGGAGAGTTAGTATTTGTAAAAGATGTTGATGCAGCTCTTTTCAATGATTATGAAATCAAGATTGAGGAAGATGAAGATTTCAAACTCTCATGCAAAGCTTTCGGTTCGGATATTGATTATGAGAAGTATGAGATTCTTACAGATGTCAAGGCAATCACCATGCATAAATTTGTATTAGAAGAAAGAAATGATGAATGGTACTGTCATGTTATTGTTGACCTTTAGAGGTGCAAAAACTTAAGAAATCAGTAACATAGATTATTTTTGAATGAAAATTCCAAAAAAACTAATCTCAGTATTTTATACGTCTCTCATTATTTTTTCACTTGTTCCCCTTACTCATAATTTGATGTACAAAGACACTTTAGGTTGGAGTGGTCCGGAATATTTCTTCTTCGAATATAATAATATAAATTATAATGATATGTACTTCTTTTCTCCTCTTAGAATCTATCAACGTTCTGATGGTAATTTCATTGGTTTGTTCATGTATGATGACTATCCTAGGCATTACTTCTTAGGAAATAGTGATTCTTCATCTGATTGGAGTGATACTGAGGATCTTTACTATCTTTTTGAAGAGTACCTTGTTGGTGGAACATCACTTCCAAGTATAGCAGAGTTAAGTGTTCTAAACAATGGATCTTATATGCTTGGAGCGATGTATGACAGATTTATTTGGAGAAATTGTTTCACTTTTATACAATCTCCAGATGGGATTAATTGGAATGAAGGATTTTTCTCAAATAACTCTGAAATTGAAATTTTTAAAACAGGATGTGATAGAATAAACTTCAACTTCTTTGAGCAAAATGGTGAAATCAAAATTTTTACTGGTTCTACTACCTGGTTTATATATGGCAATAATACACACGAAGTTGAAATATCTATTTGGAATATTGAGAGAGTTGCAGATAATTTCGTATTTCAACAAGAAAGTAATATTACATTTGAAGAAATTGACCTAAGATTAGTTGATGATTATATGGTCTATGGTAAATATTTCACTCTTCAACTCTGGAATGAAACTACTATGCAAAATGAATTAGTATTGGTTTCATATGAAAATGAAACATGGGAACAACTGAATATACCTT
This sequence comes from Candidatus Heimdallarchaeota archaeon, assembly GCA_016840095.1. Taxonomy (GTDB): domain Archaea; phylum Asgardarchaeota; class Heimdallarchaeia; order Heimdallarchaeales; family Heimdallarchaeaceae; genus UBA460. The sequence goes on from JAEOSZ010000094.1 coordinate 12,225, forward strand.
TCAGCTTTCGTTCAGTTTCTGGATTTTTTAAAGGTAGTTTTACTAAACTTTTCGACTGTAATGATCAACTCTATATTACTTATTGTGATACTTATGGATTAGACATAAGCAAATTCTCAGAAAATTATTTTACTCATATTGGGAAAATCAACTTTGATGATAATGAAACAATATCCATTTCTGAAACAAAGCGAATTGGAGTAGTTGATGATCCATGGACGGGTTATACAACTATTGTAAGAAATGCAGAGACAAAATCTGTTATTCTAAAAAATAGACCTAGTAGAGTTAATCGATTTCACCGTCCACCTCCTTCTGATATAGGTGTTTATCAAGAAAAATATGATTCTCATCAAGCTGTAAAGTTTTCTTTTAGCTTTATTGCCATCTTTGTTGCATCATTATTACCTTTTAGGAAATTTATAACAAAAGAAATTAAAGCAATTATAAGAATTAGAAAAGCCTAAACAGCTAATATATCGGATTAATAATCTTTATAAACTGAACATCTTTTCGTTAAAACAATCCTAAAAATAATAGAGGAATTATTATGGGTGACATAAGAGTACAAGACAAATATACTGTAAAAGAAGGACTTCTTTACACTAAAGAAAGTGAATGGGTTCTTCAAGATGGTGACATCTGGATTTATGGCCTTAGCAACTATGCAAGCGTCGAACTAGGTGAACTAGCTTATGTAGAACTTCCTGCAGTAGGTGATACTTTTGGTAATGAAGATTCAATGGGTATTGTTGAAGCTCTAAAAGCAGTTGTTGATTTCTATTCTCCATTTGATTGTGAAGTAGTAGAAGTTAATGAAGTGCTAGAAGACGATGCTTCCCCAATTACTGAAGATTGCTATGGTGAAGGCTGGATTCTAAAGCTTAAAGCCACTGGCCCAATCGATCATCTATTCAACCCAGAAGATTACGTAAAGCTCATTGAGAAAAAGATCGAAGAAGGTTCTCATTAGATTTTAAGAGGTGAATTTTTTCCCCCTCTATTTTTATCGATTAAAACGAGGAATTTAAATGACAGAAGAATTTAAAGGACATCCTTATCTTGGAAACAGCCAACTAGATGTCGATGAAATGCTTCAGTATTTAGGTCTCAGCAGTATCCAGGAACTCTATTCTGATATCCCTGATGAAATAAGATTCGAAGGAGATTTAGATATACCTTATTACAAGAGTGAATACGAACTAATTGAGGCCATTAAGGCAAAAATGAGTAAGAATATCACTACTCGAGAAGTTAGATCCTTTATGGGCGGTGGTGTGTTAGATATCTACATGCCTGCTCTACAAGATGAAGTTCTTAGAAGAACTGAGTTTTATAGTGCATACACACCATATCAACCTGAAACTTCTCAAGGAACTACTCAAGCTTTATTTGAATATCAAAGCATGATTTGTGAACTTGTTGGAATGAATGTTGCAAACTGTTCCCTTTATGATTGGGCTACAGCTGTTGGAGAAGCTGCATTAATGGCTTCTCGTATAACTAAGAGATACAAATTTATCTACACAGCTGCTACAGCTCCAAATCGAGAAGCAGTTTTGCAAAATTATGTTGTTGGCGCAAATTTGGAATTAGCAGAAATCCCTTATGATCCAACAACTGGAAAAATGGATATAACAAAAGCTAAAGAACTACTAGCAGAAAAAGATGAAAATGATAAATACAAAGTTGCTGGTATCTACATCGAAAATCCAAACTTCTTAGGAGTAATAGAAGATGAATTAGATGAAATCATTGCTGATGCTCATGAAAAAGGAGTTAAAGTTGTTATTGGAGCAGATATGAATTCTTTAGCATTGATGAAACCACCAGGTGAATATGGTGCTGACATTTGTATTGGTGAAGGTCAAACAATAGGTGGAGGACCTCTTAATTATGGAGGACCACTGTTAGGAATTCTTGCTATGCAATTTGATAGAAAAGAAACCAGACAAATGCCTGGACGTATTGTTGGAATGACAATTACTGCTAATGAAGGAGAAAGAGCTTATGCTAATACATTAGAAACCAGAGAACAACACATCAAAAGAGAAAGAGCAACAAGTAATATATGTACAAATGAAGGTTTAGTTGCATTAAGTTGTGCAGTTCATCTAGCACTGTTGGGACCAGAAGGTTACAAAGACACTGCTGAAACAATGTTCCTTAGTGCACATTATGTTGCAGCAGAACTTGAGAAAATAGGTGTAAAAAGAGTATTCGATAGCGATTTCTTTAATTCATTTATGATTGATCTCAAAATACCTAAAGCAAAGAAACAAGAATTTACTAACTTTATGCTAGAACGAAAAATCTTTCCTGGAGTACCTTTCTCAGCTGATGGTAAGAACTTTGACTATATTGTTACAACATCATATTTGCTATGTGAAGAAGACCTTAATGACTACGTTAAGGCTATTGGAGAATGGAGGAGCTAAAAATGTACAGACAAGCAAAATGGGATGAACCACTTATCTTTGAATTAGGTAAGAAAGGTAGAAGAGCCCATCTATCACCAAGTTGTGACTTTGATAAAGGTACAATAAAAATTCCAGAAAAACTGAGAAGAACTGTACCACCAGAGTTACCAGAGCTTCATGAAGGTGAAGTTATGCGTCATTATGTACATCTAGCTCAACAGAATTATTGTGTAGATTCAGGACCTTATCCACTTGGTTCTTGCACAATGAAATATAATCCAAAGATTAACGAAACAGTAGCTAGAATGGAAAAAATGATGTATCTACACCCAGATCAACCAGTTGAAACTGTACAAGGAATATTGGAAATTCTATATGAATTACAAGTAGCCTTGGGAGATTTAGCAGGTTTAAAACATACAACTTTGCAAACTCCAGCTGGAGCAAGCGGTGAATACTGTGGTCTTACTCTAATCAAAGCTTATCATGATGATCATGGAGATTCACAAAGAGATGAAATTATTGCTCCTGATTCAAGTCATGGAACCAATCCTGCAAGCACTGTTCAAGCAGGTATGAAACTCATTGAAATCAAATCCAATGAAGATGGTAGAGTAAATATGGATGCATTAAAAGCTGCAGTATCAGATAAAACTGCTGGTTTAATGCTTACTAATCCAAATACACTAGGTGTTTTCGAAAAAGACATCATAGAAATGTCTGGAATTGTAAAAGATGCTGGTGGTTTACTCTATTATGATGGAGCAAACTTCAATGCAATTGTAGGTAAGATAAGACCAGGTGACATGGGTTATGATGTGCTTCACTTTAACTTGCACAAAACATTCTCAACTCCTCATGGAGGTGGAGGACCCGGTGCTGCATCTGTAAGTTGTAACGACCTTCTAGAACCATACTTACCAATACCAACTATTGATTATGATAAAGATAAAGACTTCTACTATTATAACTACGATAGACCAAAATCAATAGGTAAAGTCCATGGTTATCATGGAAACGTTGCAATTGCATTAAGAGCATATGCTTACATAGCAGCTCTAGGTTTCAAAGGACTAAAACATACTGCTGAACATGCTGTTTTAACCGCAAACTATGCTGTTAGGAAACTTGAAAAGCTAGATGGTTTCAGATTAAGCCACACCTCAGCTATCCCACGAAAACACGAGGGTGTTCTTGAAGCAGTACCATTCAAAACCAAATATGGTGTTGATGGAATGGATATTGCAAAGATGATTATCAGCAGAGGTATGCACGCACCAACAGTCTACTTCCCATTAATCGCAGCTGAAGCTTGGATGGTTGAGCCAACAGAGAATGAAAATAAAGACAGAATCGACAAATATGTTGAAGCTGTTTCTGAAGAAATGGAAAAAGCTAAAGCTGATCCAGAATATGGTCATGACGCACCAAAATGGACTTCAGTTGGAAGAATTGATTCAGCTTGGTCTGTTAGAAATCTAGTTGTATCATACAAAATTTATAAAGAGAAGAAAGAGAAAGGGGAAGAACTTCCTTAAGAAATTTCTCTCTTATTTTATTTCTTTTTTTATTTAAAATATCACTTGTTTAATTTCTCATTAAGAATCTAAACTAGAAAAGTTAAGTAAAAGAGGATTTCTTACTCTATTTTCTTCGTCTTAAGCCTATTTGTGCAGGGGGATTGATAAACAGAGCAATTATCAGCATTATAGACATCCCAAAGATTTCTTTGAAGGTTACACTATCTACTACTCCACCAGGCATTATACTTCTTATAGCACCAATTGCTTCAAAACCAAAGAATACGATGAAGATTTGAATGAAAAGGTACAAACCTATACTTATTAGTGATCCACGTATAATATAGCGATATAATTTTCTTTCTTTTGTATCTCTGACTCTATTCATTAGAGCTTCTGTAATTAGAAGAGATACTGCAGTTAGACCTATAGCTCCAAAGATAGGAAATGCGATCAATAACGGAAGATTTTCCCAATTATTAAATTCAACAATATCATGTAAGTAATAGAAGTGAGGTATTTGTGCTAGAAATGCAAATGCAAAAACTGCGATAACACTGGGCCACATCGACTGTTTGTCTAAAATTCTAATTTTTGAACTCATAATAATCTTCCTTGATAGTAAGCTCTTTTTGAAACCTACAAAAATGTTAAGTTATAACTTTTTTGATGGCTAATCAAATAAATTTCTTAGAAATTAGGTATTACTAATGATCTGATTCATCAAAAGTGTAACCTTTCTCTATTTTGAACTCGCAGAAATTATGACCAGTTCCATGGCATTTTGTTTCAGTAACAATAGGAGGATCATTTAGTATTAGTGCTAAACGTCCAGCAATGTAGCCAGCTTGAAAGTCACACAATACTTCGTTCAAATTTGTTTCAGAGAGGTTTGCACCTGAAGCATATGCGCATTCATGGATTCTTATAAACATCTCATCTTCATCTTCTCCTTCAAAAACATCAACAAAAGAGTGTTGTCGGGACAAATAGTTTGTTGGGTGAGTTAAATACTTCTTCATAATTTCTGTAGCTTGTTTTAAAGACTCTATAGGTAATTCTGCATCTTCTGATGCTAACAAATCATAAATATGACTCTTACCTGGTCCTATAACTCCAAGCTCTCTCCCTGCAGAATACAGTAGAGCACCACAGAATTTATCTCGAAACTTGAGGGACATTATCTGTTGTTGTAAAGAGCTTATATGGACATAATCAAGATCATTTGGCCTTAGAGCTTCCTTCATTAGCATAGAATTATATCCATGTTGAGTTGTTTCATGAATAAACTCATAGAATAATTGCCGTCTATGTTCTTCTGCTGGAAATTCTCCTAGAAACTGAACTTGTTTAGCTTGACTAATATCTAGAATCTTGTAAGGAGCTTTACCAATCTCTTTACCAATGTGTACTTCTATATCAAATTCACAGTAGTCGTCTCCTAATCCCTTGCACTTTGTTTCAACTACACTAGTTGCTGAACCTATCATTGCTTCTATTGTACCAGCAATCTCACCAGCTGTGAAATGACATAGAGTTTCGCCTATGTTAATTGCACCTGCACTATTAGCAAGTTCATAGATTCTGAGAGTAGCTGTATATCCTTCCATCTTTGCAACATCACATTGGGTAGCATGATAGAGAGGAACAGTAGTGTTATGACTATACAATTGAGCAAGAGCTAGTAAAACTTCTTGGAATCTTTCTTCAGGTTTGACAGCACCAACTCTGGGATTTAAAACTGTTAAATAGTATGGAGCTGCACCAAAAATACCTAGTTCTCTTCCGCTTTGATAAAGAAGTTGGGGAATTAGTGGGTCTAGTTGTAAAAGAGACATCATCACTGCTTGATATACACTAATATGAACATAATCACCTAGATTTTTGCGAACGATCTCCTGAGAAATAATACTGCTGATGGTATTCTTTGTAAGAATCATCATACTTTCTTTTCTTCTTGTATCTTTTTCCTGGCTGATAATGTTTGGTAGAATTTGCGACCAAAGCTTTTCTCTAATAACATCTTCAGTAATTAAACCCTCAGCTATCCTTTCCTCATTCATCATGACTACAGGAACACTTAGAATACCATATTTAGCCGCAATCTCTTGTTCTTCAGATATATCGATTGTACTCACGTGAAGCATTCCTTTCATTGAGGTACCTGCGATATTTTCAATAACACGTTTAACATCAGGACATGCAAAACAGGTAGGACTAGTAAAGAATAAAAGCCTCATTCTTTCGGTATCTTGAAGAGTTTCATCTTCGGCCATTAAAACAACCCCAGTAAAAAACAATTCAGATAGAATGATAAAAATGTTTGCTTAACATCAATGACAAACACTCTCGAAAGTGCAGCCAAAATTGTGCATAAAATTTTTCTGGTTATTATAATTTAAAAGGATGACCTATTTATCATGTCCATCCTATATCGTAGCCAGGATAATTATTGGATTGTTGGTTGGATTGGCACTAAAGAAAATCAGAGAGAAAAAGAAAGAACCTAAAACAGATTATGCGATTTTGATGGGGGAAATGTAGGTAAAACAACAATCTAAAACTAATCAAGAATTTTTTTCAAGAAAGCAAAAGTTATATATCAATGATTGAACATGTGCTTGTTCATTACGAATTTAATGGTGATATAAATGTACGGTCAAGGACAAGTACCTGTAATAATTCTAAAAGAAGGAACTCAAAGGTCTAAAGGTAGAGATGCTCAAAGAAATAATATTATGGCAGCCACTGTAGTTGCTGACACAATTAAGAGCACACTTGGGCCCAAAGGTATGGATAAAATGATGGTTGATAGCTTAGGGGATATTTTAATCTCCAATGATGGTGCTACTATTCTTGATGAAATCGATGTTCAACATCCAGCTGCTAAAATGATTGTTCAAGTAGCTAAAGCTCAAGATCAAGAAACAGGTGATGGTACCACTAGCTCAGTAATTATCGCAGGAGAACTCCTCAAGAAAGGTGGAGAACTATTAGATAAGAAAATCCATGCATCCTTAATAGTTGAAGGTTATAAAGCAGCTTCCCAAAAAGCTCAAGAACTAATTGAAGGTTATGCTAAAAAACTCAATCCAACAGAAGACGATAAACTTCTTTTCCAAATTGCTGAAACCTCATTGCATAGCAAATCAGTTCATTCAGCTAAGGAAAATATCGCTCAAATTGCTGTCGATAGTGTGAAGAAAGTAGCTGATGAAACTAATGGAAGTTTCATTGTTGATCTAGATAATATCAAAATCTTACAAAAGATTGGTAAAAATCTAAGAGAATCAAAATTAATTGAAGGTGTTATAGTTGACAAGGAAGTTGTTCACACTGGAATGCCTAAGAACATAAAGAATGCAAAAGTGCTTCTTCTCAACCAGAATGTTGAGGTTCAAAAAGGTGAATGGGACAGAGAAATACGTATAAATGATCCCTTAGAAATGAAATCCTTCCTTGATAACGAAGAACAAATTTTAAGAGATATGGTTGATCAAATTGTTGAAACTGGAGCAAATGTAGTTGTTGCTCAGAAAGGTATTGATGATATGGCTCAATACTTCATGGCAAAACAAAATATCATGGCAATCAGACGTGTTAAGAAAAGTGATATGGAAAAACTTGCACGTGCTACAGGTGGTAAAGTAGTAACCAATTTGAAAGATGCTAAGAAAGAAGATCTTGGAGATGCAGGATTAGTTGAAGAAGTAAAAATCGGTGATGAAGACCATGTTTTCATTGGAGAATGTAAGAATCCAAAATCCGTTTCTATAATACTCTATGGTGCTACAAAATACGTAACTGATGAAGCTGAAAGAGCAATTCATGATGCTCTATGTGTAGTTAGAAATGTTGTAGAAGACAAGACTTACCTACCAGGCGGTGGAGCAACTTATACTGAGCTTTCATTAAGATTAGATGAATATGCAGATGAATTCAAGGATAAAAGACAACTAGCTGTTAAAGCTTTTGCAGAAGCACTTCTTGCAATCCCAATAACTTTAGCGGAAAATGCAGGAATTGATCCTTTAGACATTCTAAATGAACTTCGTTCAGCTCATGCTGAAGAAAATCTATCTGCTGGTTTAAACCTATTCAAAAATGGTAAGATTGAAGATATGTTCAAAATAGGTATCATTGAACCCCATAGAGTAGTTGCTCAAGCAATAAAATCTGCAAGTGAATCAGCTATCATGATCATGCGAATTGATGATGTAATTGTAGCTAGATCAAGTGCTCCAGCTATGCCACCAGGTGGAATGCCTCCAGGAATGGGCGGGGGAATGCCACCAGGAATGATGTAGTTTAAAATATGAGTTTTCATATTTTTTATTTTTCTTATTTTTCCAATTTATTTTTACAATCTAAAAACAATCCCAATTTGGGTTTAAATATCAATTTTCGGATAATAAGTTAGTTAAAATGGGTGAAAAAGCAAGGAAGGGAGTAAAAAAAGAATTACTAAAAAAAACTCCTTTTGGTTATGTATATAAAGCGACTAACATCAAAAATTGGAAAATCTATATTGGTAAAGCCAAGGAAGGTAGAACTGGAAGAGGAAAAAACGCAATTGAAAAGCGTTGGAACGAGGAAATTGAGAGAGCTAGACGATTAGAACGTTGGAATAAAGAACACCCCATGGAGAAAAAGAGAATACGTTATATTGAGAATGCTATAAATAAATATGGAGAAGAGAGTTTTAGATTGGAAGAGGTAGATGTAGCATTTACTAAAAACGAGTTGAATGAGAAAGAAAGATATTGGATAAACTATTTTGAATCAAGACATCACTCTAAAGGTTATAACTTGAGAGATGGGGGTGAGGGTGGATCTCATCACGAAAAAACAAAAGCGCTATTATCTAAAAAAGCTCAAGAAAACATAAAAAATCCAGAATACTTGAAAAAACTATCACTTGCTACAAAGAATCTGTGGAAGGATGAAACATATCAAAAAAAAGTGAGAAAAGGAGTTCAGGAGAAATATAAAGAAAAGGAATATTTGGAGAAGCAAATAAAAGAAAGAAGAACAAGAGCAAAAAATCCAAAGTGGATAAAAAAGATGTCTCGAATTAATAGAGATAGGAGTAAAGATCCAATATGGAGAAAAAAGCTCAGTAATTATAGTCTCGAAAAATGGAGGGAACGAGAATATGTTAAGAGACAACTAAAGTCTAGGGAAGCAAAAAGAAAGGTTATTGAAGATAAAGAAGAGTTCCTAAAAGATATAACAAAGATGCAGAAAAAAGATATTGATGCAAAGTATGGTATGACCAGTAAAACAACCAATAGATATATTCAACGGATACTTGGTCATCAAGGAGTAACAAACTTTACTCAAGCAAGGGATTACTTGGAAAATAGGAATTTAGTTGATGTTCTAGAGGATATTGAAAATAATAAAGAAAGACTATTTAAGGAAAAAATTGAGAAAAGAAAAAAACTAGATGACAAAAAGCAATTCTTACAAGATATAAAAGAAATGGAGAAAAAAGATATTGATGCAAAGTATGGTATAACCAGCAAAACAACCAATAGATATATTCAACGGATACTTGGTCATCAAGGAGTAACAAACTTTACTCAAGCAAGAAATTATCTGAAAAATAAGAATCTAGCTGAAGTTCTAGAGGATATAAGATAAAATAACATAGTCATCACGATTTTACTTCATTCTTACACACTTTCTTTTTCTTTTGTTTTCGAAAATAGATAAACTTCATATAGACTTTTCAATCTTTTTTATTCATGTTAAACCAAGCTGAAGCTTTTCTTGGGAATTTTGAAAAATTAGAATTGGTTACTTGTAGTTATAGCATTTCAAATATAACTCAAGTGTCATTTATACAAGATGGGTTTGATGTTTACATCACTGGTTTAACAAACCAAATCCATATCGAACAGATAAAATATAATCCAAAAGTAAATCTTCAGTTTGGGGATAAGGAAATTAATCTAAAGTACCAGGGCAGAGCAAAAATCATTAAAGCTAATGACATCGATGAAGAGCGACTCAAGAAACTGATAAAAGCTGATTCAATTTCTCAAGAAGGAATTTTTTCTCCTGTTCTAGTAAAAATTGTGCCAGTGGAAATTAGAGTCGAAAAATGGAGCTTCAATCACAAGTTTCTAGAAAACAAACCTAACTTAGTAAAAGAAATTGTTCGCTCAATCGGAACTTCATCTAAAATCTGGTTCAGGGCAACACGACTTTCATTTGTAACAGTAAGCTTAATGGGTGTTTTCGTTGGAACTGCAATATCCTTTTTTGAAACAGGAAATCTGAATTCCTGGCTAAACTTTCTATTAGCTCTTATTGGTATCGCATTCTTCCACATAGCTATTGATTTGTTAAACGACTTCTCAGACCATCAATCTGGTCTAGATGAGACCAACGTTCATTTGACTCCTTTTTCTGGAGGATCAAGAATGATTCAAAGTAAGTTGTTTTCTCCAGTAAAAGTATTGATAGGGGCAATTTTCAGTTTATCAATTTGTTTAGCAATTGGTCTGTATCTTAATTTTACAGTAAATGGAAATATTATACTTTATATTGGATTAGCAGGAGCATTTTTAGGAATTTTTTATGTTGGAGCTCCCATCAAATTGGTTTATTATGGTTTAGGAGAGCTTGCTATCTTCTTAAGTTTTGGACCTGGAATAGTATATGGTTCATACTACCTGCAACAGAATGAAACTTTTTCATTTAATCCTCTCCTTATATCTATCTTAATCGGTTTATTGATTTCATTGATTCTTTATATCAATCAATTCCCTGATTATGAGGCAGATAAAGCTAAGAAAAAACTGAACTGGGTTGTTCTTCTAGGGAAGAAAAAAGCTAGACATGTTTATACTTTTTTTATGGGGCTAACATATACACTACTAATTGTTTTTTCGATTCTAAACATCTTACCACTTCTGAGTTTAATTGTTCTTATCTCAATTCCTTTGCCCATTGTAGCAATTATTTATACATACAAAAATTATGAAAATTATCTAGCTATGATTCCAGCTTCAGCAATGACAATTCTAACCTGTTTAGCTTTTTCAACACTTCTTGGAATATCCTTATTTGTTGCTTGAGAAAAATGTGAACATCCTTAGTTTACGATTTTTTTTCCATCTTTTATTATGATTTTCCCATTTTTGAAAACAGCATCAGTATGATTAACTCCTAGCTGATAAGGAATAGAAGCAACACTTGGTAAATCTAAAATTAAAATGTCGGCTTTATTTCCAATGTCTAATGTTCCAATTTCATTTTCTCTGTTCAATGCCCTAGCTCCACCATAGGTAGCTGCTTTTAAGGCCTCTTCGGGAAGCATCTTCATCATGAAACAACCCAATCCAATAACTAATTGCATATTCAAAATGTAACAATTTGGGTTAAAATCAGAAGATAACGCAACTTCAACTCCTGCATCTTTAAACATTTGATAATTTGCATACTTCTTTAGCATCAGTACAAAAGGAGTTGCAGGTAGAAGATTCGCAACTACATTAGCTTGAGCCATCACATTAGCTGATACTGCTTCAGCATAGAGCAGATGATCTGCAGAAACTGCACCCATTTCAGCTGCCATAAGAGCTGCACCAACATTTTCTAGCTCATCAGCATGTACCCTTGATTTGAATCCAAAGGATTTAGCATCTTCCAAAAATTGCTGTGACTCCTCAACAGAGAAAGCTCCTTTATCAGTCCAAATATCGACAAACTCAGCAAGTTGTTGTCCTTTTATCTGAGGAAGGAGCTGTGTCATGCTTTCAATATACTCCCATTGATTGCCTAGAAAATCAGCTGGTTTAATATGACAACCAAGAAAGGTAGGAATAATATCGATTGGATGTTTTTCATTCACTTCTTTGATTACTTCTAGAATTTTGATCTCAGTTTTTGCATCCAAACCATATCCAGATTTTGCTTCAATTGTAGTTGTTCCATGTAAAAGCATTTCATCCAGTCTTTGAAGTGCTAATTGCTCAAGCTCTGATTTTGTAGCCTCTCTTGTTTTTTTAACTGAAAACATTATTCCTCCACCACTTTGAGCTACTTCTAGATATGATTTTCCTTGTATTTTCATTCTCAGCTCATGTGATCTGTCTCCAGCAAATACCAGATGAGTGTGTGAATCTACAAAACTTGGGCACACTGTTTTCTTCTTTTTACAATCTATTACCTCATGATCAAACTTTGAGTAATTAGATAGGATGTTTGAAGTCTCACCAATTGCTTCAATCAGTCCATCTTTTATAACAATAGCATCTGGAATTTCATTTGAGTAGATTGGTTCATATTTGGTAACAGGCCCCAGATATAATTCAGAAGCGTTAGTAATGATTATTCCTTCTTTCTCCTTATTCTGCATGAATCTCAAGTTTTAGGCAGAAAAGAAGTTTTTAAAGTTTGCTTAATTATTTGAAAAAAGAATAGAAGGGTGTGAGTGTTTGTATTACACTCAAATTAGAATTTTAATCTAAGCTTCCAACTTCTTTTTCAACCTCTTCAAGAATCTCACAAGATTTAACAAGAGCTTTCATTGCATTGTGATCATCAAATAAAGGTCGATCTATATCTAGGAATTCAACATGTCTTCGTATAACTTCTTTAGCTTTAGTTACACCTTTACCAAAGTTAAATTCTCTGAAGTCTAAAGCTTGAGCAGCAGCCATGAGTTCAATTCCTAAAACACCATAAGCATTATCCATGATTTGGATATTCTTCAAAGCAGTATTCATTCCCATTGAGACAAAATCCTCTTGATCTGCTGCAGCTGGAATTGATTGTATACTTGCTGGTGTAGACAGAATTCTCATTTCTACTATTTGCATATCAGCTGTATATTGACTAAGCATTAATCCGGACATAAGTCCTCCGTGTTTTGTTAGAAAACCAGGTAGTCCCACACTTAAAGCAGGATGATTCAACCTATTCATTCTTCTTTCAGACATTACACAAACCATTGTAATTGCTGCACCTACTAAGTCCATTGGTAAGCAAACTGGTGTCCCTTGGAAATTAGCTCCTGTCAAAGTTAATTTCTCTTCTGTGAAGAAGACAGGGTTATCACCTACACCATTCAGCTCAATTTCTACTTGAGATCTAGCCCAAGCTATGGTGTCATGAGCAGCACCTAAAACCTGTGGTGCTGAACGCATTGAGTATGCATCTTGAACCTTAACCTTCAGTTTTCCTTCATATAAATCTCCACCTTTGAAAAGCTTTGAAAGTGCTTTAGCACACCTCACAGCTCCTGGGAATCCTCTTATTTCATGAAGCTTAGGTGTATATGGTTTCATATTACCCATTAATGCTTCAATTGACATCGCACATGCAATTTCTGCCTGTTTCATGAAACGTTCAGCATCATATAGTGTAAGTGCACTCATCGCAGTCAGAAGATTCGACCCATTAATCGCTGCTAAACCATCACGTGGTTGCAAACCAGGTATTTCTATACCAGCTCTATCCATAGCTTCTTTCCCTGGTAAGAGTTCACCTTCGTAGAAAGCTCTACCTTCTCCCATTAGTAGTAAAGCAATTTGAGACATAGGAGATAAATCTCCAGAAGCACCAACTGATCCCTTTTTACAAACCTCTGGTGTAACACCTTTGTTCAACATCTCTACGAATGTTTCTGCAATAATTACCCTATTACCTGAATAACCATTCGCTAAAACATTCAATCTTCCTAACATAGCTGCTCTAACATGTTCTATTGGTGCAGGTTCTCCAATTCCTGCTGCATGATTATATATCAAATATTTCTGAAATAGCAAAACATCCTCATCTGACAATATAGTTTCTGAGAATTCTCCTATTCCAGTTGTTATACCATACATGATTTCTTTTGCTGCTATTTTCTCTTCAATCATATCTCGACATTTCTGCATTCGATCGATTGCATCAGGATGCAACTCTACCTTTTCATTGTATCGAGCAACATTAACAACATCTTCAATTGTTAACCCTTTACCAGTTATTACATAGGTCATAATCTTATCCCATTATTTAATTTTAAAAAATCTTTGGACGCTTTGTTTAAAATATTTCCCCAATGTAGTTAAAAATTGCAAAAAATAAGATTTTTAGTAAAGATAATTATTTTGAAGGAGCATAACGAATAAATAATATAAAAGGTAGGAGTACTAGATAACAATGGGTCAGGAAACTGTAGTTTTAGATGGAGATTCTTTAACAATCAAATCCTTGATTGAAGTAACAAGGAAAGGAAAATCAGTACAACTAAGTGAAGAAGCTAAAAGAAGAATAAAAGAATCCCGCAAAATAATCGAATCCAAACTTGATAAAGATGAAATAATTTATGGAGTATCGACTGGTTTTGGAAAACTATCTGATGCAGTTATTTCTCCTTCAGAAAGAGGAAGTTTACAAACCAACCTAATCAAATCACACAGTATTGGTTTTGGTCCATATTTACCTGATGAAATTGTTTTAGGTGCAATGGTTATAGAACTAAATTCCTTTTGTAGAGGAGCAAGTGGAATTCGAATAGATATTGCTGAACTACTTCAAAAACTAATAAATGAAAAGGTTATTCCACTGGTCCCAAGCATAGGTTCTTTAGGTGCAAGTGGAGATCTTTCACCTCTAGCATACATAGCAAGAATCCTCATAGGTGAGGGAAAAGCAAGATTCAAGAATGAGGTGTTCAAAGGTGCTGAAATTCTTAACAAAATTGGGGAAAAGCCTATAGATCTGCAAGCAAAGGAAGGATTATCACTAATAAACGGAACTCATGTATTAACATCATTTGCTGCACACTCAATTTATGATTCAATCAATATTTTAGAAAATTCAGTACTGGCTGTTGGATTGACCTTAGAAGCTTTTGATGGTAATGCTAAAGCGTTTTCTTCTTTTGTATCCAACTTACGTCCCCATAAAGGACAGATTAAATTTGCTCAAGCTGTGTTAGATATTCTAGAAGGAAGTAGTTTACTTGTTACTGAACCTAAAAGAATTCAAGATCCATATTCGTTAAGATGTTCTCCACAAGTTCATGGTGCCGTTCTTGATGTTATTTGCCACTGTAAGAGTGTAGTTGAGACTGAGTTAAATTCAACTACTGATAATCCGCTTATAAATTTAGAAACCTCAGAAGTAATTTCTGGAGGAAATTTCCATGGGGAACCTGTAGGATTAGCTATGGATTATCTTTCTATTGCAATGACTGATCTGGGAAATATCTCTGAACGAAGAGTTAATCTTCTATTGGATGCAACAATATCTGGACTTCCCTCATTTCTAATCAAAGAATCAGGATTGAATTCAGGGCTAATGATGATACAGTATGTTGATGCAGCAATTGCTGCGGAAAATAAAATCCTAGCTTCTCCTGCTTCAATTGATAATATTTCTGTTTCTGCTAACCAAGAAGATCATGTTTCTATGGGTTTTACTGCAAGTAAAAAGGCCTATCAATTAGTTAGAAACATTGTTCAAATGATTGCTATTGAATTCTATACAGCATATCAAGCTTTAGGATTCAAGAAAGATAGAGAGAAGATATCTGAAATTATATTAGAGATTTTTAATTTTATTAGTAAAGATATTCCACTACTAACTGAAGACAAATTCTTTGATGAGGAAGTAGATTGGATTGCAGGGAAAATTGAAAATCGAGTATTTACAGATATGACCAAGAAGAAAATAGGTTTATTTTTTGGTGATCATTTGTGAAATTCTCTATCATCGGTGATTTACATGGAAGTTCAGTTTACTTGAGATATATAAGACGAAAAATAAAGAAAACAGATGCACTTTTCATAACTGGAGACATTGCTGGAACTCTATCATATCGTTTGATTCTCAAATCAATTGTGAAGAATAGGAAGATATCTAGAGAAAAATATGCTGAACTAGTATATGGTAAATATCTCTCTGAATTTGTTAAATTTCAGAAAAGAACTGCAAGTAGAATATTCAAAATTCTCTCCAAAGCAAAAATTCCAATCTTTTTTACTCATGGAAACAGTGACTCAGAAGAAGTATTAGAATTTTTCAAGAAATACACAGAAAGAAATAATCTATTTCATTATATGGGAAATTCAGTAGAGAAGAATAACAATCTAATAGTTGCAGGATATGGTTATTGCTCTCCAGCCGAATATAGAACCCCATTTCAGACTCCAGGAGAAAAAAATAACGAGGAAATAATAGAAGATTTGACTTTATTAGAAAATCAAATTCAAAAATATAAGAAGAACAATCATAGTCTGATTATTGGATTATTTCATGAACCTCCTAAAAATACAAAACTAGATTTTATTGATTGGAAATCTACACATTCAGGAAGTGATCTGATTCTTAATCATTTACTGAATGTTCCCTATGACATAATATTTGCAGGACATATTCATGAATCACAGAATTACGAGATAAAAGATAATAAGATTCTGGTAAATCCTGGGTCAATTATTAATAGAAAATGGGCAATCGTTGATTCTGATAGCAAGACTGTTTCTTTGAAGAAGATACCATTCATTCTCTCTGTAAAAGGTTTCATCTATCGAACCAGAGAAACTTTCAAATAAAAATGTAAGAACTAACCGAAAATTTAATAAGGATTCATTTTTACTGTAATTTACTCAAAAATAGTTAAAAGAGAGATAGTATGATTCCTGTTGTTGATATAGATATTAAGGAACGTGAAATGAAGGCGGTTCAAGATGTTATAAAGAGTAAATATCTTGTTGAGGGTCCTAATGCGCGTTCATTTGAAGAAAAATTCGCTAAGTTTAGTGGATCCAAATTCGCTTCAACCATTGTAAATGGAACTTGTGCTTTACATCTTGCTATGGTGGCATTAGATATAGGTCCTAAAGACGAAGTAATCACAACTCCATATACGTTTGTAGCATCATCTAATACAATCCTCTTCTCTGGTGCAATACCCATTTTTGCAGATATAGATAAGGAAACCTTTAACATAGATCCAGAGAAAATTGAGGAGAAAATTTCTGAAAAAACTAAAGCTATAATGCCAGTTCATATTTTCGGAAATCCTTGCGATATGAAAGCAATAATGGATATTGCTGAAGATAGAAACTTAATTGTAATTGAGGATTGTGCGCAAGGGCATGGTGCAGCAATAGATGGTACTCATGTAGGTAATTTTGGAAGTGTAGGTTGTTTTTCCTTTTATGGCACTAAAAATCTTATTGGTGGAGAAGGAGGAGCAGTTATCACAAATGATGAAGAGCTATTTGAGAAAATGAAGAGTATTAAGAATCATGGTAGAAGTCCAGCAGGTGGATATGATCATTACTTAATTGGTTATAATTATCGTATGACTGATATGACAGCAGCAATAATGAATGTTCAGATGGATAGAGCAGATGAAATTATTTCAAAAAGACACGATACAGGAGACAAATACAGAGAAGCACTTAGTGAGTTTAAAGATATATTTGTCCAGAAAGTTCTACCAGGACATCAACATTCGGATTACATCATGGCTCCATTGATAGTTAATAACAAATTTTCGCAAAGTGAAGTTATCGAGTATCTTAAATCTAAAAATGTTGGATCTAGATCGATATACAGTAAACTTGCTTATCAACAGCCTTGTTACCAAGATTTAACCTCATGGCATTTGTCAAGAGTTATTGATTATCCAGATTATTCAAAAGTTAAATGCTCAACTGCAGAATATGTTGCTCAAAATCATTTTGAAATTCCAATGGTTACGTCATTGACCGATGAATCTATCAATTACATTATTGAAGTAATGAATGAATATTTCAATTGAAATAGTCAATACTGAATCTTTTTCTCTTTTTCTATGTTTTTTTGCTAAATAACTAGGGATTCTTTCGAAAAGCTTTTTTGATTATAGTGAGAATTATGAGTGAGTATAATGAGTGATATAGGTAGTGATGACTTTCCGCTATACATGTCTTCAGCAATTATTGAAGAAAAGGAGCATGTTGAAATCGTTGTAATTTATGAAGGAGAAGGGGTTGGAATCGATAATGTTCTACTCATAGGTAAAAGTAACAATTTACAACAAGACATTTCAAAAGCAGCTTTATTTACAAAAGAAGACAAAGTTGGAAGAGCAGCTTATAAAATATCTTTTCCTATATGGGAAGATGGTTCGTTTCAAGCAGTTGTTGAAAAAGAAGGAAAATTCATTTATGAACCTGGAGAAGCTCATAATCTAGTTTTTCGTGGTCGAGGAGTATTTTTGGATCTTAGAAAAATATTCCACTTATCAAAAGAAATCCAGAAACCAAAACAAAAAACTAAGAAAAAAGGAAAAGAAGCAGCAGAAGAAGTTGTAACTGAAGAGCCAGAAATAAAACATACTGAAGCTCCTGCATATGATGACTTCAATATGTTATCTCTTAAACCAAAGGATTTCAAGATATTCACACCAGAGTTGAAAGGAAAACTTATACAAGTTCTTGATTATCTTGAGAACGACAAAAGTCAATCACTCGTCTTTGATACTGTTATCCTTCCAGAAGTAGCCAGATCTCTTAAAATCTGTATAAATGAAGAACTAAGAGCTTCGGTCTATGATGTTTGTTTTCCAGTAATTATTTTTATAGAAAAGGCACTTATATTTAGCAATATGATTCATAAACAATTAGAAAAAGAGGAATCAAAAGAACGGTATAAGAGGGAAGTTATAGATAGAATTCCAGAGTTTAGGAAAACTTTAGAAGTAACAGAATTTCATCGCGCAACAGATCTAATTAAAAGAGATTATGATGATGACATTCATTCACTGAAAATGAAGTTTTACGAGGAGATTTAATCAGAGCTTTGTATGTTTATCTTTGTTAGTTTATACTGGTGATAAGCAGTTAATACTTTGATATAACCATTCCTTATATCAGGTACATTTATTGGAGAGTCAAGATCTAATTCAAGTTGATCTATTGTTTCCAATTTTTGTTCTGACGAGAGAATCACAAATTTAATGCTTCTTGCATTGATCAAAACTCTGGAGCTTATTTGTTGATTACCGCGTCCTAAAAGAAAACCTTGACCACCTATCGGAGTAAGAATGATAGTAATATCTTTATCTTTTGTAAGTTCAAACAACTTTTGTTCATTTACATCTCGGTTAACAATTTTACCATTTTCAAAGAAGTCTACTCCTAGTAAAGTTTTTTCAACATTTATAGCTTTTAACACATGGTAGACAGTGCTTCCAGTTCCCAAAACAACGTTGCTTTCATTGAGATCATGTTCTTCTTTCAATTCTAGTGCCATTGCTTCATAAGTCTCCACAGATGTTATTGAAGAGGAAATCTTTCCTCCTTGTATCAAACCTGTTTTCTGGGGAACCATTAAATGTCCGAAAAGAGTTGCATGAACTTTGTTTTCTCTAAACAATGCTTCATTTACATCCATAACATCTTCTGCAGCAGTAATTAATTCTTCAGCTACTAAATCTTCCATAATCTCTCCCAGATCTTGGGGATGATAAAGAAAACATCCACTGAACATTTTCACTCCAGAAGGAATTCCTAAAGTAGGGATTTTATCCTCTATAACTGAAGCAACATCTCTTGCGGTTCCATCTCCACCCACAAAAAGTATTAAATCAACTTCTTTTTCCAGAAATACTCTACATGCTTCTTGTGTATCTTCAGCAGCAGTTCTCTCCTCTAAAGGAGTGTAAACTAAATCTTTCTCAAAGGAAAACTCTTCTAGAATTTTTGCTCCCATTGGATTATCACAATAATAAAAAATTAATGGTAAATTAGGTGATAATGATGACAGTGCTTTTTTAACTCTTCCAAAAGAATACTGCTCTCCGCTTTCGAAATATTCCCAAGCTTCTTCTATTAAATCAGTTCCTTTCCACCCTTTCTTACCACCTAATCCAGCAATGGGATTAACTAGAAATCCTACTTTGAATAACACAAGCTTGTTTAAAACAAAGGTTAGATTAAGTTTTTCATCTGGCATGAAAAAGAAAATGAGGAGAACTTTACTTGTTCTCTTGGTTAGTAGTGAGTTTCCTTAAACCTAAAAATTGGAAGACTGATGCAATAATTGGTGATACTAACTGCATCCAAAAAATCCAATAATTATAAGGTACCTTGACCATGTAAACTAGAATATCTGATGACAAAGAACTTAGAACTGTATCTGTAAGAAACGGTTCAGGAATTTGGTAAATTAGATTTATTGAGTGATTTGTTAAAGGTAAAATCACTGCCAGTACTAAAATAATTGTAATAGCTGGAAGAATGAATGTATTGAGCATTTTTGGTTTCATATACGTTAAATAGAATAGATTCCCGATAAACAACAGACTGCTAATAATGAATATTATACCCATAATTATCATCAAAGTTACTGTTGGTTGAAGATCATGTCCATGACCCAAGCTAGCTACTATAAAGGGTTTCAACTGTGAATGAAGTTTGAAGAAATGCGTTATATCAACAGCAAACAGGAATGTTGTAAATAACCAAAATGTTGTAGAAATAATTCCAAAGATATTTTTGGAGTAGATGGAAAAATCATATCTCATTCTTCTTTTCCTCCTGCAGGTGCGGGTTGTTTCTTCTTAACAGGGAAATAGAGATTTAACACTTTACCAATGTGTAATTCTTTACCTAGTTTTCTCTCAAGCACTTTTACATGGAGCTGATACGATAAGAATAAACCAGCTACAATTATGAAATATGCCAGAATAGATAATGCAGGATCTAAAGAAAGTGTAGTTGGATCAGCATCCAAAAAGAACATTGGATAACCAAACATAGCAACTATCCAGATTAATCCCCACATACTGAAATTCAAAAACCAACCACGGGTTGTCCATTCTCCAATAATCGCAGTAAAAAGAAAAGTTAGTATTATTCCTATTACTAAATAAGCTAAGCCATATATTAACAATAGATGCCTTTTTTTAAATTCAGTCACAAATTAAAGAGAGTTAAGACTGTTTTAAGTTTAACTAATTTACATAAAAGAGAATAGAAAAAAACAGAAGAAATATAGGTATTACATGTAAAAAGTTACAAAATTATTCATTTTTTTGAAAAAATGCAAAAAAGTCAAAAAATGATATATAAATGTATTCTTTTTTGCTCTATTTTGAGAAAGCTATATAAGTGAGAATAGCCAAGTATTATTACTAGAACACTAGAAACAAGCAAATTCACATTTTGCACACGAAGTGTTAAATACGTATTAGCGATACATAAAAAAACGGCTGAAATCCTCAAAATATCGCTTTTGAGCCTCCCAAAACTTTATAAGGGTTAAGATTAGAGAACAGTATCGCTAACAAAAATTCGACTCTTAGACGAGCTCTAAAGAGTAAGACAGCCATTCAAGCTGGCTGAACATCGAAAAAGGTGTATTAAAATGAAAAGACGAAAACTGCCACGCGGTGGAGAAGACATAATTAAAGTCTTAGATGTAAGCGGTCCTATGACTCAGAAGCAAATCCTTGGGTCAGTTAGTCAACCTGAAAGGACTGTTCGTTACGGTATTAGAAGGTTGCTTGAGAAAGGAATCCTTAAGAAAATGTCCAATTTATCAGATATGCGTAGTGTATTTTATTATTTGGATCCTGCAATACGTGACAACTTTGAGTTTCTTATTGGAGAAACA
>JAEOSZ010000145.1 GCA_016840095.1 Candidatus Heimdallarchaeota archaeon
AAATTCCATTTTCTTTCTCAAATTCATACAATTCATCCATTATATCATTAGTAACTCCTTGAATGACTCCCACAACATTACTCTTTGGAAAGCGGTCTAGAGTTTGAACTATATTCTTCTTCATCCTTTCCACTTTCTGTTTTACCACCTTATCTGAGTCTTTTGGGAGAATTATCTCATCAGGAGCTATTAATAAATCAGGATCCATTAATTCGTAAGCCTCAAGAACTTCTTCAATTGGTAAAGTAATTTTGGAATAGTCATGACTAAATGATTTCCCCTTAACAAGTTTGAACCATTCAAGCATGAAGATTCCTGTATCAGCTAGAATTTTGGTATCCTTAGGAAAACCATTTTCCCTCATTAATTCTTTAAGTGTTAATGATTCACTATGTAAGTTATAGATCATTTTGTCATTCCTTAAAAGATCGTAAGCTGTTAGTAATATTGATTCAGTATAATCCCACCTTATGAAAATTGGGTCCCAAAACACTGGATTAGATAATAGATAGTGCTTTGGGACATATTTCATAACATCTCACACACACAGTTTAACTAATACTCATTCTGTATTACCTTATACTGTTTAATTGGATATTTAAACTTGAAATATTTCATCTCATTACAATCTTTATCTAGATATTTGTTTGTGGTTTATTTAGCTGTTTTTTTCATCTTTCCTAGAATGATATTATTAAGCTGAAATCCTCTTGATAGAATATCTCTTCGTAAAACTCCCGACAAAAAAGCTATATGACTTAGAATGTCGAAATTAGGAACTTATAGAATGAAACTACACGTTTTATGTCGGTTTAAGCCGTACTTTTCGATAATTCAGCTGTTTGACGTTAAAATAAGGTTCTTAGAAGTGCCTTAAGCTGCGTCTAGAACAAGATTCAAAAGAAAAAAATCATCTGAGAGAAATAAGTTATTTTCTTATAATTTTGTAAATTGAATAAGCAATTCCAAGTGATAGTAATCCTATAGCTGAACCTGTCAGTGCTATGTAGTCAACTAGAAATCCTTTGACCATAAATAAAATTAATAAAGCAATTGTAGGTATTCCTATAGTACAGTTGATAATAGCGAATTTACTGATCTTCTTTTTCTCTTTTTCATCTTTGTAATCGTAACTTAGAGTCAATTCAATCAGTATTCTAACTCTTCTTTGTTATTTATTCCCCACAATTACTTCGTAATGTGTTCAATCTTAGATTTAGAAAAGAAATGGAGATATAACATCCATTCCATACTTTTCTCTAGTTTCAAGTAATCTTTTTCTTTGGTTTTCTAATTCTATGAAGAATTCTTCAGGAATATCTTTTTCATTTCTGAATATTGTTTCTATCCTTTCAATTTTATCTAAGAATTTCTGAATTCTTATTGAAAACTCTGTTTCATATCTTTCCTTTTCATATTCAAAATCAAAAGCTTCTTTGAATAAAATCTTGATATCTTCATATTCAGGAATATAACCTATTGGAGTTTTTATTGCA
This sequence comes from Candidatus Heimdallarchaeota archaeon, assembly GCA_016840095.1. Taxonomy (GTDB): domain Archaea; phylum Asgardarchaeota; class Heimdallarchaeia; order Heimdallarchaeales; family Heimdallarchaeaceae; genus UBA460. Next base: position 1,497 of record JAEOSZ010000145.1, read on the forward strand.
GAACATTCTTCATGAACTCTCTTCTCAGCCCAGAGTAACCAAATTTTCTTATCAAGTATTTCATCAATATATCTTCCCATTTTATCCTTTAGGAAGTAATTTGTTGAAAATATCTTTGGTACTTTATCTGCAGCAATTCGTTTTCCGAAATCTAAATGTGCATCCAAATACTCTCCCAGTGGTACAACAATGAAATCGAGATTAGCCATTGGCTGATGTTTTCTCACGCCTGCTTTTCCCAAAGTAGCTGCAGTTGTTTCAGATTCTACAGAAGCACCTATGTAAACACCATGCTCCCAACTGAATGATTCATAAACAGGAACCGATGTGTCACTATCTCTTCCTCCATAAATAATTGCTGAAACTTTTACACCGTCAGGATCATGTAATGATTCATCTACATTTTCTAATTCTTCCAACCTTATAGTGTAACGAGCATTTGGATGTGAAAATTTGAATTCGTTTCCATCATCATCACAACAAAGACCTGCTTCCCATTCACCAAGTTTTGAGGAAGTCCAGTTCATTCCTCTTTCTGGAATTGAAACTTGCTTACCCATTCCCATCCAATATGGTCTTCCTTCTGAGACCAGTATGTTAGAGAATATAGTTTCTCTTGGTGACATCAAGCTCTCATAAATAACTGGATCATCTTTTGGACTGACGTCTTTAATAATTCCAAAAATACCTCGTTCAATATTAACAGCTCTAACCTCACCACTATCATAAATACGAAGATAAGCTATATCGTCTCCTACAATAGAATTTCCTGGCACCATAGCAGTACTTGTCTTACCACATGCACTTGGAAATGCTCCTAGAAAGTATGTTTTTCTGCTCTTGTCTAGTGGCCAGATGGCACTTATGAACATATGTTCAGTTAGCCAGTCTTCATGAACAGCTTTGTTTATTGCTAAACGTAAAGCTAGTTTTTTCAAACCTAAACTGTTTCCAGCATATTGATTGTTTACAGTTAAGACTTTATTTTCTTGCAGATCAATGTAAATACGTCTTTTATCTACATTTTTTGTTACATATTTGTTTGTTAACTCTCCTGCCGAATGAATGAAATAGAAGAAGTCTTCAGAATCATTCAATCTCTTGAATTGTTCGTAACCTTGTCTATACAACAAATCTTCAGAATGAGCAACATAAGCTGAATCAGTAATTTGTAAAGCACAAAGTGAAAATTTTGAATTTGTTGGACCTAGACTGAAAAATCTAATAATTGCAGTTTTTCCCCCCATTACTCCATCCATAATCTCTAAAACTTCT
>JAEOSZ010000095.1 GCA_016840095.1 Candidatus Heimdallarchaeota archaeon
AAATTATTATCTTCAAGATATACTCTACTTATCAGTTTCTATTGCAGGAATTATACTGTTGGTAAGACCCATAGCTCAAGCAATACTATCTCCAATAGGTGGTAGGTTATCTGATAAAATAGAACATAGAACTATAACGACTATTGGGATTGCTACAGGTTTAGTTGGGTTAACAATGCTAGCTTTTGTAAATCAGAACACACATATTATCTTAGTAATTTTTGGTCTTATTTTCGGTGGGATAGGCTTTGGACTGTTTTCATCACCAAATGCAAATTCTATTATGAGTTCTGTACCTAAGAAAATGTATGGAATGGCATCAGCATTAGTAGGAACCATGAGAACTGTTGGTCAATCAATTAGTTTAGGTTTTGCAACGCTCATGTTTTCTGTGATTTTAGGACCAGAAATCTCTTCAACAAGTCTGCAATTAAAAACAGAACTTCTTAATCCACATATACCCTTGAATATATCAATTGCACAACATACTCCTCTCTTATTATTGAGTATCAGGATTGCATTTTTTGTGTCGTTAGGAATGTGTGTAATAGCTCTCTTTGCTTCTTATTTGAGAGGTAAGATTAATTTTAGAAATAATAACTTTTTGAGCCAGACTGAAGATTCTGCACCGAACTAAATGGGAGGTCCTTTTTCTAGTTTTCTTCTGATTTGTCTTGCTACTTCTCCCCAACTTGATGGAAAAGGTTTCACTTCTTTCAGAGTCAAGAATAAGAAACTTGTTACAAATCTCCCAACAGCTACAACTGCAAATGAAATGATTACTGCGAGTCTTAAAGTATCTTTTGTAACAACTTGGCCTATAATGTTGTGAGTAGATATGTTAAAAGATGTACTAACTGCTAAAATGTTGGTATTTACTAGGTAAGATAAACTTTCAGAATTCAACATCATCTCACTCATTTGTGTTAGATATCCTCCTGTTAAAGCTCCTAAGAACAAAGCAATACCTGTTAACATATTATATATACCAAAATACATTCCACCTTCTTTTTGTGGAATTATGTCCAATAAATACGCTTGTATGCTTGGTGTTCCAATAAACATGAAAAGAGCAACTATATAATGAATTAAGTAAAGATGCCATACTTCAGTTGCAAAAATATAAGCAACAGGAAAAATAGCTAGAATTAGTTTATTAGAAAACATCAATTTAGTTCTCCCAAATCGATCACTTAGTTTTGCTCCAAATCGAATAACTATTAGAATTGTAACACTGAATGATATTGAAAGAATTGCTACTTCTAAAGCATTAGCACCTAGAACATTAACCTGGAATATGCTGAAAAGAGGCCAAGCAAATGAGAAGAAAAGAGACTGAATAACAGAGATTAAAGTGAATTTTCTAAAAGCCTGGTTTTCAAAAGCAATCTTGAAACTTTCTGTTAATTTGTGAGGAATTGGTTGTTCTTCCTTATCCAAATTTTGAAGTGGTTCTTCTACTTTTTTGAAAGGTAAAACTCCTAGGATTGAAAGTAAAACACCAATAAAAACAGGAATTAGAATGTAGGTATGATAATCTTCATCTTTGAATATACTAGATAATATTATCCCTGTGAGAATTGTTGCTAAAGCGCTTCCAATTGCATCAAACCAGAATATTCTTCCAGTTAATTTTCCTCTAACTTCTCTTGGAAAAAGCTCATTTTGAAGTGCAGTCCAAGCAGGGAGTCCAAGGCTTAACAGTAGATTAACTAAAGCTACAACAACAACAATGGTCCATGAAAAATCAGGTTTAATAAAATACAGGAAAGCATAGGGAATACCCCAAGCAATTGTTGAAATAATTATGAATGGTTTTCTTTTCTTTACGATATCGGAAAGTCTTCCGAAAAAAGGACTTAGAAATGTGCTAAGAAGGTTAGAAATACTTTGTATCCATCCAAGCAAACCTGAACTTGCTCCCATAGTGAGAGCAATCATTGAGACAAAAGGTTGCACTAGTCCCCTAGAGGTACTCATGGCAATTGTTCGAGAATAAAGAGCAAGTTTCTCACTTTTCTTAATATCTCGAGTCTTATGTTTGTCTAGAAAAACCTTATCACTCATGTATAGACTTCGAGTTAAAAAATAGTAGAAAAACTTTCTGCTATGCAGTAGGATGAATGAGATCTTTTATTTCATCATCTCGTTCTTTCTTGTAAAGTTTCTCTAGGGAATATCTGACATCATCATTATCAAGTAAGACTAATCTTCTTACAATTTCCCTTCTAATTTCTCTATTCACTTCTTTAAGCATATAAAGAGATAATTCAACAGCAACATCCTCATCATTTGCTTTTTGTAACAGATAAAATAGAAGAAGTTTTCTTGTTTCATTATCAGGTTTTAATTTGAGCAAATGGAAAAATGTATCTTGGATATTCTTATCATCAATTTGATCACTTAAAGATCGAATCATCCATAATTTAACTCGTTTAAACCTTTCGAAGTATTTTAGCTTTTTAATGAAAATTTCTTGAACTTCTGAATCGTGCACCATGGTTCTTAATCCCCAAACTGCCCATAACCTAACTTTTGGAGAACTATCATCAAGTTTCTGAATTAATAATCTCTTAATATCTGGTACTTCTACTCTATCGGCAAGCAAGGAAACAGCTTTTGCCCTACAAAGTGCATAAGAATCTCTAGTTGCTATTTCTTTTAGTAATTCTTCTAATAAACCATTAGGAAGGAGTGCAGCTACTTTATCAATTATTCCAATCTTATCCTTGTTTTTGCTTGAGCTATTATAGTCATAAATAATCTCTTGAATTTCCTTTGAAGAAGTTACCTCTAGAATTTCCTTTTCTACTACATCTTCCGATTGTATAATTTTTGATTCAACCGTTTTGTAAGAGTCGAAGATATCTGTGTCTTTGATGTCTAAATCTTTCTTTTCATAATCACTAGATTTGAAAAATTCTTCAGAATTAGTATCTAATTCCTCAACAATGATATCTATTTCTTCCTCTTCAGAATCTAGATTTGGTGAAGTCAATTTATTTCATGAAACAAATAACTCGGTGATTAAAAAAGCTATCATTATATGACGAAGAGCTTAAAAAATAGAGGAGAATAAGCAATTCATGAGTGAATTTGAGATAATATCCAAAGAAACTGGACCAATAAAAACTAACTGTTATCTTCTTTATGATAAAGAAAGAAAGGAAGCAGCTTTGATTGATGTTGGAGGAGAAATCAAAGAACTTCTAGATATCATTGAACAAGAGGATTTAGTAGTTAAGTACATCTTTTGTACTCACCTGCATTTTGATCATGTTCTAGAAGTAGGTGAAATCAGAGAGGTTTTTCCTAATGCAAAATTAGTTTATCATAAAGCTGAAGAAAAAACACTCCGCAGTTTAGGACCATTCGCAAGAATGTTTGGCTTTAAACCGGGAACACTTGGAGAATGTGATATTTATGCAAAAGATGGAGAAAAATTCAAAATTGGTTATATAGAGATTAAAACCATCTTGTCACCAGGGCATACAAAGGGAAGTCTCTGTTATTATTTCAAAGGACATTTATTTTCAGGAGATGTACTTTTCAAAAATGGAATCGGAAGAACTGATTTACCTGGTGGAAAATATGAAATCTTACTCAATTCAATAAAGAATTTATACAATTTACCAGATGAAACACAAGTTTATCCAGGACATGGACCCACAACAACAATTGGTGAAGAAAAAGTTGGAAATCCCTTTATTTCTGTTGAGGATTTCTAAAATTTACATGCTAATCAATTCTTCAAGAAATTTTTGAATTTCTACAAAGTTTGAAAATTCTATTAAGCGAGAATCTGATTTTAGTTTCAATGCTAAATCTTCATTCTTTCTAGCGAATATGTAGTCTGCTAGTTCTCTAGCTGGTAAGATATCTGACAGACCATCACCAATATAAACTACCTTGTCGAAGTTATCCTTGATGTTTAATACATGAGAATGTTTACAATTTGCACAATCATGTTCACAGCTATTAGTTTGGAATCTCAGACTAATTTTATTATTTATTAACCTCATATCATTGGATTTGATTTCAATTTCAGATGACTTAATGCTGTGTTTTTCAAGAATCCTCTTGATATAGTTTTTGAATCCATCAGAGAGAATAACGAAGTATATATTATTCTTCAAGATCCAATTGTAGAAATCAATGAAAGTTGGATCAATCTCTATAGTATCTACAATTGAAAATATCTCTTCCATAGTTGTATGTTCGATCATTCCCCATTGTTCTATCAATGCTGCTCTGGTTCCAATTTCTCCTTTAATAACTAATTGGTCAATAGATCGCCAGTCTTTATCTGTTAATGAGTCAAGTAATTCCTTTCCTGTATCGGTTAAAGTAATGGTTCCATCAAAATCGCAACATATAGCTAGGCTCATTAGGCATATTTCCATCAAGGAACAGAAAAATCTTCCTATATCTAGCTAGAATATGCTATTTGGTTAGCTATATATATGTTAAAGCTATGAATTTGCATAAGGGTGAAACTAATCGAAACTCTTGATTCACTTATTGACACTGCTATAAAGCAAGGTACTTCGTATACAGATATACGCTATGGTAAAGAAGTCAAAAAGAACATAATTGCTCAGAATGGAAAAATTGTAAATGAGAGCAATTGCATAAATTCTGGCTATGGAATTAGGATGCTCTCGGAAGGGATTGTTACTTTCACTTCAACTCCAAGAATTTCCTTAGCAGAGAAAGAAATCAAGAAAGCAATTAGTGTATCAAAATTATTAACTAACTGGAAAAAAGGCATTTCAGAACTAGTAGAAGCCCCAGTCACTGATTCATCAGTTACAAAGAAACCTAAAATAGATTGGTTAGATTTAGCAAATGAGGAATTTGAAGAAAAAATAAGTGATTTGGATCACTTTATCAATGAATTTCTTAAAGTAGAATGCAATATCGAAACCGATATCCAACTGATAAAATGGTCAGAGAATTTTGGAAATTCTGAGGGGACAAAGATTTACCAGGAATATCCTTATGTAATTCTCACTTTAACTGGGAGATTGTCTAAGAATGGAAACCAAATCAAATACTACAAGTCTTATGGAGGTATGGGTGGGCTCGAAATTCTTCCTTTTGATAAAATGGAAGAAACTTTAGATTTTATTGAAGTAATTAATAATCTGCCTGAAGCAAGAAGTGTGAATCAAGGAATCTATAACTCAGTACTTAGTGAAGATATGGCTTGGACATTGAATCATGAGGTATTTGGTCATTCTTTAGAAGCTGATAATGTCCTATCTGGTCGTTCCTTTAGCAGCGGTTTGCTAGGTATGAAAGTTGCACCTTCAGTTGTTAGTGTTATTGATGATCCCTATATTGAATCATTAGGATATTATGAGTACGATTCTGAAGGAGTTAAAGGAAGAGGGAATCTCCTTGTTGATGAAGGAATACTTACTGATTTCCTCCATAGTAGATTATCTGCTGCTGCTATGGGAACAGAATCCTCTTCAAATTATAGGGCAAGCAATTTTGAATTTTTACCACAAGTTAGAATGAGTAATTTCTTCTTTGAACCTAAGGATTTCTCTGAGGAAGAATTGTTCGAACATGTTCAGAATGGACTTTACATAGGAGATGGCTTAGGGGGTTCATCAGAACCTCAAACAGGAGAATACAACTTAGATGCTCAATTTGGAAGAGTAATTAAAAATGGAGAACTTGGTGATTACATACTTCAGTTTCAAGTAAGTGGAAGTATGCTAGATACTCTTTCAAAAATAGAACTGATAAGCGATAAAATGATAGCACAACCTGGTAGTTGTGTTAAGAATAATCAACGAGTTTTTGTTGGTTCTATTGGTCCGAAAATTACAATTTCAGAGGTGAGAGTGAGCTAATGTACACTGATGAAGAACTTAAGGAATTAAGCACCAAAGTGTTGCTTAAACTCGAACAGAAATTTAATTTCAAGGAAGCTGAAGTATATGTTCAATCACTAGCTCATATGATGGGAGGAAATGAGTATAGGACACCTAAAGTATTTCAATCGATAAACAGAGAAGGGTGTGCAATTCGTTTCTTTAGTGATAATAAACTCTATTTTGCATGCTTTCCGCTTAAATCAGTTCTATCTGATATAGAGAAAATTAAATCCATTGTTTCCTTTCCAATAGAATCTCACAAATTTGAGTTTCCTGAGATTAAGAAATCTCAAGTTGAAATCGATAAGATTTATGACAAAAGAATTGCTGCAATGACAGAAGAAGAAATCTATTCATTATCCTATTCTATGAGTGATTTGGAGAACAAAATGAAAGATATCATTTTGGATGGTTCAATTAGATTCTCCTTAGAAAGAAAAGTAATAGCTAACTCAACTCAATCAATTGCTTTCGAGAAGAGTACATGGAGTGATATTGATTTAAGAGCAATCTATCGTGGCTTCAACTTAATATCTAGTTCTGAGAAGCATCTAACAAGTCGTCAAATTCCTAGTTCTGTAACCAGTATTGTAGAAGATTTGGTACAAGAAACTATTCAAAGGTCAACTCTAGATGAAAAAGCTATTAATCCAGAAGTTCCTGTAATCTTCTCTCCAATGGCATTATCACAGATTTTCTCTTTTACAGTTATTCCACACTTAAGAGATTGTTCTTCCAAAAAATTAGTTGGACAAGAATTTTCAGCTGATTTTAATCTAATTGATGATGGCACTGTTCCAGGACTCCCAAATTCAACAGCGTTTGATGATGAAGGTATTAGTCAGTCTCGAACATTGATCATAAGAAATGGAATGTTTAAAACCGCATTGAATAATATACAATCTTCAAATAATCAAGTTGAAAAAACAGGTAATTCCTTCAGGGTGAAAATGTTTGAGGTATTTCCAAGAAACTTTCAAGCCTATCCAGAGATTTATCCTTCTAACTTACTCATCAGTGAAGGTACTTCATCTCTTGAGAGTGTATTTGAGGAAACTAAAGAATGTATCTTGATCAATTCAACCCAAGGATATATGACAGCTGATCATCATTCGGGAACTTTCAAGATTTCAGCAAATGATGCATATAGAATAGAAAACGGAACAATAAGTGGAGCATTACCAACTTTTGATGTGATAGGAAATATGTTTGAAATTCTTTCTAAAGAACCTTTATTCATCAAAGAAAGAAAAGTAGTAAGACCAACAAATACACCGTTCAGTATTCTTGCACCATATCTTTCTACAAATATTGTTGAACTATTTCTGTAAGTGATTCTAGATTTATTGATAAAATCAAGTTCGAAAAAGTTTAAAAATGCGGATGATTTCCGAAACCTAATAAGAATAGCCTAATTAATCGGTGATTTCATTCATGAAAAAAAGAACTATCATACCTTTGGTACTATTAACTCTAATGTTTAGTATGAGTTTAACAACAATTACTAAAAGTCAACCAAACGATTTTCAAGACTCGCTCCCAAAAATATCTGCGACATTACCTGTATTCCAAGGAACAGATGGCAACGCTACTTTGGTTTATGCACAGAATATTCCCCAACGTCGTGGAGCAATTTATACAACTTTATTGTATAATAATGTAACAATATGGTATTCATATGCAGGAGGAGATAACTCATCAGCTCCGCTATTATTCGGTGATGATGGTTTAGGAAATCTTGATTGGGATATTGGAGAATTGATGACTTATGATGATGAGAGAACTACTTTAGAGAGTGATGGTTCTGCTTATTATAATTATACATTTTTTGTTCAATCAAATTTCATTAAATTCGTTGTAAGATATGGATATTATGAAAATGAATACAAAGTCCCCCATTTAATAACAATAGGACCATATATATTCTCGGAAAGCTATCCTATTACTTTTACACAACTCACTGATATTGAATTCAATGTAACAATGGATGATTTTAATATAACTGAATACGGTTTAAGGTATCGGGAAGTAACTCCAGATCACGATTCTGAGTTTCAAAATGTGACAATTCCTTTAGTTGCTAATGGCTTAACAAGAACCAGTTATAATGCATCATTTGCACATCTGTTTGAAGCTGGAACACAAATTGAAGTAAGAAGTTTCATGGTTCATTTTGATAATATGACACTAATAGATAGGATTCTGGAAGAGTGTACAGCCCATTTAGTAGCAATTGTTGATGCTTCTCCTCAATTATCTATAACTGCAGATTCATTTGTAAATGATCTAAATTTTAGCTTATTATATTCTGCTTCAGCTCCTTTTTCAAACATAACATCAGTAGATATTGACTGGGATGACTTATCAGGAATACAAACAATAGTAAATGATTCTTTTGAAGTGGTTTATCATCTCTATGATAGCACTGGAGAGTACAATATCTCCATAACAGCTTATTCTGACATTTTATCTGTAACTAAAAACTTCTTAGTCTTAATTGAACAAGAAGCTCCTACTGGAATCATCAAAGTATTGGTTGATGGTAATTTAGTTCAACCATCCATTGGAGAATTAGTTCCTATTGAAGTTGATATTAAAAGTGCGACTTTTCAAGTTTCTGCAAACGATACTGGAGGAAGTGGTGTTTGGAAAATTACTGTAGAAACAGACGAAGGAAACTTAGCCACTCTAGAAGGTGATAATGGTGAGATTACTTTGTTGTTCTTAGAATATGGAGAACATGATATCTTAATGACTGTTTATGATAATTCTGAAAACACATACACATTTACATTCTCAGTAGATTTAATACCAGTTAGTATGAGAACTGATAACCCAGTACCTTTCCCATTTGGTATAACTACTATAGTTGGTTTAGTTGCAATAGCTGCAATTTACTTAAAAAAGAAGAAATAACAGTTTTTTCTTCTTATATTCTGTTTTTTCTTAATTCACTCATACTAACTAATTAATTTTCATGACTAAAAATGAAAAAATGAAAAAAAGAAAAAGAATTTAATCTTTCCAAGCTGTTGCTGATATTTCAACATCAACATCTAGTGGTAATCTCTGAGCTTCAAATGCAACTCTAGCTGGAGGACTGTCACCAAAATACTTAGCAAAAATCTCATTCATATCAGAAAATTCATTCATGTCTTTGAGATAGACTCTACATCTGACAACATCTTGTAGAGTATAACCTGCTTCTTCAACAATAGCTTTGATATTTTCACAAACCTGCTTTGTAGCAACTTTGATATCACCACGGTAGATTTCACCTGTTTCAGCATTTGCTGGTATCTGACCTGCTACGTAAAGGAAATTTCCTGCTTCAACAGCTTGAGAATAAGGTCCCACTGGAGCAGGAGCTTTATCTGTTAAAATTATCTTCTTGGGAGACATGAGATAATCTTAGTGTTTATAGAAATAAGTTTTCTTCTCTGTAGTTTAGCTTTCCCACAATTCTAGAATCTTAAATATTAATCCAACTCCAAAATTCAATGCTGCTTTGTTGAATAAAGTATGTCTAAATTCAACGACATCTACATATTGGGTTTTTGGTAACACAATTTGAAGTATTTCGACTACTTGATGTGGTGTTAACCCAAAGGGCTCCATTGTTGCATGTGTAGGAACATAAGCTTGATCAAATGCATCAGAATCCACACTAACATATATTCTATCAAATTTAGAAACAAATTCTGTGACTATTTTTAGTATCTCTTTTTTATTTGAGTGAACTTCTTGAGCTGGAATATGAATTATTTCAGTTTCATCTTGAATTTTATTGTGCTCATCTATTGTTTGAGTATATGCATGCCCCCCTATGAACAACATTTGGTTTTTATTTAGTTGAAGTTTTTCTTTAAGATTAGCAAAAACAGTTCCATGAGATTGAAAAATTCCAGGAGGATATTCATCAGCAAGATCTGCATGAGCATCAAACCAAATTAAAGCTGTCTTTTCATCCCATGGAGCTTTTGAAAGAGCATCGAAGGTTATGCTGTGATCTCCACCTAAAACTAGTAGTTTGCAGTTCTTCTTTATAGCACTATTCCAGATCTCTTGGATTTTTTCTTTTTCTTTAACTGGGTTGTAATCACCAATATCATAATAATTTGTGTTGTTTTGAGATATGTTAAAGGTTGTTGAAATCCCACTAAACTCTAAAGATTTCTTCCTTAAGGCTTTAGGAGCTTTTCTCGAACCTCTTTTATTTGCCTTGATTCTTTCGTATGGTAATCCAAATAGAATAAGAGTGTTATTTTCCTCAAAACTATTTAAAGAGTCATAAGATTTCTTGAAGAATCCTAAGAATGTCCTTTTCATTTTCTTCTTCAAATTATTTTTAGGAAATAAAATTATTTTGTTATCACTGTTCCTTAAGATAATAGTCTGGAGAAGTTACAAATCTGCTATCATCATCTGCATCTCCAACTTCAATATCTGTAATAATCTCATCCATAATCTCTTCATCACTTATATCTGCAAGAATCTTACGTTTATCAACAGAGATAATTCTACTCAATTCAATAGTTTTAGGCTTGAATTTCTCCATGGTTTCTTCCATTTGAATAAGATTCTTAATTTTCCCAATGAGATTCATAAAGGTCATTACAATATCTGGTCTAAGAGCAACTTGAGGGGCTATACTTAGTTGTTTACCAATAGAAATTGCCAAATTATCAATGAAATTCTGATCTTTTTCAAATAATGAAGCTGGATATTCACTAATAAATGAAGCAATTAGAAGTAGATCAATTGAAGTCCAAAGATAAAGGAATGGTTTTTCTGTTAACTGTAAATTGTAAACAACTCCTATCTCAGTTCCTTTAACATTTTCAACTACTTTCCCTTCTAAATCAAATACATCATTTAATTCAAAAGATGGTGATCCATAACTTACTTGAATCATATTTCCTATTTGTCTAACATTGCCCATTGAAAATAAGAGGAATCTAGAATTTTCAACTTTTTCAGGAAGGAATCCAGTATTTTTCTCTATAAGAATTCTTTTCAACATATCAATATCGTCTATTTCATCTTCAGTTCTTGAATACTCCTCTGCAAAATCCTCTAGTACTTTTTTCTTCTTCTCTGAAAGAGATAATTTTGTTCTTGAAATAAGTGGTTGGTTGTGAACATCATGAAGGAAATCATAAATTATACCAAAAAATTCACTTGAAGCTTTTTTCTTCTCTACAACAAGGAAGTAGCCCTTCATTGGATGGTAAATAACAGAGTGGGCTCTTCCTAAAGGCTTACCAAAAACATTTCTAGCAGCTATATTCTCCTCTTCTGTAATTCTATCATTTATCAAATTACTTTCAGCTGGATTGAAATATGGAAGAACATCTCCATTTTGGATGATATCTTGGCTCTTAATTCTTATTTCTCTTGCAGTTTTATCCAGTTTTTCCAAAGATACAAAAAGGTAATTGTGAGGTTGGAGTATAATTTCTATAATTTCTTCAGTTAGTGGTATATCTTTAATTTTGCAATATTCAACGATTGCTTCAGGAATCAGATATGTGAAAGGTAATTGTGGAATATTTCTCGGAAGTTCATTGAGTAAGAATTCTTTCTTTTCTCTTTCATTACTTAATTCAGGTTCTTTACTTATTGGTAAAACAATGTTATCATAGATTCTTCTGACCATAGAAAGAGATAATTCTTGTTGTTGTCGAATTATAATTCCAAACTTTTCATTTAATTGTCCGGGTCCTACGACAAAACCCACCAAATCTTTTTGTTCATCTACAACAGGTTTTCCGGAATATCTCCAAAGAGCTTTCAGTTCTGATAATAGTTGATAATCTATCTCTCGACTTGCAGCACTAGTTGCAACAGTTAGTTGATTTCTGAATTGAAGAGCACTGATTATTTCACTATATTTTTGAATGCGATTTTCTGTATCAAGTGTTAGATCCTTGAAATAAGGTGTTATAATCTCTTGAAATTGGAGATGTTCTCCATAGATAACATCCAACGCATCAAGATCTTTGGCATAATCATTAATATCTTCATCTAAGAGTTCTTCATAGATTTCGAGTTGTTTGATTTTTCTAGCTAACTCATCACTTTGAATAGAGGGAATTCTTCCTTCATTGTTCTCCATAAATATTCTGAACTTTTCCCTTTCCTGTTGAATAATTACTTTCCATTTTAAGGTATCTTGAGCTGCTTTTCTAAGGATTGGTCTGTGTCTTAGCACTCTTTCGTTTATATCATAGATTATACCTTTCAATTCCTTTTTATCAGTAACAAGTCTTCTCAATCTGTTGATATTTTCACTCAATTCGTTGTTAAATAAGAGAAAATTATTGTGAGTGTTTTTATATAAATGATCTTGGCTGACAGAAAATAGCAGCTCTGATAATTTGTAAAAGTGCTGAAAGATTTTATGCTGTTTGGCTTCAACTTCATTCTTCTTTCCCATGTATTCTTGATCATCGATTTTGCTGGACATATAATCTTGTTCGAGATCCATTTCTTCTTCGAAAGTCTTAGTTGCTGCTTTAATAGCCATATTCATTACATAACGAATCTTTAATTCTTCTATTTCAATAGGAGGAATTTCTTCTAACTCAATTATAGGCAGTTCTATTTCCTCAGATATTTCAGGTTTAGGAGGAAGAACAACTACTTCTTTAGCTTCTTCTTTTACCTCTTCTTTTACCTCTTCTTTAATTTCCTCTACTTCTTTTTCTACCATAATAGGAGATGTATCAGACTCCAATTCAATAGGAGTAGTTAACTCTCCTTTTTGAATCTGATGAAAATCTAGTTCAACTTCAGGTAATTTCTGTTTTGTTTCTTCCAGTTCTTTTTCTTCAATCTCAGCATCAATAGTTTTAGGAAGATTAGCTAGAAGCTCTTTATACTTATTTTTCAAAGTTTGATAGGTTCTTCTATCAATTGAACCTCGTATGTAACGTAAATCTAAATCTCGAATAAAACGGAGAATTCGTCTTCGTTTAACGCTTACCTCATCGTCTAACATTATTAATAGAAAATAATATGGTACCTATTCAAATATGTTCCTAAATTGCCCATTTTAAAAAATATATAAGGTACTAGAAAAATGGGATATTACCCAAAGAAAAACGTTTAATAGATTATTGGGGAAAATACATTAAGAAATGGTGAAATTATCATGAGTTTTCAAGACGATGTTGCAGTAGCAGCTCAAGAAGGTACCGTTGGAGTAGTATGGTTGATTGGGGATGATTTGAAATGTTATTATCAATATGGCGATTGGGCTGTAGACCCTACTATACCGTTTAATGCATGGAAAAATCAGACTCAAAATGTTGACTTTGGTGGGGGATTAAAATTTACAGTTATTACAATGACACCAGAAAGATTGTGCACTACAAATCTGGGTGGTCAAGGACATATAATGGTTGCTCGTTGTCCACACTGGGCAGGATGTGTTATTACTTGGTCTCCATCTACAGTAGAGAATAGAATTGCTTATGCGACTGCAGCTAAACTTGCTGCTAAAGTAGCCTGATCTAGATTTTTTGGTGTTTTTTTGATTTCACATCCCTCTATTGAAATTAGGAACGATGAAATCTTTTTATCAATTAGAGCTCACCCAAACTCGTCAACCAACAAGATAGAAGTTACAGAATTTTCAATAGATATTTATGTAAAAGAATCTGCAAACAAAGGGAAGGCAAACAAATCTATTCTAGCACTAATATCTAAAACTTATAAGATTCCATCTACTTCACTCTCAATTTCTCGAGGATTAAAATCAAGAAATAAAATTATAGTTTTAAAGAATCAAGAAAAAGATTTGTTTTTAGAGAAAGTATTTGGTAAGGACATTTAGAGTTTCATTTTTTCAAATGCTCTAATAAGTTCATTTCTTTCGATAAATCTATTATGAACGCTACTACTCAAATTCATTAAAGTTGCTATACTTGTTTCTACAGTATCTAGCATCATTTCTTCCAGCTTTACTTTAACATCTAGTATTTTATCCTTAAGTTCCTCAGCATTATCAAGTATGTCTATTTCTAGTAGGTAAAGAATTGAAAGATCAATTCCATGTTCTCCTTCTACGTCCTTTACATCAAAAAATGTACTGTATTTATAATCCGTCTTTGAAGCTTCTTTTCTCATATCTGAGATGGTTTTCATAACAATTCCTGCTGGACCCCAGCTTGTTAACAGTTGTGAATGAATTAGAAGTTCATGAACTTGGCTCATCATATCGCCTGTGTTCCTCATTATGGTAAGTAATCTTGTTCTGAATGCAATATCAGAATCTCTTCTATGCTCTAAATCTTTGTACCCATGGTAGTTTTCAATGTTAGAATTAAGAATTTTGAGTGCCTCACTAGGTCTTTTTGAAACTTCTTTTTCAGTCATATCCTTTTTCTTACCAAACATATGCTTTCACAATTAAATTATTTTATTGATTTAAATAGATTGTGCGTATTTCGTCGTTTGTAGTAGCTTGCTCAGGTGCTTTATCGTCAACTATTTTACCTGTAAATCTTGGAAATCGCAGTGCTAATCCTTCTAAATCACTTTCCATTAAGCCTCTTGAACAAGTATGTAGTTGACTCCTGGTAATTTCATCTCCAGTTACTTCAATAACTATCTTAGGATTAAACCAAATACTGCTCTCAATATCGCTTTGAAACTCTTTTGGTTTATCTCTCTCGAAAGGTTTGAGTTCCTTAAAGAAGAAATCAAGATCTTCATCTGAAAATCCTGTACCTATTTTAGTAAAGGTTTGATATACACCTTCAATCTCATCATAACAACCTAAGAGAAAAGCACCATATTTTCCGGCTCTTTTTCCCTTACCATATTCTGCCCCCATAATAACTAAATCAAAGGAATCAGAAAGTTGGGCATCATATCCAGCTTTGTACTTTACCCAATTCCAACCTCTTGCACCAGCTTGATAAACAGAATCTTTTCCAACACTTTTACCCATTATCCCCTCACAACTGTCTTTAATTGCTTGATGAAAGAAATCATCAATTTCATCTGCGTTTTCTGCAATTGTTTGATGTGAAAATTTTATTTCCTTAGATTCTTCGATTATTTCTTTTAGATTTTCTCTTCTTTCAAGATAAGGAGAATCTAATTTGGATTTGGAGTCACTATATAGAACATCAAAAAGATAAACCCTAACGGGGACTTCAGCTATCTTCTGATCAATATCATGCTTTCTTTTTCTTTGAGATACATGTTGAAAAGGTAATATGGATTCTTTATCATGATCAAAAGCAACAATTTCTCCTTCAATAATAAATTCGTCATCTAACGAAGAATCATTGATAAACTCAATCACATCAGGAAATTGATTAGTTATGTTTTCGGTACTTCTAGAGAATAATTTTACATCCTTATTCTTCTTATGGATTTGAACTCTTAACCCATCATACTTGTACTCTAGGGCGCATGTTCCTTTAAATCTTTCAAGTAATTCTTCTGAACTAGAAACCCTTTGAGCAAGCATAACCTTAATTGGACTAAACAATTTTACTTCAACTTGCTTAACTGCTTCAAGACCTTTAGCAAATAAGGTGGTTGAAACATATTCAATATCTGAGCATCTATTATAAGCTCTTTCCAGAAACTCTTTATTTTCTCTGTTACCAGTTTTAGCTTTTGATAGTGCTTCAAGTAATAACTGTGCAGCTACACCTGTTCGCAAGTTTCCAGCTATTAGTCTAGAAATATATCTTGCTTCCAAAGATGTTACCTTTGATAGTAATCCAGACAGGAATCTTATTTTCTTATCTGATGAACCTTCTCCAGTGGTTTTAGCTATATTATCAAGTATTCCCCAAATTTCTTGAACTTCATACTGCTCTATTTCTTGTTGATTCGTAAAAGCAAGCAAAGTTGACTGTGTTTTATTTTCTAAAAGCTTATGTGCAGCCTTTCCTAAGTCTCCTGTCTCATCTAATAAGTTTTGAACAGATTTTTCACTTTTACCTGTTGCTAATGCTAAAGCCTTGGTAGCCATTTTCTCAGCTAACATTAGTTCAATTCCTACAAAATCAGGGTACAGTTTACCAAGAGTTAAAAGGGAGATTTTTCCTATTTCCTTTTCATTTGCCTTTGCTAGAGTTTCAGCTAAGATGTCAACCATTTCTAGCTTCTTCTGAGTATTCTCTAATCTAAAATAGCACTGACACAAATCCTTAAACTTCACCTTAATCAAACCTTATTATCTTTTCTTACCTCGTTGTTCCTTCATTTCAAGAACTATTTCACTTATAAGATGAATGAGATTTGCACTTAACACATCGAGACTATTTTTAAGCTCTCGCACTGCTTGAGTTAGACTCTCTATTTGCTGTGATTGAATAGCTGGTTGAGCCACTGGTTGAACATCAGGTTCTACCTGTAATTCCTGGTCAAAAAGCATGATATCCTTTTCAAATTGATCCATTTCTGGAGTTCTAGGTTCAGGTATTGATGTTATATCACCTTTAACGGCACCCTTTACAGATTCTTTACGTTTTTGTTTCTTCTTCTTATCTCGGTCTTCTTTCTCACGAATTCTTTCTAAATATGGCAGTATTTGTGCATAATCAATTCCTTCTCTTCTGGCCATATCAGTCAGAAGGATATCTCTATATCCAGGGTCTTCAATTTTAAGTTCATCAATATCTTTTTCTAATTCTTGAATAATAGCAATTGATTCATAGACATTTTTTACAGGAGCTTTAATCTCTTCTTCCTTTTCAACACTCTTAGTTGCTCTGACTTCGTCTTTAAGAGTCTTCATGGCTTTCATAACTTCTGCTTTTACTGTATCAGTTTCACCTTTGTTCAAAGCTTCCTTAACCATATCAATTTTACTTACAGATTCGAAAGGTTCTTCTCTAGCTTGTTCTTTTACTTGAATTGTTTCTTCTATCTCTTCATCCAACTCTTCTTCTTGCTTAGTAAACATCGGAGGTGCAGCTATATGCTGAAACAGACTCTTAGCAAATTTAGCATTATCTCGCAAATCTATACCTGACTTTGAATCAGACAACATTGAGTAAGAACCACAAGCAAAAACTGTTCCTAGACCATACGAGGTTATCCCCATGATTGCTGAACTTGGGGGATCACTAGTGCTCTTAGTTCTTGCTAGCTCTTCTACTCCTTCTTGAAGATGTAGAGAACAGCTTGAAACAATTGTTAATTCTTTAATACTTTTGGTAATTGGGTGGTCGTAAAATTTTGATACAATTACATTGCTTTCCAATTCTAAATCAAAGTTTTGATAATCAAAGATTTGATTTGCTAAAATCTCTATATTGAAATGTTTGAGTAGAGTATTCAAATTTGTGTTTAATCCTTTATCTCCACCTGCATTAGTAAAAATTGCTAATGATCCTCCCTCATCAACAAATCTTAGCAAGGACTTAACCTCATGCCCCATAATCTTTGATCCATCTGGGCATAAGAATACAAATATATCATACTTTGATATGTTAGTGTATTTTATTGGATAGGAGTCATGTTTGCTAATTTCATGACCTTCTTCTTCAAGAATACTTGCTAGTTTCTGAAAATTCTCAAAAATCTTTCCTCTCTCTTTTTGAGTTTCATCGAATAATATCTTCATATGTTCACCCAATTTGTGTATGTATTAGTCAATATTTTATTAAATTAAACTATAATTAACTATAATTAATATAAATAAAAGGTTGCTGTTGTTATTTCTAAGCTAAAAAACCTTCTTTTTCTGTGAAATTTTCCATCTTATGCAGTAAAGAATAAAAAGACTTGAAGCAGATATTATTTATCCGGTGATTAATTGTCTAGTATAGATTTTGGAAAATTACAAGAAATGGCTTCTGCTAGATTAGATATAATAATACTTCATTCTCAAAAAGGTGGTCCTGGTAAGACAACTCTATCCTGCAACATTGCACATGAATTAGCTAAGAGAGGAAATAAAACCGTTTTAATTGATTTGGATATAGCACAACCTACAATTCAACATATTTTCAGAATACCTGATAAGAAGATTAAGCATACTATAAATGACGTTCTTATGGGCAAGAAAAAGGTTAGTGAAGAAGTACTTCTTGAGACAAATAATCAAAACCTACAACTAATTGTTGCAAAAGAGAATGTTGAATATGGTGAAGGATTGCTTTCACTTCTTGAAGATATTCAACAATATTCTTTCTTCGCCCTTCACGAAATGACTAAGTTTTTGCAGAGGATGGGGTACAGATATGTTGTATATGATTTAGCTCCAGGTTACAGAATGGAATCAGTTAATGCTGCAGCTATAGCAGATGCTCGAATCTTCGTAATTAGACCATCAACATTCAGCTTTGAAGGAGCGAAGCAAATGCTGAGAGATATTTACAAGAAACTAGAAATAAGATCTCTTAGTTTTTTTGTGTTTAACCAGCTACCTCCTAAGTTAAAAGCAGAAAATCAAAAATTGCTTGAAGATTGGAAAGAAGATTTGATAAACCTCTACAAACCTGATAAAATTACCTTTCTTGATTTCTTACCAATATCCTTTGATGTAATGGAACAAGGTATTAGAGGAGAGTATATCTTTCCTGATGACTCAGTTCTTTACGAAAAACTAACTCAGATAGTAGATAAAGTAATTCAAGATATTGATGAAATGAAGAAAAGCAAAGAATAAACCTAGCTTTTTCCTCAATTTTCATGAAAATTATATGAAATTTTATATTAGCTATGGTAAACTGTAGTACTAATGAGCCTAGTTAAGAAATTTCAATGTCCTCATTGTAATGCTCCAATGGATGTGAATCCAGAGGATGCAATTTTCAATTGTGTTTCTTGCGGTCAAGCATATTTAGCTGATGGTTCTAAATTTGATAATCATTACATCTTAAGAAATACGCTTAATCAGAAGAAAATACATGATATTGTAAAGGAGTTTATTAGGAAAAAAGGATTCATGAGGGGGATTAAAGGTTATAAGATTACTAACATTATCCCAACTTTGATGCCTTTTTGGGTTGTAACTTCTGATGCGTATACTCATTTTGTGGGTTACCTCAGATACACTGAAACAAGAACTAGAACAGTAGGAACTGGAAAAAATAGACGAACAGTAACAGAACATGTTACGGTATACCGACCAATAGATAGAGAAATAAAAGAAAAGAGAGCAGATGTCTTACTTGGTAGGAGGGGAAGTTCAATTTTCGGTTATGATCGTGTAAAAGATATTGTAAGAGCAGAATTTACAAATGCTGTAGAATTTAATCATGACCAACTACAAGCAGATGAGAAAGAATTCATTTATCTTTCATCAGAAATCACAATAGATGCAGCAAATCAGTTAGGCAAAACTTTGGTCTTTGATACTCATAGAGCTCAAGCTGAAAAAGCTTGTACAAAAGTGTTTGATTGTGCTACTCAACTAACTTTTGAAGGGACTTACTTTGTACATGCTCCAGTCTGGCAAATCGAATATGAATTCAAAGGAGAAACTTACAGAATGGCAATTCTAGGAAGTAGTGGCAGAATAATAATTGGAGAGATTCCTGTTACAACAAGTTTCAGAATTATGTTCTTGTCATTAACTATATTACTTCTAGGAGGAGCTGGTGTAGCAAGCTACTTCTTTAGAGATTTAGTATATGTTCCAATAATTGCTGGAATAGTTGCAGCTGTGATAGGATTCTTCACGCTTAAGAATACCTTCAAACCAAAATCGGTGGTGGACTAAATGAGTGTAAGATCAATAATGTGCCCAAATTGTGCTGCTCCTTTAGAACTAGAAGCAACACAATCACATGTTACTTGTCCATATTGTTCAGTAACTAGTGAACTTGCAAAAGTATCAGAGCTAATAGAACACTATATGTTGCCTGTTGACTACAATGTTGAACAAATAAGAACAGAATTAGTAGGAGATATACTTAAACATCCTGGTGTTCCTGAAGATCTTCATAAATCTTTAAAGGTAACAAAGTTAGACTTGAAATTCTATCCTTATTACATTGTAACTGTTCATCTGAGAACAGAATACAAGGGAAATGGAGAATATGCAACTTTTAGTAATAGATACAAGTCAGGATATAGACATATTAGCATCCATTTGAAACCTGAGCAAGGAGTTTTTGATGATACTAGAGAATTCATTATTTATGCAGCTGAAGAAATAAATAATGAGCTGCTCAACTTTGAGATATCGACAAGGGGTAAGAGATACTTCCAAGCACTTGAAGCAGAAAAAGTAAAAGCTGATGTGGTTCCAAGCATATTTGACTTAGATCAAGCAAAAAATGAAGCAATTGATCAAATGAGAGAGATTCATAAGGGATTGATGCTAAAAGAATTAGCTCAAATCCTTGAGGTTAGAGATCAGCCAGATGTAGAAAGTGTTTATCTACTTCATATCCCATTCTACATAATCGAATTCGAAGCAGCTGGAAAGAAGCATAACGCAATTTTAGATGGAGCAACAGGAAGAACAGTAGTTACTGATGTTCCAAGAGAAACATCATATTGGATGCAAGTTGGAATACTAACAACACTATTTGCTGGGATCGGAATTGCTGGAATTTTCTTTGCTATACAGAGTACACTTTTTAATTTCCAATACTTCGGTATTTTTGGTGCAATTGCAGGTCTAATATTAGCTGGAAGAACTTTACAACTTGGGTTAAAATCTAGATATCGTGAAACTCAGAGATCACGGAAGAGAAGAAGATGATTTTTCTCTTTTACCTTTTTATTTAAAAAGAGTATGAACATTTCAAATCTATATGAGTGACTCTATCCCAATTTTTTTTGATTTTGGTGGAACATTAGTTGATACTTTAGAAGTTACAAGAAGAGTATTCAAAGAAGCTTTAGGTAAAGATTTTCCCAGTTCTAAAATCAAACAAATGTACAAAGATACTTCTTCTAAAGGTCAAAGTATGTCAATGTTCTTCAAGTATCCTGTAAATCCTGTAAAACTTTTAGTCAAGAGAAACAAACTAGTTAGTCTTCAAAGAGAAATTTTTATGGAGGTTGTTGAACTCTATCCTCAAATACAAGAAACTCTGGAAAAGATAAAAAAATTGGATAAGAACATTTTACTGATAATGGTCACTCAAAATCCAATGATGGAGAACAAAGAAGATTCATTAAAACTTATGAAAAGACTTTTTGGTGACAATAATCCTTTTGATCAAATTCTTGCAGGAGAAGACAAACTTGAGCTTATAGTTCACAATTTTGATCCTGATGATATCGCTAGAGGTGTTTTTGTTGGAGATTTACCAAATGATGTATATGTTTCTGAAATGCTAAGGATTCCATGTTTTGGTGTTACTTGGGGATATTCCGATCCTGGAGAATTAGCTACACCATTTATCGTTGATGAGATTCCCGAGCTAGTAGAAATGATAAAAGATCATCTTGAAGATTTAGAAGAAGATACATCAGAGGAAATTGGTGAAATTGAATTTGAAGAAATAGAATTTGATGATTCAGATGATTTTGAACTAATATCAGAATAAGTAGGAACAAATTATCCATCTATATCAAGTATAAATTCTGCAACTTCTTTTGCTACACTTGAAATCTTGTCTTCCTTTTTCTTGACTAATTCTGCAGAATCTTTCTCAGCTTCAGTAACTAAATGCGCATATTGCTTTGTGTCTCTAGCCTCGGTAATTTTCAGTTTTAAGATTTCTCTTGCTTCTGATTTTGCGTTTTCTAGCCTTCTTACTCTATCGCTTTGTGCTTTTTCGATTAAAATACTAGATTCATTTTTTGCTTTTTCAATAATTTCTTCAGCTTGTTTTTCAGCAATCTTTATTTGTTCTATAATCTCTTGTTCTTTAGATGGCAAATATTTCACCAGACATCTCTTTTCTTACAAGTTATGTAAGAGGACAGCATGCAAAGCTTCTTTCTAATGAAGACTTTGAAAACTTAATAAATAAACCTTATGAAGAATTCATTAATGATTTGACTTCATTCGAAATTGGTGAAAGTTTACGAATGCAATCAACTTATCAATCCCATGAGATAGAAAGAATACTAACAAGAAAATTGCTAGATCAGTACGATTTTATTCTAAAAAATATGCCTAAATGGGGAAAGGAGTTCTTTGAAGCTTATATGATTAAATTTGAGGTTATGAACCTTCAAAGAATAATAAGATATCTATATTCAAAAGCTACAGTTGATTTACGAGAGGTTATCAACTTAAAAGCTCAAGAAATGCTTGGAAGAACTTCCTTTATTGCGAAACTAATTCAAAGTAATGATCTAGGTGTTTTTCTAGAAAGTATGAAACAAACTGAATACAAATATGTTATTGAGATTTCAGAAAAAATCTATAGTAAAGTTGGTGATATTTGGCCAATTGAATTTGCATTGAACGTTCATTATTTGGATCTAATGCTGAAACAAGCTCAAAAACTAAGAGGAGCTCAGAAAAAAGGAGCACTTAAGTTTGTTTATCAGGAACTATTAACAAACGTGGTACTAGTAAAATTAAAAGCAGATTTTGTTGAAGTTGATGTTGAAGATGCTCTTCAGCTTATTACCTTGCCAAAAGAGATTCCCTATAAGAGACAAATTGTTTCTTTAATGGAAGAACAATTTTTGAAAAACGATTTAGAGATTCTAAAATCACTTAATATTGAGAAACTGACACAAGGAATTGAGCGATATGAAGATGATCAGATGTTTTTGCACATAGAAATAGCTTTGAGAGCAAGAGAGTTGGAAGTACTTAGAAAAGCCTTCTATATAGATTTCGGAATTTTAAGCATTCTTAGCTATCTTAAGCAATATGAATCGCAAATTCAGGATTTGAATAAATTGTTATACCTCAAGGAGTATAAGTTCCCTGTTGAAAAAACCAGGGAATTAATAGTTAACCTAGTGTAATCAACTCGTCAAACAACGATATTCAAGAGTATAAAAGCTATAAGTAATCCATAGATTGCTAAGGCTTCACCAAGAGCTAGATAAATCAGATTTGGTGTGAATACCTCTGAATTAGCTGTTATTGACCCTATAGCTGCTGGTTCTCCTTTCGCTAATGTTATTGCTGCTCCTAAATTGGAAACAACCATAATGAACATAGCTGCAATGTAAATCCATCCATATGTTGGAGTGAAATCTGTTAACAGATTTGTCCCATCAAGATAAGGTTGAATTTTTGTATACATTACAAATGCTATCAGTAGACCATATATCGCTAGTGCTTCTGCTAGAGCTAGATAGATTAGTATGAAGATGTTTAATCTCTGTTTTTCTGCAACAGCTGCTGCAGCTGCTTGAACTCCTTTCGCTAAAGGGATACCTGCTCCTAATATTGTTAACATTGTTCCAGCGATTCCCATAATACCTAATATATATCCTTCAACTGCCATATTTACTCAAATCCATTTCTTTGTTAAACACAAAAATTGGTTTATGCTGAATTCCACTGCCTTCATAAAACTTGCTGAAGAATTCATAAAAATGTAATCTTAATGTCTGAATAAAAACTAGTAATCCTTCTAATGCTAAAACAAAGATATTACCAATTATCAGAATAAGGATTTTCCAGAGGATAAATCCAACTTGACCTGCTAATGCATTAATAACGCTTAAGAAAACTGCATGAGCGATTAGCATTGCAAGTATTCTTCCATAAGAAACAGTATTACTTATGAGAGAACTAAATGTTTCTAGTAAATGTAACAAACCCATCCCTACCCCTCCTAAAAAGCTTCTAAGAATGTTTTGTCTCTTTTCTTTGAATAAAATGCTAACAATTCCTTGTCCAAAGAGTGTTAAACCTACTCCTATTATTACAGAAACTAGAGCAACTAAGATAAATCCTTTACCTGTTGGATCTATTCCTAAATTCAAAATTCCTAAACTTGATAGGAAATAAAGTATTGCTGCATATAGAAAAACTTGAGGTGTTGTTTCTTCTAAAATTTCTGCATATTCCTTGTGTTTTATTTGATTTATTAATCGAATTGTAATCCCTAAAATTATATGAAGTGCTCCAACAATTAAAGTAAGATTGAATATTTCTACTAAGTCCTCAACAGGACTCAAGAAAGGATATTCTGCACCAAATAGATGAACTGGTGTGTGATCTCCATGTTCTCTAATCCCTAACAACTCCACCAGATGTACACCGAAAGCTTCACCAAATATGAAACCCATTATCGATGATGTGATTCCCATCATCAAAACAAGCAGAAACATCAGTCTAACACTTCTTTTCAAACCTCGAGCTAATACTCCAGTTAAACCTATAACCAGAAAAATTAAACCATGTCCGACATCTCCAAACATAACTCCAAAGAATATACTAAATGTGAAAATTAAGAAAATTGTTGGGTCTACTTCTTTTGCTGAAGGTAAACCATAAAGAGCAACTATGTTTTGATATGATCTCGTGAGAGGATTTGTTGCAGGTACTACTGGAATATTTTTCATCTCCTCAGAAGGTTCATCATATTCAAGTACAACCTCTGGGAAGTCTTCTAATGCTTTTTCGATATTACTTAATTCCTTCTCTGCCACCCAACCTTGAAAAACAATGGTTTTCCTAGTTTTTCTAGCAGAAACATAAATTCGAAAGAAGTGACCGAGACTCTCAATTGACAATTTTATTGCTACAATATTCTGCTTATGATTTATTGCAAATTGCTTGAGCTCATTGTCAATTTTTGTTAATTCGGAGCAAATCTCAGTATATTCATTTAATACCTCTTCTTCAATTTCTGTCTTATTAAGATGAATTGGACCTTTGTGCTCATGTTGATACCATCTTACAATACTCAGATCTTTGATGAGCCTAGATATCTCTCCTTTTTTTCCATGAGCATAGATAAAGAATTTATCTTTAACAAGAGGAATAATCTCTGTATTCGTTACATGAGAAACAAAGTTTTCTGCATCTTCAATTTTTGCAGTATTCAGAATTCCTACTAAGACTCTTTCGTCTGAATCGACTTCATATGGTCTTTCGCTTTCCAACAATCTGAATCCTTTAGCAATCAGTTCTCCATTTTCTTTCAGTTCTTGTAACCTCTCTGATTTCTTCTTAAGATTCAGAATCTCTGTTTTATATTCATTAATCTGATGTTCAAGATTAGTCTCTATTTTCTCTAAATCTTGCCAATCCTCAAATAGCGGAAGAATTGCCTTTTGCTTCTTATAAGCCCTAGCAAGCTTTTGTCCAAATTTTTCCTTAGGTTCTGGAACTTGAGAAACCAAATCATTATATGCAGATTCTAATCTTCTTAGTTTTTCCATTTTAGATGATGGATAAAAAACCTCTAATCCTTCTATTGAGATGTTTTCTTTTACCATTAAGCTCTCAGTTTCAGCTACACTAACAACAACTTTCTCAAAGTCCTCAGAAGGTACAATTATTGTTGCTTCTAACATTTTAGCTGGAAATAATCCCATTATCATCACCTATTCAAATAGAATCTCATTTATTTTGGATCTTATTTTCTCTTTACTAACCTTTAGTGTATTCTCAATAGTATAATCGATTTTTATTCTCTCATCTTCATCTGTTATGATACAGCCACCTAATGTTTTGATAGAGGTTGTATCAATCTTGAACTGTATCCCCTTTTTTTGAGAAACAGAAGATGTAATTTTGTTTAGGACCTCTTTATCTTTCTTATCTCCGATAATCTTCATTTTTTCAGTAGAAATATTTCGTATAGTTGAAGTAATCAGATGTTCAAGGTATGCAAGATATCTCTTATTTTCTCGGAAATTCAGAATCTCTTTTTCAACTTGCTCAAAAACCTGGTCTATTAAGTTCTCTCTTGCCTGAACCATTATTTTCTTTGCATTTTGTTGGTATTCAGTTTCTGTTCTTTTTCTGATAAAATCTAATCTTGATGTTTCTTTACTTAATTCTTCTTTTTTGATCTCTTCTGCTAATTTTCTAGTTTCTTTCTCAATCTCTTCTAGTTTTTTCTTTGTGTCTAGTTGAATCATTCTTGCTTCTTTTTCTGCTTCCTTCTCAATCTTAGAAAGTAATCTGGATAGAGCGTTTTCCTCTTCTTTTCCGTTTTTTTGATTGAGTTGTTCTTTCTTCATATTATTCCCTCTAGATTGGTAATAGCAAGATAGGTATGTCTGAAATTTCAATAACATATCTTACATAATTTTTCAGAAGTCTTTTTGTTAGACTTTCTTTTCTAGTTCCCATAACTATGAAATCAACTTTTTCTCTTTTTGATGTTTCAATTATGCTTTCTGCAACTAAACCTTGATTTGATTCAGATGTCATATACAAATGAGTATCTGAAAATTCGTGTTTTAGTTGCTCAAGAATGTTATCATATTCCATCTGATATTGTTTTAGTAGCTCTTCAACTGTAACATTTCTATAACCTGCAACATTTTCTAAATTTTCTTTATCAATTACATTTAATAGATGAATTTCAGTAACCCAATCGCAGTAGAGATCAAGAACTTGCTTAATAAGCTTCTTTCCGCTCTCAAAGTCACCAATAGCAACTAATGCTTTTTTCATCTTTTTCTCCTTCTTATTTCATTTTTTATTTCAATTTTTCTTTTGAGTTTCTTAATTGTGTAAATATTTTCAAGATCATTAGATTCCAAAACATTTTCGATATATTTTATAATATTTTCAAATCTTACACGATATATCTTATCCAGAGCATTTAAGCTTATTTGGGTTGAATTGAGAGTTCGTATTACCCTATAAGCAAAATTCTCTATTTCTGCTAATTCAATTATAAGATCAAAAGTATCCCGAAATCTTTTGGCTGTAACCCAGAGTAAACTCGAAATACCAAAGAATCCATACGAGGGTTCTGGAAGATTAGCTAGTTTTAGATCTCTGTACTCTACCCCCATATACTCCAATGGAGTTGAGTTAATATCAACATCTTTTGGTATTGTTTCACTGAATACATTGATCATATCTTTGCCTAATTCTGATTCAGTTTTTATATATTCAATATAGGCTTCACTAAGATTCTTTTCCATAATTTCTCTCATATTGATTGCCTGAGAAGAGATTATTTGTAACTTCATCAGAAGAGCTTCATATTTCTCCTTAAGCAATTCATATGCTCTTTCAACAAGCTGAAGCTTCTTTTTATATTTCAGTAAATTATCTTTTGTGGGAGGGATTGATATTGTTTCTCTCAAACTGAATCTCCTCCTTCTTTGAGAATGTGTTCATCAATTAATTCTCTGGAAACCTTAGTTAATTCGGATTCTGGTAAGTTTGAAAGTAATGACCAGCCAATATTCAAGGACGATTCTATATTTCTATAAGTATCACCTTGATTAATGTAAATTTCCTCAAATTTATCTGCAAATTCGTAGAGAATTTGATCAAGACGGTTGAGTTCTTTTCTGCCTATAACTTCAGCAAGTTTTCTTTTATCTAATCCTTCTGCATAGGAAGCATAGAGTTGATTACTCAATGATGGATGATCCTTTCGTGTGAAACCCTCACCAATTCCATCTTTCATTAATCTAGACAAAGAACCTAAGACATCAATTGGAGGATAAATCCCTCTATTATGTAATGAACGATCTAAGATAATTTGTCCTTCTGTAATGTAACCTGTAAGATCTGCAATGGGATGGGTAATATCATCATTCGGCATTGTCAAATTTGCAATAAGAGTTATACTTCCTTGAGAATCTTCTATTATTCCCGCTCTTTCATAAATTGCTGCAAGGTCACTGTACATATATCCTGGAAAACCTTTTCTGGAAGGGACTGTTTCCAGTGAAACAGATATTTCTCTTAATGCTTGGCAATAATTTGTAATGTCAGATAAAATAACTAGTACATGATAGTCTTTATCAAAAGCTAAGTATTCTGCTGTAGTTAATGCTACTCTAGGTGTGAGTAATCTTTCTGCAGCTGAGTCTGAAGCTAAATTTGTAAACATAACTACTTTGTTTAGTGTACCTGTCTCTTCGAATAACCTCTGGAAATAAATATAATCATCCATAGTTAATCCCATAGCACCAAATACTATTGCAAACTTTTTATTACCATCAATTTCAGCAATCCTTGCTTGCTTCACAATTTGTCCAATGAGTCGGTTGTTTGGTAATCCTGCTCCTGTGAATATTGGTAATTTCTGACCTCTAACTAAGGTATTCATGGAATCTATAGAGGATATGCCTGTTTCAATATAGTCTTTTGGATATATTCTGGAAGTTGGATTGATAGGTGATCCGTTGATATCTCTGTATTCGTCTGAATAAATACTGGGTAAACCATCTAATGGTTCTCCAAGAGAGTTGAAAATTCTACCAATCATATCTTCTGAAACAAATAATTGCATAGTTCTTCCAAAGAATTCTGTTTCTATTTGGTCTTTATCTATTTCATATGTTCCTTGATATAACAGGATTATTACTCTCTCTTCTTCAATTGCTAGAACTCTACCTTTTCTGGAAGGTTTCCCTTTGAGTTTGACCTCTAGATACTCTCCCATTCGGATGCCAGAAACATTCTCTATAACTATTAGAGGACCACGAATTTCTGATACACCTTTAACATTTATTCTAGCCATTTTTTTACACCCTATATCCGTATTTAGATCCAAGTTCTTCCATTTCAGTATGGATGTAATCTTCGATTTTATTCATTTGCATAATATCGTCGTTTTGAACATCCTCTTTCATTCGTTTCAGAATTTGAACCGATTTAAGAGCAAGTATGAGAGAAATTGGACATCCGTTCTTAATTAGAATCTCTGCTCTGCTGTAAAATAGCAGCATGAGCTTCATCATTTTCATTTGTTTCTCAATAGGACAAAAAGAGTCCACTGGATTGAAAGCACTTTGTTGAAGAAAACCATCTTTGATAATATCTGCAACTAAGATTATAAGTTGCTCATCAGCAGGTAAAGCTTTTGAGCCTATCAATTCAACTATGTGTTGTAGCTCTTCATCCTTTTGGAGAACATTGAACATCTCTTGTCTATAACGTCCCCAATCCTCTAATCCTGATTCTAGAGCCCATTCTTCAATAATTTCAACATAACCAGAGTAGCTATTTAACCAATTTATAGAAGGAAAATGTTTCCTATTAGCTAATTTAGGATCCAAACCCCAGAAGGTTTTAACAAACCTCTTAGTATTGGCAGTAACTGGTTCACTGAAATCTCCTCCTGGAGGAGAAACAGCTGCGGTTATGTTAATCGATCCTTCTCTATAAGGAGAACCGATTGTAACTACTTGACCAGCTCTTTCATAGAAATTAGCTAATCTAGCTCCAAGATAAGCTGGATATCCCTCCTCAACTGGCATTTCTTCCAATTGACCAGCAATTTCTCTAAGAGCTTCGGCCCAACGCGATGTACTATCTGCTGTCAGAAGAACATTTAGTCCTTGATCTCTGAAATACTCAGCCATTGTAATTCCCATATAGATTGAAGCCTCTCGAGCAGCTACAGGCATGTTAGAGACATTCGCAACCAATAGTGTTCTATCCATCAATGGATTTTGAGTATGAGGATCTATGAGTTTAGGAAATTCTCTAAGAACATCTGTCATTTCATTTCCTCTCTCACCACAACCTATGTAGATAACAACATCAGCATCACTCCACTTTGATAATTGATGCTGGAGGACTGTCTTGCCAGTCCCGAATCCTCCTGGTATCGCTGCAGTTCCTCCTTTAGCAATTGGGAAAAACATATCGATTATTCTTTGACCTGTGACTAATGGTTCATGAACTGGTAATTTCTTCTGGAAAGGTCGTGCAACTCTAACAGGCCATTCATGCATCATTGATAATTCAGATTTCTTTTTATCAAATCCTTTAAGTTCTAAAATTGGATCAATAATTCTGAATTCACCTTTATCCTGTAATGATATCAGTTCACCATGTGTATCCGGAGGTGCAATGATTTTGCTTATAATTGTTTCTGTTTCTTTTACAAAACCTAATACATCTCCTCCTTTCAAAATATGCCCTCTGGTTAAATCTTTATTTGGTTCAAACAACCATTTCTTTTCTCTATCAAGAGCATTAACTTGAATACCTCTTCCAATGAATGAAGAAGATGAGTTCTTCTTAATTTGCTCTAGTGGTCTTTGAATTCCATCAAAGATGTTTGCTAATAATCCTGGTCCTAATTCAGCTGAAAGAGACTTACCAGATGGATACACTGGTTCATTAATTTTTAAACCTTCGAGAGGTTCATAAACTTGAACTGTTGCAAAGTCAAATTCGATTTCTATAATCTCTCCTACAAGTCTCTCCTCACCTACATAAGTTATCTCACCCATTCTGTAAGAAGATAAGCCTTTAACTTCGACTGTAGAACCTTTAATAGATACAATCTTTGCTCTATCTTCAACTGAATTAGTCATTAGGAGTAATAATATTTTTCAATAATAAATAGTTTGCTGACTAACATTAATCAAGCGTAAAGCTTTAAACAAGCAGTTCTATAGTTAATTTGGATGTCTGATTCTATTACAACAAAGAAAGCATATGTTATAGGTGCACGTGAAACAGTGAGAGGATTCAATTTAATTGGTATTCCAGGAGAAGAAGTATCAACACCCGATGAAACACTTACAACCTTAGATAGAATTTTGCAAGAAGACTATTCATTGATTATGATATCTGCTTCATCAATTATAGAAATTGAAGATACTATTGAACAGATTAGATTAGAAAACTCTACTCCAATCATTGTTCTTTCTGATGCTAATATGAAACTTGATCCGAAAGATATCGAGAAAAAATTTAGAAGATTCATAGGTTATTAGTATTAACTTTTCTTTGTACAATCCACACCATGCACTTTTTCAGCTGTTTTAAAACCAAGCTTTTCATATATTCGAACTGCTGGGATATTAGTTTCTTCTACCCAAAGAGTGATGTCTTCTATCCCTTTATCATAAAGAACTTCACACATTTTAGCACTTAAATCATAGCCATAACCTTTATTTCTATAATCTCTACTAACCCAAACCCCTCTTATCAATGCAAATGAGAATCTTTCTGTCTGAACATGATGAGGTGCAAATGCACATCCTATGAGTTCATTATTCTCAATTATTCCAACTCCTCCCATTCCTTGAGAAAAGAGTATTCTACGTTTTAAACCTAATAATCTTATCTCTTCTTTAGTAAGTTCTCGTGATAGATATTCTGTTTGTGGAGTGAAATCTTCTTTTTTCAGTTCCATACAGAGAAAAGTATTCATATTCCTATCTTTAACAGATTTATCCATTGGGATGAAATCTTTGAAATGTTTTTGTATCAAGGTTTTCCATTCCATATCAAAAGAAAGGCTTATTTCCCCTTTAGGATAGAAATTTTCAATGATTTTCTCATTCGGTGGTCCAAATATAGTTGTGTGAAGATCATACGAGCATCTGAAGGAATCTTCAATTTTGTCGATAATGACAATTCCAGGACAGATGTGAATATCCCAAATCATGTAACCTAATCTTGCTATTCTTGGTTCAGCTACTGTGAAAAAATCGTCAAATTCCTTCATCATTATGAGTAAGAAAAAAAGGAAGTATAAATTTCCTTCTAGAGATTTCTAGACATATTTAGGTCCATAGAGTTCTTCATCAAGTTCGTTTAAGTAATCTTTATACTCTTGTTTGTCAGAAATTTCAAAAGCTTTTTTCACTCTTACAGTTCCTTCATATCTCTGACCCATTTTGATCAAAGCTTTACCAGAAATGAAAAGAGCTTCATCATTGTTTTTTGAGAGAGTAAGTAATTCATTACATAAGTTGAAAGCTTTTTGTATATTTCCTTCAGCTAGATATAATCTAGACAATTTATTGTAAATATCTGCATTTACAGGACGTGTTTTTTCCTCAACTTGCATTGCTTGAAGATATTTATCCTTTGCTACATCTTCATGGCCCATAAACAAGTAAAGATCACCAAGTTCTTCATAGAGCTCTTGGTTTGTAGGTTCAAGCTCAATTGCATCGTTGTATGCATCAATAGCAGAGACGAAATTTTCGAGTTCTTTGTAGCTCCTCCCCAATAATTTCCAGACTTCTATGTTTTCACTTTTAGTTCTTAAATATGTTTCAAAACTTAGAACAGCTACTTGAAATTCTCCTCTAGCCATAGCAAGTTTTCCTCTTCCAAGCCATGATTGAGTAGCTCTAGGATTAAGAGAAGTAGATTTGAAGTAATAGTTTTCAGCTATTTCTGTCTGATTACGTATTCTATAAATCTCTCCCAGAAGCTCATATGCTTCCCAAAAATCAGAGTCATCTGCAATAACACTACTCAGTTCAGTAACTGAATCATCGAATTTACCCATAAGATAGTAAACTTTGCCTTTGAGATATTTTAAACCAATATCGGAATATTTTGTTATTGCTCTGTTAATAAAAGACAATGATTCCTCATATAGACCATTTTCGATTAAACTTTCAAGTAGTTCAATGTCATACTTTTTTTTGTCCTCCCCTAATTCTGACCCCAAGGAACCACCTTGAATGTATAAGCATCTCAATTTAAAAAACTTTTCAGTAGTTTTCAGAAACAGATTATCACGAGTTAGATGTTTTTTCTGTTGATTAGTTCTCGCTTTAAAACCTTACCAGCTGCACTGAGAGGTAATGAATCTATGAATTCAAAGGATTTTGGAATTTTATATTTTGTCATTGACTGTTTCAAACAGAACTCTTTCATTTCTTTCTCAGTAATTTTGTATCCTTCCTTTACAACTATGAAAGCTTTGCCTACCTCTCCAAAATAATCGTCAGGAACAGGTATAACTGCTGCAAGAGATACTCCTGGGTGTTTGTAAAGATCTTCTTCAACTTCTCTGGGGTAAACATTCAATCCACCTGAGTTAATGATGTCTTTAGACCTATCAACAATGAAGTAATAGTCTTCAGAATCTTTACGTGCAAGATCTCCAGTTTTCAACCATCCATCAGAAGTGAAAACATTCGATGATTCTAATCCTTTTCCTAAATATCCTTTCATAACTTGGGGACCTAGAATGAGTATCTCTCCAATTTCTCCCTCATTAACTTCTGCAAGAGTTTCTGGATCAACTAGTTTTGCATGTGTATCAGTCAAAGGTTTTCCAATAGAGTTAACAATAGCCTTTCCATATGGGTTAATGTGAGTAACGGGAGAGCATTCTGTTAAACCATATCCCTCAGTAATAGCAATGGAAGTCTTTTGCTGAAATTCCTCATGAATTTCTTTTGGTAAAGCTGAACCTCCTGAAACACAAACTTTCAAACTCTCAAGGTTATATTTTTCTATCTTTGAACGAAGTAGAGCAATATACATTGTTGGGACACCATAAAAGGAAGTGGCATGTAATTCTTCCATAAGTTCAAGTAAACTTTCAGGTTCAAATTTGGGGATTATAACAATCATCTCACTACGGAAAAGAGGAGCTAGAAAACTGCATTGCAAACCAAAACTGTGACACATAGGAAGAGCTGAAACTACACAACCAGTAAATTCAGAAGGGATTTCCTTAGCCCATTCATTGAACTGAAGAGCATTTGCTAGAACATTGGCATGCGTTAGCATCACAGCCTTAGCGGTTCCAGTTGTACCTCCTGTATAGAGGAGGAAAGCTAAGTCAGAACTTTTACTTCGTATATCTGTTAATCTTTCCTTTTTTTCAAGAATACTTGATAAGAATACTAGCTCACAATTTTGGTTTTGAGTAATTTTTTCTATATCCTTTGGACTATCTACTAAGATTTTTGCTTTAAACTGATATTGACTTACAATTTCTGCTATTTTGTCACATAAATCTGTATTAGTTATCAACACTTTTGATTCAGAATCTCTAAGTTGGAAAGAAATATCTTTTTGAGATAATCTTGGATTTATTAGAGTTACCTTTGCGCCTACCTGAAATGATGCAAATATAGAAGTTACAAGGCCAATTGAGTTTGGTAAAAGAATTGCAATAGTTTCATTTTTCTCAATTGTATTTGCATCTAGGAAATATGCTAATTTATTGGTCATTTCGATTATTTCTTTTGCTTTGTAATCTCTTGATTCTTCTTTGAAAAGAATACTATTTTCATCTGATTTTTCAATAATTTCCAAGAAGTACTCGTAAACTGATTTGTTTGGATACTTTATTCTACTTGGAAACATATCCTTCCAGCTTGATTCACTCATTTATAGCCACTAAACCACTTCTTGTAGGTCCATTAATGAACTTTGTTGCTTGTAACTTATTTTTTCTCATTTTTGGTAAAAGAAAACGTTGATAAACAAACCTTTCGACACTCATATGTTAGAAGGTTCTTGTAAAATGTCTCCTAAAAGTCGCAATACTGTGAAGAAGGAAAAACTGGAAAGTGATAATAATGAAGAGCTTTCTAAGATTGCTTCCAAATTCAATGTTACTTTTGAGAATAACAAAGAGGTACTTGTTACGAATTTAGCTTTGAAGGGACAAGAAGCTCTTAACAAAGATCAGATTGATGTTGCTCAAGAAATATGTGAAATTCTTTATGGTCTCTCTAAGAGGTGGAAGGATGATTTTATCAAAGTGAAAACTTTGCTTCTAAATGCTCAAATTGCAAACTACAAGGGAGAATCACAACTACACCTTCTAGAAAGTGCTCTAGCTTTAGCAAAGAAAATTAAGTTTATTGATATTGAAATAGGTATAAGAGTTCAATTAGCTTATGAATACTACAGAAAACGTTTTTACAAACAAGTTCTAAAGCAAATTAAGAAAATAAAAAAATACCCAAACTTTTTCTCTGACAATGCAACAATCATTCTCGAGCTCCAATCTAGAACATATTGGGAGACTGACGAATATGTTAAAGGATTCGATTCTACTCTCAAATGGTTTGAAATACTTAGGAAATCTCTAAATGATATTCATTCTCTATTTTTGGTGGTTGTTTACCTTCTTACAGTGATGAATTCCCTAGAACTCCCATATTCAAAGGAGAAGAAAGTAGAAATCAAGAATGATATTGCAGAACTTCTAATGAATCTGGGATCTGCTACTCATGTTTTTCCAGAAATTCTAGAAAACTTGGATGTTCTCTTTGCAAAATCTCTAATGCTTGTTGAACCTGAAACATTATACCAATTTGCAGACTTATTATTACAGACTTCAAGATGGAATGATGAAGAGAAATATCTCTTCTTGTGTCAAAAATTATCTGATGCATTTTACAATATTAACGATTTTGAAAAATCAAAAAAACTAATGCTAAATGCTCAAAAATATGCGAAAGAGAAAAAGTATACACAAATTGAATCCTTAATTAAATACAAAATGACTGAAATTACAAGTCTAATTTTCTATTTCATGTCATTTGATCCTTTATTTGATCCATTTAGTGCTGAATCGATTAAAATTTCATCAAAAGATATTGATAAGGAGTTATTTCTACAAATAGTTAATCCCAAAGCGAACAATTTCCCAACAACATCTTATTCCCAGTTTCTCAGGATTATCGATAAAGCTTCTTACAGCTATATTCATGAGAATGCACTAAAGATTGAAGGATTCAGTGTTGAAGATGAACGAAGTTTCTTTGTACTTGATTTAGAAATAGCTGAAGATAAAATTGTGCTACTTATGAAGGAAGAATTCAAAGTAGATCCAACAGAATATCAAACTTTACATTCAACCTTAACTCCTTATTATAGCGTAATTGGCATTTTATCCGCTGAAAAAAAACCAACAATGGATGAAATAGATGACATAGAAGAAGTATTACTGAAAGTTCAAAGATCAATTAACTGCCCTGCTGCTAAAGCGATTATATATCTTCCC
The DNA here is from genome assembly GCA_016840095.1 of Candidatus Heimdallarchaeota archaeon. GTDB lineage: Archaea > Asgardarchaeota > Heimdallarchaeia > Heimdallarchaeales > Heimdallarchaeaceae > UBA460. The sequence goes on from JAEOSZ010000095.1 coordinate 35,633, forward strand.
GAAAAAAAACCTCAATTAAATCTTTTCAAATTCTATCTACAAAAAGGCGGATTTAGAGATTTGAAGGTTAAAATCATAGATTCAGTTCAAAAATTCCAAAAAAAGTATGATTTTCTAAAAACACCCGATATTTTACAAATCTTCCAAGCTGATCCGATAACTATATTTGATTTATCTTTAAGAGATACTGAACAATTAAAATCACTAACAAATCTTATTAATCATGCATATGGAGTAAACATTTCTTCCAATACTCTCTTTAATTTCTTTGAAGATTTAATTGATGATTTCCTGAGCAGAAGTGATACTAGATTCTGGAAAGATTTTTACTTCCAATATTCTTGGTTACAAACTAAAGGGATATATCTTTCTTTATCAAATGAATTCATTGATAAGAAAGAAAAAATATGTGAGAAATTGGTTGTAATAGCTAATAATCTTGAAGAAGAAGAGAAAATTCTTGAAAGTTTATATTATAGAACATTCTTAGGATTAGTTTCGAACAATAGTGGTTTTAGTAATGATTTACTTAACTTGAAAACTCAAGCAAAAGAATATAAGAATACTAAATTCATTCTAGTTTCAGACATTTTTCAGCTAATAGACAAAAAAGAATTAGATAAGCAGGAAAATTTGATTCAAACACTGAATTTGTTTTGCGAATTATGTGAATTCAAAGACTGGGATATCTTGTTAGAGTTGTTTATTTACCTTCTAAAGGAGTTAAAAGAGATAAAACCATTGTTTGAAATGTGCAAGGAAAGAGAAGTTAAGGATAGTGGATTATATCTTTACTTACATTTAGTAAAACATCTAATAAAAATACAAAGATATGAGTCTTCAATGGATCTTCTACATTGGGTTTTAGATACAATTAAGATTCGAAAGGATAAGTTTCATTACTCAGAACATATTTGGGACTTCATGTTTGTGACAGCAAATATGTACATGCATTCGCTAATTGATGTTGTTTCAGCTGAACTATTAGAAAAATTCGAAGTAAATCGAAGTGAAATCAACCAGAATTTGCTCGATATGAATGAATGGATTACAGATCCTCTCTTTCTTGTTGAACTTTTGAATGATAGAATTTCCGAATTACTCGATCAAACAGATTTTGCTCAAGCAGAGAAATTTTATCACTGGGTTGAGCAGTTGATGTTCTATTATTGGGACATTTTTACTAGTGAAGACAATAAAGAATTATTGACCTCAGTTAATGAAATTAAGAAGCGAATCGAAAGCCAACATTTTATTTAATAAAGAAACTGTTGAATAATTAAATTTACATTATTTCTTTTATGTAAGGGTGTAAACAAAATAGCATTACAGTACCTATACAGATTTTTTTATCTTTATAAACAGTTTTGGTATTATTGCTTTACAAGCCTTCTAACTACAAAATTATGTGGGTTTTCTTACTGTAATCCATAAAAATCTTTATGAATGATGGTAAGATAAAATGTGTGTAATATAAATAATTCAAAAATAGTTCCATATCTGTACTTGGTGTCAAATTCATGTCTTCTGAACACGATATAGCTATAATTTCTGTGGGATACAGGAACAGTCCTTTCACAGAAGAAATCCTAAAAACTGACATAATTCCCTATTCCATTATAGCTAACAACTCAAGTGATTTTCAAATTCATCACGCTGATCCCTCTAAAATTCTCTTCTATAGCCTTGAATTTACTAAGATAATTGAAACTATAGCTAAGAAGAGTATGGATTCATTAGCTGTTTTTGAAACACTAGGACAATTTTTTGAGTTTTACAATCCTTTACATCTTTCAACTCTTAACTACTTAATTTCAAAATATGCTACTAGTATAAAACCTGAAAACAAAGATTACATGCAAGCATGGAAAAATATCTCGGAAGCAATTTTTGAAGAAGAATTCATCTATCCATTATTTCAAGAAAGCAGAATCTTACACATTAAAGAAGGGGAAGTGGAAATTCCAGTTCGACAATTCCTGATGTCTTCAGAAATTGAGAAGAAGAAAGATAGTTCAAAGAATAACAACAAGGCTTTGAATCAAGTTCTTGAAGAAATTACTGGGATTATAGATCTTGAAGAAGCTAGTAAGATGAAACTTTGCACTATTGCTATGAAGAAGATTACATCAGCTTCTGCTGTAGTGATAGTTCCCACAGACATTGTTTCTTTATTTATCCTTTTCAGTTCCAATCATTTTAAAGAAACTTTACAGAAAACTAATGGTGAGATTGCTATTATATCTCCTTTCTGGCCTGGTAATGAGTTAAATCAAGTTGAGAAAACTATACTTCAAAAAACAGAATTTGAGGCTAATCTTACCAACCTAGTAAAATTGGTAAAAGATTGTGTGGATGCTGTTATTATTGATACTAAGAATAGTGATTTAGTTCCAACACTTAGAGAGGAAGGAATTACAGTTTTAGTAGAGGAACTTACACCCGAGAACCAAGCAACTCAAGAATTCTTAGAAACTGTATTAAAAAGCATAGACATTTCATTAGATTCTATAGCTGTAGAACCTCAAGGTTTGATTGAAGGTTTAGGAGAAAAACTTGTTAATTTGTTCAGAGTTCGAGAACCTAAACAAGAAAAAGAAGTAAAGGAAGAAAGTACAGTTCAAACACTTGAAATGTCAGTTAGTGAAGAAGATAAGGAACTTATCGAATCCATTTTTGAAGAAGATATAGAAGTAGAGGAGCCTAAGGTTGAAACAGAAGTATCAAAAACTTCAAAGGAAGAGGAAACACTTACAGATGAGTTTGAAATGGAAGTAATTGATACTGAAGATACCATTCAAACAATACCAGTTCCACCACCCAAAAATGGAATAACTGAAACCGATTTCTATTATCCAAAAGCTGATGGTCAATTTGCTTTACCTGGAATAGAACAAATAACTCAATTTGAGCTAGAGGAATTGGAATCCTTAGATGTGGACGAACACATAATAAATTCATTTATTGAAAGAGCAATGACTAGTAATGCAACTGGATTAGAAGTTGTTTTCTCTGATTTATTGTCTTTACAGAATAATCCTTTATTGATAGAGAAAATTTACCAAATGATACTGAAGAGATTAATAAAAATTCGTGAGTTTAATCCTGAAGTTAAAATTGCAGATATGGTAACCTATCTTTCAGCTCATAAACCTGAATTTTACCATGAAAAACTAGAAGAATTACTAGAAGAAACACTTCATTCTGAAGAAGATAAATCATTCAATCAAAACCTAAAAACTTCAACACTTGTTGTTAAGAGCTCTTTGCTCATTGCTAGAGAAATAATTGAAAATTTCTTAAGGAAAAATATCACTAATGAAGACATCTATATTGAAGATAGATTAAAACGAATGATTAGTACCTTTGGAGGTTCTAATATTGATTTGTTACATCTTCTTTGTAGAATTCTTGTTAACATTTATGAAATTGAATTAGAAAAAGAAGAACCGAATGTAAGTGTAATCCAAAAGATTATTTCTTTCCTTACTTTATTTGATGGACTTAGTGTTTCAATGACACTTGTTACGTTAGGATCAGATACCGTATTAGAATCCATTTCGAATGCAATAAATGAAATGGTTTTGAACAATTCATTTAAGAAAATAATAACTGATGTTTTGACTGTTTTCAACGAAGGAACTTATGAAGATTTGGTTAAAGCTTTTCATGGAAGAAAATTACCAGAAAATCTTGAATTTGAAATGATGAAAAGAAAATATATCTCAAGTCTGTCCAAGGTTGGATCTATACCATTAGACTTGTTTGCAGAAAGAATTGGTATGTCTGTTGATAATGCTGAAAAACTCATCTATGACATGATTTTGAAGGAGGAAATTCCTGCTAGAATTGAATTAGTTAGTGGAAGACTCTATATCGTTCAAGAACATGAAGAAGTAGAAGTTGTTATGGAAGAAGCAACAGAAGAAGAATCCATAGAGATTATTGAAAACCAAAAAGAAATCCAAGAAGAGCCAGATAAACCTGAAGTAGAAGAAGTTTTAGAAGACTTTGTTTGTACTCAATGTCAAAGGTCCTTTAAGACAGAAAGAGGACTGAAGATGCACACTACTAAGGCTCATAAGGAATAGTATTTCCTAGACTAACGCATTTTTAAGATAGACTTTTTTATCTGTAAAAATTTAGTTATTTATGAGGAAATTTCAGATTGCAGTAGTTGGTTCAGGGACAATTCCAGACAATTCTGAAGAATATCAATTGGCAAAAAATCTTGGTAAATGTTTAGCTGATAATGATTTCATAATTCTATGTGGAGGATTAGGAGGGGCTATGAAAGCTGTTTGTGAAGGAGTAAAGGAATCTGAGCATTATGTTTATGGGCAGACGATAGGTATCCTTCCTGAGCTAGACAAATCTACTTCAAATGCTTTTGTTGATGTCCAAATAGCTACAGGTATGTCTAAGGCTAGAAACCAGATAATTATTGCTTCTGCTGATGCTGTAATAGCAATAAGTGGAGGTGCAGGTACATTATCCGAGCTCTCTTTTGCTTGGCAGTTGAAAAAGAAGATACTGGTTTTGGAAAATTCAGGAGGATGGTCTGAAAAGCTAGCAAATTCAAGAATAGATAATAGTAGAGATGACAAAATCATTGCAGTTTCTTCTGTGGATGAAGTGATAGATATTCTTGAGAAGATACTTGTCCTTAATGATATCAATAGACTTTAAAGACTTGTGTGAGAATTGAGTTTATGCTTGTTTGCTTGTTCAGGTTAGAGGATGTAGGACCCAACTTAGTTGAAATGGTTCTAGACAAAAATGTTGAATTTGATCAAGATACAATTGATAAATTTACGTTCTCAGGAACTGTTACATACTCACTCGTTTTCCAAGGGATGGTGACATTAGATGATATGTCCTCAGAACTTTATGGGCCTTTTCCATTTGCTTTCTCTTCAGGTTTTGTTCAATATGCTTTTTCTTTTATTGCTGGGGATAAAACAATGAAGGATAAAAGGATGAAAGAAAAAACCTTTGGCTTGATAATAATGCTTGTACCAGAAATGGTATCTAAAATTGATGCATTCAGAGAAGAACTGGCAAAAGTTCTATTATATAAGTTTCACAAGGTTTACAAAATTAGTCAAGTTGATACAGCTTTTCTCAAAGACATAATCAATTCTTATAATGAAATCTTAAAGGACCTTCTAAGTTTTAAGCAAGCAGATTTATTATCTGAACAAATACTGGAATTTTTACAAGCAAAGAAGAAACCAGCAAAGAAACAACCAATAACAAAAATCGGTGTGATTTATCCTACGGAATTCACTAGTTTCATCAAAAATTACTATGCATCTTTGTTAGGTTCCTTACCTTATACTGAAACATCCTATTCTGAGGATATAGCAATTATTAGAACTGCAACACATGAGTTCAATTTCATGAATTATTTGAATGCAGATGAGAAATATGTGAATACACAGAGCGCATTGATTCTTCTAGCAGATGTTAGAGGTAGGAAATATAATCCACTCTTTGAAATAATAGAAGGTCTAAAATCAAGACCAAAAATTGCAACTGTTGTTTCTCTTTACGAGGATATCGAAAAAGCTAGCACTGAATATGCTAAATTCTTTACAGGGCTACAAAGATATATTGGTGATCTTCCATTCTTTTCAGCGAGTTTTAATACAAATTATGAGTTTAAGACCAAAATGCTGGAAGCACTATTTTGGACATTATCCCCTGAATAAAACATTCATATTACCAATTTTTTGATTGATTTTTGCTTGATTATTTCTTCTTTTATTTCTACACCCAATCCTGGTCCATTGCGAGGAAGAGAGAGAGTTCCATCAGAATTTAACTCAAAAATTGGTTCTATAATATAGTCTGTATAATATCTGGCACTTTCACTTATATCATTAGGAAGAGTAAAAGAACTTAAACAAGAAACTGCGACATTTTTTGCTCTACCTATTCCAGTCTCTAGCATCCCACCACACCACAGTGGGATTTCTGTATCTAATGCTAGTTCATGGATTTTAAGAGTTTCAGAAATACCTCCAACACGAGCAGGTTTAACATTAATTATCCTTGTAGCATCTAGTTCTATGGCAACTCGTGCGTCATCAACGCTTTTAATCGATTCATCCAAACATATAGGGGTGGAGATTTTCTTTTGTAATTTAGCATGGTCAATAATATCATAGTATTGAAGTGGTTGTTCTATCATCATTAAATCAAAACGATCCATTTTGACAAAGATATCTGCATCTTTGATTCTGTATGCTGAATTTGCATCAACCATTAATTTAATTTCAGGAAAATGATCTCTTACTTGTTTGAGCACGTTATTATCCATTCCTGGTTCAATTTTTAGTTTTATTCTTTGATACTTCTTATCAAGTGCTTCTTCTATTTTTTTGACAAGAGTTGTAGTGTCATCTTGAATACCCAATGATATTCCAGCTGGAATTTTGATCTTTTCTCCTCCAATAAGTTCACTGATTGACTTATTGGTTAATTTTCCATACAAATCCCATAATGCATCTTCTACACAAGCTTTTGACATTTGGTTACCTCGAATAGGTTTAACTAAGTTAGGAAACTCATTAGGATGCTCTAAATCAGTTTTCATCAACCAAGGACCAATATAATTTGTGATCAAATGTACACTAGAGTTTATTGTCTCTCCTGAATACCATGGACCTTCACGTGCTACACACTCTCCCCATCCAGTTTTATCACCTGTTTTCAAACTAACTAGCAAAATAGTTGCATCTTGTTCAACACCAAAACTTGTTCGAAATGGATTCCTCAACTGCATCCTTGTTAAAAACAGATTAATACTATCGATCTTCATTGTTTCAAATCGACTCATAAATCCTAATATTTAGAGGTTTCTCTCATCTTCTGAGTAAAACTGAATAACTACTGCTTTTCAAGAATATAAAAACAATTCAGAGATTCTTTTTCTTTCTGCAAAGCAAAATCAATGATTGTGTAACCTTTGTTGAAATAATTCCTAAAAGCAGTTCTAGATTTGTTTCTCCAATCAATTGCAAGTGTTTTGTTATTTTCCATATATCTAGCTATGTTACTTGGTATTTCTATTGCAAGAATGGATTCATCCATCTCAAGCTTAACATCCATAATTTGTATGTAATTTCCTTTTTCTATAGTTTTCATTACTAGATGATTCTCATTATCAACAATATCGGTAAAATCTCTATACTTCTTTATAAGATAATTTTTAACATGAGAAGAATCTAAATTCCAGTTGCAATACAGTCGGTCAGTTTCCATCCCAACATTGAGTGCATCTATCATCTCCCCCCAATATCTAATATAATAGGTGTTACAAGTAGCTCCAAGTTTATGTAGATTCAAATAAGCATTCTTTGATTGCAAGGGGTCAAAAGTCCAATTAATAAGCTCATAACCTTGTTTAAGGGCCCATTTTCTCTGTTCTAGTTTAAGTTGGAAACCAATACCTAAGTTACGGTATTTTTCTCTAACAGCATTGTGATGCGAGTAAATAAAAATACCAAAAGGTTCCTTGTTTCCTATCCATCCCCAAGTATATCCAATAATTTTATCCTCTAAGTAAGCTCCTATAACAACTCCTCCGCTTTTTCGTGTAGCATATATTAACCTCTTTGGGACGAGTTCACTATCAGGCATTTTCCAGGCATCACGTTGAATGTCCTCTAATATAGAATATTCTGCAAAATCAACAATTTCTCTATATTGAATATCTTCTATCATATTCATCCCTACTTACTCTCTAAGGATAGTGATTGAACAGTAGGATTAGAAAGCGCCTCAAATAGTATAACAGCAAAAGCATTACCAAGATTACTCGGGGTGAATCTCTCTCCTTTTGTTAATCTACGGATTTTAAATTGCAATTGCTGAATAATTGTATCTTTATTCTCATCAATGTAATTGTGAGGATCTGTTACAAATTTAGCGTATTGACGTATGTCTATGATTGGGAGAGCCATTTGAGGATATTCCTCAAAAATACTGAACCATGTGTCGAGTAAGTACTGCATGTACTTCTGTTGATCAGATATATCTTGAACCCCGAATTCTTCAATTGCCATCCTTTTCAATGCTATTTCGATGTTTTTCTCAAGATTTTGACGTTTTGTTTCTGTCAATTCTCTCTGGAGTTTCAATGTTTCAAATAATGTTTGTTCGATAGCTGCTAGTATCTGTTCAATTCTACCCTGGTCTACTTTTATTTGATCAAGCTTTTGGTACTCTTTTTTCACTATTGCATATTTTTCTTCAAGCTCTGATTGTCTTCGATTTATCATAGTTTTGTATGTATCTTTTACTTCTTGATAATATGGTTGAATTAAACTGAGATGTATTAAATCAAAAAGAATGTCTTCTTTGCCACTTAAAGGATAATAGGAAATAATATTCTGGTAAATTCTTCCTGCAGATTTTGGAATTTTATCAAAGTTTTCTTCTTGCAGTATTTTTTCTAGTGCATGTGCAAAGATCGAAGCTATAAATCGTAAGTCAATTGAAAATTCACCAACTTCAAAATAGAGATAAGCTTCTGTAAGAGCTTCCACAAAGTTCCGTGAAATCAAAATAGATTGGATGATATTATCCTCAACGTTTAAACTACATAATTCGATGAAATGATGAATTATATGCTTTGAAGAATTCATGACCGCTTTGATGCAATTCACAAAAGATGCTAGTAAGCCTACAAATTCATCATCTGTACAACTCATTTTCTTATCAGTTGCTTCTAGTAAAGCTGAAATGTCTTCTGCATAGGACAGGGGTTTGTATTTCTTGATTAAGTCATCAGTTATTATAATACCATAAATAGCTAAAGCCATATCTTTCTTCTGCGGTGATAAAAATCCTATTTCTGTCTTCAATTCTTTCCTTAATTCATTCAAGAATGTAGGTTGAGTCTGAATGAAATGACGCATTTTTGATTCAAGATTTGAATAGAGTGCTCTAAAATCATTTACAATTTCAACAACATCCCTTGATGTATAGCTTAGTTCTTCTGTATTGAAAATTTCTCCAGCCATTTATCCCATTCCTCCAAAAATAGAGAAGATTCTCTCCAAAGAATCTAGATTCTCTAGTTCTCTAACCTTTGTAAAAGGTGTAACATTCCAGTCTCTTAGTTCAGTTCTGCGAACTACATCCTCAGGGGTAAATTCTCCAGATATACTGCTTTTAACATCTCTCAAAATCATTGGTAAGGAAACAGCAGAAACTAAATCAGTAGATCTGTACCTTGTATCGGTTATACACGCAAAAATGATTATATCATCTTTAGAGTTGAAATGGTATTCAAAGAATACTCTAACTTCATCATTTGTATCTTTTATATTGTAGTGCGCTAAAGAGGGAATTGCAACTTTTTTGCTTAACTTTAGTTCCGAGATTTGGTTTAAGAGAAGAACAAGTCTTTTAGGTAGAAATGAATTTTGCACAAATTCCAGAATTCTTTTTGGGGATACTTCCTCTTTTGAAACCACAATTTCTGTAAGATTCTTAGGATAGATGAAAGATACATTTTCTACTCTTGTGACTGGTGGGGCTAGTACTATCTCTCCTCCACAGTCACACTTCACTACATCTTCTTCTACACCTTCGGAATATATCTTTCCACAGTTTCCATCACAAATCTCCAAGTCATCTAAAATTGAAGCTTTCATTAGCAAAGCTGAAGTAATAACTGGAGTGATATTTGATTGTTCTGTTCCTCCACGTAGACTTGCCTCCTGGCACACTTGCCAGTGATAGAATTTACCTAATATTTCGAGATTTTCTTCTAAAACATTTAAAGGACTACTTTGCGATCTAAAACCTTCCTTTATCTGATAATCTATTCTCCTATAGACTCCTTGTAAAGAATTCAGCATTTGTTTAATTTCAGGTGAAGTTTTTGACAAATTAATATCTCCGAAATTAGAAAAAAACAAGTTTAAAAAGAAGATACTGTCTTTCAGTTTTAATAAAGTTATATTGGTACCTGGATTAGTCAAATCATCAATTGGTATTGAAGAGAGTTTCAAACCTTCTAGGGCAATATCCTTCTCATTGAAAATTTCATCTATATTGACATTTTTAAAAAGCTGATTTAGTTGTCTCTTCATATTAACTGAAGTTTTAGCTTCTTCTGTTTCTAGGACTTTAAAAAAATGAATAGGATATCCTAGTTCCTCATCTAAATATTCACATCCAAGAATATTGTAAATATCTTTTACTTCATCCATACTAAATTCTCCTGATTTTACCAGAAATCTAAATTTACTGAATTTTCTTAACCAAGTAGAGTATACTTAACTACTTGTAAATAGTTTTTCAACTTTTATATAATTTCTTGTGATTTTTGGTTAAACTCAGCATAAAATTCTATGAAATTTCATTGTTTTCCATAGCAATTGATACTATTTTCTTGAAAGCAGTAAAAAGGTTAATCTTTGCCTTTGCTGAAACCTCAAAATAGATTGTGTTTAATTTCTCTGCATACTTTTCTGCTTCCTCTTTTGTAACTTCTCTAGATTCTTCTAAATCTAATTTGTTGCCAATAACAATGACAGGAATGTCTCCTACTGTTTGAATTAGTAAATCATGCCAGAAATCTAGTTTGCTAAAGCTCTCTTTTTTAGTGATGTCAAAAACAAGTGCTGCAACAACTGAACCCATGAAATATGTAGGTAGAACTGGTAGAAACTTCTCTTGAGAACCTGAATCACCTATAATTAATCGAATATCTTTACCATCTATCATAGTGTTCCAGATTAGAAAATTTGCTCCTAAAGTAGGTTGATGAGTTATTGGGAATGAATCCTGAGCCTGTCTTAAAGCAATGGATGTTTTCCCAACACCTGGTTCTCCACATAATGAAACCTTATAGCTAATATCAGTCATTGTTTCTTTACTTCTCTATTTACTGCTTTAAAGCATTATTATAATCCTAAAGTGATAAAAGAAAATGATTTAAACAATAAACTAAAACAGAGGATGACAAAGCATGTCAGAAAGAGAACAATGTGGAGATTTTGAAATCTATCAAGATGAAGAAGATTGGTGGGTAGTTAAGAATACTATAACCAAAGTGATTATTGGAAAATTCTTGAAAAAAGATGATGCTTTAGAGAAGATTGCAGCTTTTCTGCAAAGTGATGATGAAACTGCTGAAAGTGAATCTGTTTGCTGAGTAAGATGGAAGCTAAAGATCAAGTTCTTCAGATATTTTTAAAAGAAAATAAGTATATTCTACTAGATAGTTCTACAAGATTGTTTTGGGTTCTTGAACCAACTAAGATTATACAAGAATTAGCTTCAAAGAAGTTGAGTTTTCGTTCTTTAATTGAGTTACTTGCTAAGAATGACGATTTATATTCAAAGGATTTGTATCAGAAACTAATAAAACTCAGAAAGTTTCACTTTTTTAGCTATACAGAAAATAACATTCAAACCCCTCCAAGCACTACACAAACTGATATCAATCACATCTACATAAATCCCTCTTCGGATTGCAATCTAGATTGTTGGTTTTGTTATGCCGACAATTTAAGGAAGAGAAAATTACCTAGGCTAGATATTGAAAACATATTGAAACTAATTCAGTCTGTATTAGATTACAAAGAAAGGATAAATTCAACTACAGCTTTAGGTGTTTCTATTGGTTTTACTGAAGAACTGAACCTGAATTTTACGATTTTTTTGGAAGTTTCTAAATTTATTGAAAAGATGAAAATTAATTATAATCATCCAATTTTTCTTTTTATTCCTTCATCAAATTTGTTGGATGTTTCTGATGAATTTATTGAATTTACAAACAATTATAAATTTTTAACAGTCTCCGTTGATATTGATAATGAAATACAAATTAGTCAAGTTATCAAAAATCTTGGGGAATTCAATAGCGACGTTAAGAAACATCTAATAATACCTTTTCATTCTAGAACAACCAACCTTGTAAAGCTGTATTCTAGATTTTCTGAACATTTCAACTTAATCTCTTTAAGACCAGTTAGAGTTAGTATAGATTCAAAACATCCTTGGAGTCAAGAAAACTTTGAGAATTTTAAAGAAGTAATCTCAAGATTCTATCATGATCTCCAAATGCTGAATGATGAAAATCTTCTCTCAATATTTTCTCTTCTTGGTCCTGTAGATTATTTCTATCGTTATTTTAAGCGAATCATTGAAAGACAAAAACTTAGTGAAAGATGCACAGCTGGAAAGACAGCTTTTGCCATAAATTCTTTGCTTGAAGTTTCTCCGTGCTCAAGTTTATTTAGTTGTGAAAAATTGAATGTAAAAATCCATGACTTTCAAGTGGAAAAAGCACTTCAAAGCTTAACGAAAAGATTACCAAATTATAAAGAAACTGAATGTTCAACTTGCTACATATCAAGTTTCTGTGGGGGGCCTTGTATGGATTGGCTTGTAAAACAAGAAAATCAAAGGATATCAAATCCGAGCAAAATAGAATGTGATTTCAATAAGTATATTGTTGAGGAATCTTTGTCTTTCATAACTAATTTATCAGTGAATAGGCAAGCTGTTTTTGAAAAAATTGTAAAAAAAAGAGAACTTAGGAATAGGTTGAACTATCCTCTTTCATTCAATAGTTTTTCTGAGTTTTTTAGTTAAACTAGGTTAAAGGCCAATCTAATAATGTTGGAAAATCATTTGGAGAGAATTCTAACCAACCAGCAGCTCTGAATATGATTAGCAAAAGCCAACTGAATGTAAACCAGATTAGCATTGCCCCAAATGTAGCATAAATTGCTCTTCTCTCTGAAATTCCTCCTCCTATTACCCATAAAATCAAGCATATGAAGAAGATTATTATTCCAAAGGTGATTAGATCTGCAGACCCGAAGAAATCTAAATAACCTCTAAAAACCCAAACACATGCTGCTACAACACCTAAGATTAAGTTTAACCAAGCCCATTTTCTTACTTCTCTTCTAAACATTATTGTGCACATTATTGCTGAAGCAAAATAGAAGAGGAGTGTATTGAAAACTATAGCTAGAATTATATGTACAGTAGGATCTAGTGCCATGCTCCATGTAAAAACAGCTTACTAAATAAGTTTTATTCTAATATGCGTTAAACTTAACAGTTTGCTTTCAATTGTATATTAACAGATGTTTGTTCCACCAAGAAAGCACTTCCATCAGCAATTATGCAACATATGCAATCAAGAGAAGACTCTATCTTCTTCACTAGGTATTTGCAAAACATGTCTCATAGAATACGAAATAGATTCAGAGAATTCAGTGATACAAACACATGCTCATTCAAGAGAGAAATTTGTACTCCCAATTAATCCACCAAAAGGTGATTCTTTTTCCTGTGATCTTTGCAACCACAATTGCAGTTTTTCTAGCAATGACCTTAGTTTTTGTGGTTTAAGATATACAAAGGATGATAAATTTATATCTAGGTCTTCAAAGAACTCTGCAACTCTGGATTTCTACTTTGACCCATTACCATGTAATTGTTGTGCAGCTTGGTTTTGCCCAGCTGGTACTGGTAAAGGGTATCCAGAGTATGCTTACAAAGAAGGAAAAGAAACTGGCTATTATAACCTTTCAGTCTTCTTCTATGGTTGCTCTTTTAATTGTTTATTCTGCCAAAATAAAAGTCATAAGAATGTAAGGATTGCTTCTAAAGTATCAGTAGAAAGACTTAGTACATCTTTTAAAAACAATAAGAAAGTTTCTTGCGTTTGTTTCTTTGGTGGATCTCCTGAACCACAATTCGTTTATGCTTTAGAAGTGTCAAAGAGAATTCTAGAAATTGCAAAACAGGAGAAAAGAATAGTTAGAATCTGCTGGGAATGGAATGGTTTTGGCAATCAAAAATATATAGAAAAAGCTGTTCAAATATCTTTGCAATCAGGTGGCAACATTAAATTTGATTTGAAAGCATGGTCTCCTCAAATTCACAAAGCACTAACAGGTGTAAATAATAAGAAGGTACTTGAAAATTTTGAATATGTAGCTAAGAATTTTTTTGAAAAACGTCCTGAACTACCCGTTCTTAATGCAACTACACTTCTGGTTCCAGGATATATTGATGAGTATGAAGTGGAAAAAATAGCTTCTTTCATTGCAGAACTTGATCCAAATATTCCATACTCACTTCTAGGTTTTTACCCTCATTTCGAGTTTTCGGATTTACCATTAACTACTCGAGCTATAGCAGAAAGATCTTTAGAAATTGCATCTAGTTATTTGAACAATGTCAATATTGGAAATAAACATCTACTTCTTTAGCTAAAAATTGGAATTCTTTTTATACTTAGAACCATTAAGAATAATGATGAAATTTTCATTGAAATTTTGTTTCTTCTTAATTTCAATATTCTTGTTCATCTCTGCGTCTCAAATTCAATCCTCTTTACCAGAAATTAAAGAAGTTGATATAATTCAAACTAGAATTACCGAAATAAGCTGGCCCTTTGAATCAGAAGTAGAAAGTGATTGGACTATATTTAGTTGTGACATAACTTTTGAAATTATGAATAATAACTCTGGATTTTATGTCCACGTTGGAGGATTGCCATACTTCATTCCTAGAATAAACGCTAGTTTCGTAGAAACATCATTAGATGTTGGTATAAGTTACGTCTTCGTTACAATCTCTACAGATATTCTGATTAAGGAAGGCATAGAGAAGAGGAAAACTGGTTTGTCTTTTTATATCTTCAACTATAGAAACTCCACACTAGCATTGGGTAACTATACAATATGGTATGGTGTTAGAAGTGAACCATTTGATTTTGAGTTGGATCCTTTTTATACTATAATAAATGTAACAGAGAATAAAGTGTTAATAACTCATCAAGGTACAAACGAAACTGTTACTTATCCAGAGGAAGAAACTCCAAGTACGACAAGTAGCTTTCTATCATTCTCGTCGCTTCTTTTATTAAATTGTTTAGTGATTTTTAGGAAGAGAAACAAATCTAGAAATTTAACTTAAGAAAATGACTTTCGCAATGACTCATACAGTCACTGTTTCCGAAATCTATTACAGGAGATGTATCAACTAATTTACTCAGCACTTTGTAAATTTCACATTCTGTTTTCTTGTTAATAGAAATAGCAATTCCAATAATTTCACAGGATTGATGCATAGTAATTTGATCAATATGCCAGTGTTTTTTCTTTAGTCTTCTTAGATGACGATGAATTCGTGAGGATAACCCTCCAGCTCCAAAAGCACTACCTACATAGAAGTAGAATCCTTTATTTAAAGTTTTTAATTCACTATGTATATTGATAGTAATTTCTTCAGAGGTGTATAGAAAGAGAATATATGTACCCTTTAAATCTTGAGTAAACTCTATCAGGGGTCCTGTGAAAATACTTATCCCTCTTCCAAATCTGTTGCTTTTTCCCAGTATTCAAGTGTTTTTTCTTCATCTCCAAGATCTTCAGAAATATCTCCAAGCATTCTATAGATTCTTGCTTCATTCTTATTATGTCGTAATGCATCTTCTAGATATAAGATAGCCTTATCATAGTCTTTTGAAGCCCATGATAGAGATGCAAGTGACACTGATGCTTCAAGGAAAGCAGGATCTCTACTCAAACACTCCTCATAGTATCTAATAGCTTCTTCGATATTTGCTATGGAAGCATAAATATTTGCCAAATTGAAGAATCCTAGAACATTATCTGGATCAAGTTCAATCACTTTTGAAAACGCATCTATTGCTTGGATGAAATCTTGTTTTGCTTCCTGGGTTTTTCCAAGATAAAACCATGCTTGAAGATTCTCATCATTAATCTTTGAAACGGTTTGGAAATAATCTTCAGCTCTATCATAGTTATCTAGTTCGAGATAAGTTTCTCCTATTTGCATGAGAATTTTTTCATTTGTTGGATCAAGTTGTTCTGCTTTCATTAAATTATTCCAACTCTCAATTTCATTTCCCATTTTCTTGAAAATAACAGATAATAGACTGTAAACCTCTATATTTTCTTCATATTCAATGAAATTTGAGAAAGCTCTAGTAGCACCAGCATACTCTCCAATCTCATAATATAAATGACCTATCTTATTCCATAGAAGGTATTTCTTAGGATCTAACTCACATACTTTCTTCCAGGAAATTAGTGCTTGATTCCAGTTCTTTAAGTTATGATAAACGTCTCCTAGAAGTTCCAATGTTTCAAGATTTTCAGAGTCAATTTCAATTGATTTATTAAGATAATTAAGTGCTAAATCTGGTTTATGTATTAAATAGTAGATTTTAGCAATAAAATTTAGAAAAGTAATCTCATTTTCATAATACTGTACTTGTTTCTCTAAAAGGTCTATAGCTTCCTCTATTTTGCTTTCTTCTATCAAACGTTCTGCTTCTGTTAGTATTGCAGATAAATCATTTTCTTCAAACATTAATATCCAAACAGAAATCTTTCCTTAAGAACATTACGAAATAATGTTAATTCTAAAGGAAAGTAAAGAAAATTTTAAGTTAAACGTTAGAATTAGTATAGTAGATGTTTCAGGTTATTGTAAGAAGAGATGATAAATTTGGATATCAAATCTTAAAATCAGATGTTCCTAAAGAACTATCAAAAGATTCAATTGTCTACATGCCTGAATTATCTACAAAACAGCAACCCCATATAAAATATAGCTCTAAATATACTCATACAACTGGGCACGTAATAATAAAACTAGTTAGAAGTGATGGTGATGATCCATTTGGAAGACCAAAATCACTAGCTCATAGTTTAGTAATACCTTCTGAAGAATATAACTTGAATTCTCTTCTGTATTATACTTCTCCACTATACCAGACACAATTATTCGATAATATTGAAGTAGATCAAGAAATGTTATCTCAGAATATTTTTAAGAGCAGCGAAAACGAAATTCTTGAAAAAGTTGGTATATCTCAACTCAGAGAGATAATTGTGGCTGCAATGACAGAACAAAAAGTCACTATATTGCCAAATTTAGATGAAAAAGGGATTTTTGAGCTTTTCAGCTTAATTGATAAGTCAATACCTTTTGAAGCATCATATGATTTTTCTCTTATTAGTTACTCTGATAGAAGTTGCAACAAATTCCTTGTTCATAACATTGTTTACTTATTGGGAAAAGAACAAAAAATAAGGAGTATTGTAAGTTTAAAGAATGTAAGTACTAAAGTTCGAAAAATAGCTAAAGAAGAAGCGACATATTTAGACAACTTCATTGAAATGATTGTTCAAGAAAATTACGAAGAACTACTAGAAGAACACGCAAAATGGATAATAGGAAAGTATCATAACGATCATAAAGATTTACAAAAGATGTTTACAAGAAGATATCAATTAGATATGCCTTTTTCAAGAAGAAACAAATTTCATGCACGACTTGTTCAATCTTTATCCAGTTATGAAAACTAACAAATATAAAATAAAAGAAAAAGTCAAGAATTTGATTCTAACAGTTAGTAGATTTTGATTTATCAACTTGAATACTTGGCACGTACTACTTCAAATACTTCCTTGCATTTTTCTTCAGTTAAGTTAGAAATTGCACATTCCATATTCTCAGAAATTCTATTTATGAGTTCTTTTAGTTTAGTTTTGAGCTCTTCAACTGATAAACTTGAATATAGGTATTTGAAACCACCTCTTTCAAGATTTATTTTTGTTTTTCTGACAATCCCAATTCCAATTAATCTTTGAATTGATCTTGAAATTGTAGCTCTATCCTTCGGAATAATATCAGTTATTGTTTTGATATCAGCGGGTTGCATGTTTTTTATACACATCATGATTTCAATTTCATTTTCAGAGAGTGCATAAGCTGCTTTTATGATATCAAAGCAAGTGACATCTTTAGAATCAAAAGAAGAAAGAGGAAAGGACATTTTAATCAACTCAGAAACAGTAGTTTAAGTCGGCCTCTAAAGACTCTGTAATAGCGTACATTCCACCAACTATGTCGTCGACTTCATCTATGAAATCTTCACGTGTTAATCCATATCTTTCCAGAGTAGGACTACAGACAAAAATCTTAACTCCAAATTCCTTTACTTCTTGAATCATCTCTAAGAATGATTTCTTACCTACACCAGGTGTAATTCTTTCTGCGTTTCCTTTTTTGAGAAGCAGACCACCCGACATGGTATAAACCATCTGAACATCAGCATCTAGTGCAGCAGATAATGTTGCTAAATGAAGAGGGGTTTCTAACCTATCAGGATAGTCCTCTCCAAATGTTACCATTATCATGATTTTGTGTGACATGTTGAATCTCCCCTAGATATAGAGTGTGATTTCTGCTTTAGATGCGAATTCTAAGAAAGTTGCTGCACCACCAGGTGTACAATCTTCAATAAGATCCTTATCTTTAATTTTCATAACTGCTTTTGTCATTTCACAAGCTATTAGTTGTACTCCAGATTCTATGGCTATATCCATTAGCTCTTGAAGAGTAGCTACATTTGCTTTCTTCATCCAACTCTTCATCATTTTGGTTGCCATACCTGTCATTCCAGGTAACATTCCAACGATTTGAGGGATTGGCATTGGCATTGCAGTTTCTCCAGCAGGAGTGATTTTTATTTTCTTTAATTTCTTCTTCTTCAGTAGGTTCAAACCGAAGAAAGTGAAGAAGATTCCTACTTCATAATCCATAGCTGCAGCTGTTGTAGCCAATAGTAATGGTGGATATGCTCCAGGTATATCAGCTTTTGAAGCTATTATAGCTAATCTTTTCTTTTTTTCAGACATATTTATTCCTCGTTTATTTTGTTTTTTTAATTACATAACGAAATATTCCGTTATCAACGGATTGATCCGCTAATTCGTGTCCAGTTGAATTGGTCCATGCTTTGAAATCTGCAACAGATCCTGGATCAGTAGCAACAACTTCTAGGTACTCCCCAACTGCTATTTCTCCAATTGCTTTCTTTGTTCTTAAAATTGGGAGAGGACAACTTAGATTTTTTGCGTCAAGTGTTTTTGCGATTTTTATATCAGACATTTTTTTCACCTTACAAATAGCCCTTAATTAGAGCCTTGAAATAAACAATTTTGAATGCTTTCTTGAATAATCCATATAGAAATAAGTTGTGTAAACCAAATTTTCTAGGAGCATAGTTATAACTAAATACCAATAACATTGATCTGCGGAATGAAGTGACTACAAAACAAACAGTAAAACCTCCGTATTTCTTAGTAGGTTCCTTTCCTTTCATTTCAAGTAGAATGTTTTTTATCAGCGCAGGAGCTGAAAAATGAGCAGCTGCTCCAGATTTTGAAATTGGCATATCAGTGCAATCACCTATTGCATACATACTTTTCTGATCTTTTACTTTTAGTGTAAACTTATCAGTACGAACAAATCCTTCGCGATCTCCTATACCTGCATCGAAAATTACTTTGTGCCCAACATGAGGTGGAATTAAGACTAATAAATCGTATTCTATCTCTTCTCCTTCTAGAGAAATAATTTTTTGATTTTCTTTATCAACTTCTTCATAGTTGAAGAATTCAACAAATTCTATCCCTCGTTTGTCAAAGAGTTTTTGAACTTTTTCAGAGACTCTTGCTTCTGGATATGGTCGCATTAGTGGATAGAGATATTTAATTGTGGTCTTATCACGTAGTTTGATCTTCCTTAGGTAAGTGTCAAGTAAAAAGGTAAATTCAGCAGGTGCGGGAGGGCATTTGTATGGTACTGTTGATGGAGAAATTACAATAGTTCCACCTTTGAAGTTCTTAAGTGCATCTTGGAATTTCTTTGTAGCATCAGCTAGATAGAAATGATGAATTTTATCATCTTCATAAGAATCAACTTGCTCTTCATCCATTTTAGCTCCTGTTGCTAAGACTAAGTAGTCATAAAGTAGGGTTTCTCCATTAGATAAGGCAATCTGTTTCTTTTCAGAATCAATATTTGTTGCAACTGTTCTCAGCCAAGTAGCTTTACCACTAAGGACTTTGTTCATTGGTTTAGTAAACTTAGATTGAGGATATTTCTTAAAACCCCAAAAAACGTATTGAGGTTCATAAATGTTGAATTCGTTGGGTTCAATTAAGATTACTTTGGCATCTTTTCTACGTAGTTTCCTAGCTAATTTATTAGCTACTGTAATTCCTGCAAAACCTCCACCAACAATGACTATATTTTTCATAATCTAATCCTCTAGTGTAATTTCTTGACAATGTATTTGTCGTGATCTTCTAAGTTGATGATTTCAACTAATTCATGCTTTGCTTTCTTTATCCAAGCAGGAACATCATTACGTGTTCCTTCATCAGAACTAAGAAGAGCTAATAATTCACCAACTTCAGCTTGACGAATCATTTTAATCAATTCCATCATTGGTCCAGGACAAAAACTTCCCCTGGCATCTATTTCTATAGCGATTTCATACTCTGTCATACATTCACCAATTGTTTCCGATTATGACATTCATCTGCACAACCGTTTTTAAGCCTTTGGATTTGTATACAAATATACTATTGTACTCTGGAGTACTTGTTCGTTCTACAATAAGTAAATCTGTTGAACTAGTGATATTTATTAATAGTTAGTATACTTTATTGAATAATGAATAGAAAAGCTTCAGCAGTAGTTACGATTCTACTCTTTCTTAACTATCAATTTCTATCTGTTGCAATTGATGCTTCTATACCTATTAACATTAGAAAACAAGAAGCAGAACCATATCATTGGATTTGGGAAGAGCTTTACGGAGCTCCAGGTTCCATACCTGGAGAAGATGTTGTTTTCTGGGGAGAAAATCTAGGTCCATATCATAACTATACTGAACTAAGTACAAGACTGTCGATACTCAATTCAACCTTCTCAGAGTTTGTTGATTTATATTCAATTGGTCAAACCTGGCATGGGAGAGAGATTTGGTGTATTAAGTTAACTAATGAAACAGTTTCTACTCCCAAAACAGAATTCTATATTGTTGGAGCTCATCATGCTCGAGAAATGATTTCTGTTGAAAATTGCCTTTATTTCATTGATAAGATTATATATGAGACTGGGTTTGGATTTTATGAAAATCTTCTAACTACAACTGAAATCTATGTTATACCCATGCTTAATCCAGATGGTCTCTCAATCATGCATTTCTATCCTGAACAAAGAAAAAATCTCAGACCAATTGATGATGAGGGAGATAACACAACTGACGAAAACCTGGATGGTTTCCTCGATGATGAACTAGAACGACTTTATTTCTGGAATGAAACTTCTAATGCGTCTGAAATTGTGCAAGAAGACCTTGATGGTGACTTCTCAATAGGTGAAGATTTACCTGGAGGTGTAGATCTGAATCGTAACTATGGAGCTTTTTGGAATGGAACAGGTTCTTCTCCAGATAAGATAAATCCTCTTTATCGAGGACCAGAACCATTCAGTGAAAATGAAACACGTGCCATTAGAGATTTTATGAAACAACATTTCTTCAATTTTGCTTTAAGTATGCATAGTGGAATTGAAGCTATTATTCCTCCATGGGGTAACAATGGTTCTCTACCAACAAAAGATGAAGTTGAATATAATGCACTAATGGCTGAACTAAAGACTTTGACACTATTCCCCTTCTGGAATGAAACAGCTGGTTATTTAGCAAATGGTGTTTGGACTGATTACTGTTATCTTTTCCATGATATTGTTTGTTTTACACTAGAAGTTTATGAAACTGTATGGAATGGTAATTATTTTGACTACTACAATCCTTCTGGAAATGGAATATTAGCTAATTGTGAGATGGTGTTTGATGCCTTAGTTTTCATGGCTGAAGGACCTCAGTTAACATACTCAAATAGTCTACCTTCAATTACAGTATTCTCACCTAGAAGTCCTAACCAAGTATTTGATAATTATACAATTGAATGGACTATGTCTGATTTGGAAGATGAGAATCTAAATTGTTCAGTCTTGGTCTCAGCTGATGGTTTTACATGGACTGTTCTTGCAGACAACCTAATTGATGAAACAAGTTATTTCTGGAATGTAACAGATGTTCAACCTGGTTCATATTACTTGAAAATTGCAGTTTCTGATGGAGATAATTGGATCACTGATATCGGAGAGATCAGATTAAATGTTAAAAGGGAAGTAGAGAGTTCTAGATTTGGTTTCTGGTTGTTAGCCATACTATTTGGTGGTTTAGCTGCAATTTTTATTTTCTTCAATATTAGAAAACAAAAAAGTGTTGGCAAAATGTGGGATGATGAAAAAATTACAGATGAAAAAACAGATACTGTAGACAACTAACATAAATTGGTGAAACTAGCAAGTTTTTTAAATCTGGTATCTAATATTATTATTATTAGTGGAAAGGATTAAGGGGTTCTAACATGCAAGCTCAATTATACATAACTCTGAAGTATGTTGTAGCTGTTGCATTATTCTGTGGTTTTATTGTGGCTATTTTCTTTGGTAGACGAAGACAAAATCCATTCTATATCCCTTGGTCAATTTTCTTGATTTCTTTTGGTTTATTTCAACTGATGGATGCTTTAACAAACCAATATGGAGTATTGCAAAGAATTGATGATATGCTGCCACCTGTTGGTAATGATACCATTCTTTTTCGATTGCTAAATGTTACGCACGCTTTAGCCATGATATTTCTATTTGCATCTTGTTTAGAGCAATCCATGATTGTTCCTCCAAGAGCTAGTAGAATTATTGCTGCAAGTTTAACACTATTAGTTCTCTATTTTATTGTTATTCCACTAGAAGCGACACTTTTCAGTTTTGGAACTCTTACCATTTCCATATATGGTAGATTGTTTACAGAGTTTTATGGTTTCATTTTTGGATTCATTGTTTTGTGTAGTGCTTTCCTACTGATTCCTGTATTCATTCGTTATCTCAAACTATCACTTATTTCAAAGAATAACAGAATTAGATGGAAAACTATTATTACTTTTACTGTGTTCTTAATGTTACTTGGTTTAGCATTTCTTATGACTGTGAGAAGAAAAGTAACAGAGAACGGTATGAATGAAAATACTTTTGCTATTTTTGAGATAGTTTACTCTTTCTTCATAGTATCAATAATAGCGATTTATCAGAGTCAATCTGTTTCACATGGTATTGAAACAATAATAGTTGTTGATAGGGAAGGAAATCCTCTCCTTGGTTATTCTCCTTTTAGAAGAAGAAGGATTTCATTTGAGGAAAAGATTATTGCTGCTTCTGGGTATCTATCAGGGCTTTTTCACTTCATACATGACTATGTTGCTACGACAGACAAAGAAGAATTTAAGGAGCTAAAAACCACTTCCTCTACACTTTCTTTCTATGCTGGTGAAAAGATATTTATGATTGTTCAGTCGAAAATCTCAGGGGATCGATTAGATAAAACAACAAATACAGTTCTTTCAGAATTGGACAAATATCTTGTTGATTTTGAAGCTAATAGATTACCGTCTGAAGAACAGGTTGATGATATGATCAACTTATTGGAAAAAAATTTCTACCTAATTGCTTGACATTTGCACCAAAACTTATATCTTGAAAATAATATTTTCATTTAATGCTATCTATTGCGTTTGTTCTTGGAACAAGACCAGAAATAATCAAACTAGCCCCGATTATTTTTGAAGTTGAAAAAAGAGAAATTATACATACTATAATTCACACAGGTCAGCATTATGATGAGAATCTTTCTTCAGAAATTTTTAAATCAGTAGGTCTTCGATCTCCTGATTATAATCTTGAAGTTAAAACAAAAATACCACATAAACAGCTTAGTGAGATGATAGAGAAACTTGGAGAAGTTTACTTAGAGGTAAAACCATCAGTAGTATTATCTGTGGGTGATACAACTAGTGTATTAGCCAGTAGTTTAGCATGTATTCAGACAGGGATTCCATATGGTCATGTTGAAGCAGGTTTAAGATCCTTTGATCTTACTATGCCAGAGGAGAGAAATAGAAGATTAGTTGACCACATGTCCTCAATTCTGTTTGCACCTTCTGAAAGAGCGGTAATTAACCTAAATAATGAAGGAATTGAAGCAAAGAGAATTCATCAAACAGGAAATACAACAATTGATTCAATTCGTATTTTCAAAACTTTGATTCACAAAAAAGATACAAAATCTGCTGATATCATTCTAGAACAAGTTAATGATTTCTTTGTTCTTGCTACAATTCATAGAGTTTCAAATGTAGAAAACAAAGAGAACTTAGAAGAAATTGTGAAAGCACTAGTAGAATTCAAGGATCACTCAATCGTTCTACTTATACATCCTAGAACCATGAAAAAAATAGAAGAATATGATTTGCACAAAACAATGAAGCAAAACAAGAAACTTTATTTGTTTTCGCCAGTAGATTATCCTTCCTTACTAAAACTACTCAAACACAAGAATTGCTTATTAGTTTTGACTGATTCTGGAGGATTACAGGAAGAAGCTGCGTACTTGCAAAAACCTTGTTTAACAGTTCGTCCAAATACAGAAAGACCTGAAACAGTTGAACATGAGATCAACTTTTTAGTTGAAATAAAAGCATCTAAAATCTTGCAAAAAATATCTCTAATTTTATCTGAAGATTTTGAATATAGATTTTCTACTTTTAAAACTCCTTATGGTGAAGGTTATGCAAGTCAAGAGATATTAAATTTAATTGAATCTAACTTCAAATTACTCAGCTTCAAATCACCCAGTAATTATCGTTCTGGCTCAAAATCTTACAACCTTTTGGAAATGGGTGTATCTATGGATAAGGAACTTATTAAGGATCAATTTAATTGTCAACTAGTATCTTCATTTGATGAAAATGGATATCCAAAGAAGCTTGAAGATAAATTGAAAAAAGGGGATAGGGTTAGGATTCTGAAAGATTGATCTACCAATTTATAAGTCCTATTGCTTTCAAAAGAACCCTTATTGCTGCAAAAGTTGCTAAAGACCAAAATCCTACTAGAATTATCTCTGACTTTATCCTATGTAGAAACCTTGGCACTATATTTGCCGTTATAACTGTACCTGCAGCCATTAATAAGACAATATCCCACTGAATAGAAGCTCCGGTAGGTACTCCTGAACCGAATATGTCAAAAGATCTTATGAGAACTGCAAATGGTGTGGCAAACAATATTGTAAAAGTTGATGTTGCAGTTGCTACAGCTGCTGGAACACCCAAAGCCATTGTTAGGATTGGAACATAGATAACGCCACCACCAAGTCCAAGAGTTGCACCAACAAATCCTCCAAGTATTGCAATGAAAATTCCAGGGATAAGTTTAGCCCTATACTTGAATTTAACACCTCTTTTATCTTCAAAATCTCTATAGAATGTTGTTCTTTTCCACCAAGGTCTAGCCATCTGCTCTTTATCACAATCTTCCTCTAAACACTCATCCGTTTCTGTTTCAAGACCTCTCCGTTTTTTTATCCAAGCAATGAAGATCGTAGTTAATTTGTATAATGCTATAGCAATCATCGTTGCACCAAAGATAATCTGAAAGACATCTTTATTGACCTCTTGAACTTTTAACCATTGAGAAAATAATGCCCCAGATATTGCACCAGGAATTGCAAAAACCATAAATCTAACCGCTAAAGCATAATCGATTCTTTTCTCTCTTATATAAGAAATAGAACCACTCAAAGCAGTAAAAATAATAACACCAAGAGAGGTTGCAGTTGCTGTTGCACCAAGTAGTTCAGGATCTCCAACTTTATCTAATAGCAAACCACTGAAGGCAATAAGTAGGATTGGTACATTTAGTAAACCTCCACCAATTCCAAAAGTTGGTGATACAGCTCCACTAAGAAGTCCTGCCCCAAAGAGTGCTAAATAGGTCCACCATTGAAAGTGTTCAAACATTACCATAGTAACACCATTAATATTTGAACTCTCATTGAACGTGATATTTAAAACTTTAATGTATGAACAAAATGGGTTATAGCAGAAATGATTTTAAACTACTAAAACATAGGAGAAACAATGAGTTCAAACGTCGAATTCTCCTTAGCAGAACATTTTCTTTCACTTATCGATAAGAAAACTATCTGGGAATTGGATATGATTTGTTCAATTCTTAATATTAACGTGGAGGATTTCACTAATTTCATAAACAAGTTTCCTATGGCTTATGGATTATCCGTTCAAGGTAAAAAATTATACATAACACCTGAATTGGTAGGTGATGTTGTTGATGAAATAAAGAAGTCATTTATTGAATGGTATCAAAGAATCGCTCCTGATGGATATTCTCAAGTGGTTCAAGCAACTATTTCTAGAAGAACTGAAGAGATTAGAAGTGATACTCCAGAAAGAGTTTCACCTAAAATCAAAATTTCTGTTTATGGAAATAACTATATTGTAGAAGATGTACTAAATGATTATCTTGCAAGAGCAGGATTAAGTCCTTCTTTTAACTATACTGGAGGGTATGAGCCAATTGATTTTCAAAAAAACATTGGGAATGAAATATACAACTGTCAATTCATGTTGATAAATTATAATAGAGATATGATTTCTTTAGCTAATCTTTTATTTGAGATGCCAGAAGCTTTCATCTTCATTTTTGATCCTCTTGACCCATTGCAAAGTGATAGGTTAGTCAAGATGATAAAAATCTTGATTTCAAAAAGGAAAAACGATATGTTCATCACTTTTCTAGCTAATGTTAAATCCGAGATATCTCAAGATTCCCTAGAGGATGTAGCTAACACTCTTTCTTATCTGGTAGAGTTTCTAGAAGAAAAACCTCAATTTAAGGTATCTTTTGCAATTCTTTCATCAACTGATCAAGTTGAGAGAAAAATTAACGATTTAATCCAAACAGCTAGAATGCTATTTTGATCTTATTTCTGTAACTTGTTTGGATTTAGTTTTCTTCTTTGGTGATTGTTTTTTGTACATCTGTTCTTCTAGATAATCACCTAGTTCAGGAAAAGCTCTAAAAGCTAGGTATAACTGATATGTACCTATTGCAAGAGAAACAAAGAATAACCCAAATAAAACAAAACCTATTATGAGAAAAACTGTATAAATGGTTTCATTTGAAAGAATGCCTAATGCAAGAACACTTACTGTAAAAGAACTATAAGCAAGAGCTTGAATAAGATAAGCAATTGATAAAAATGGTAAAGGATTTCTCGGCATGAGTTTCTTTATATACAAAGTAACGAGATCTCTGTAAAAGAAGTAAAAGCCTATTGATATTGCTAGAAGAGAGAGAATCTGTAATATGGCAAAAATATAGAAGAAAGCTATAGTATACACGAATTCTCCAATTATCAAACTGATTTGAGATAGGAGAAGTCCCACACTACCCCCAAAAATAAATCCTATTGTTTTTTTACTTCTCTCCCACTTTACAACAGGATCATAGGTCAGATTAAAAACGCCCCAACAAAACCCTACTAAGCCAAGAATTATTGGAATTAAGGGAATTTGCTGAGCCTTCCATCCTATAAGCATAGTATCTTGAAAAAACTTTGAACTAGCTGCTACAAGTACATAGAAGAAGAAAACCAAAACTGAACTATTGATAATAAATTTGGAATGTTGTTTGCGGTTAATTATCCTCACCCTTTATCTCATTTTCAAGGAGCTCAACATCTTCAATATAATTTGCATCATCTGAATCTAAGGAGTAATCTTCTATAGTATACTTTTCTGAATTGAACATATTCAATGTTGATGATAAACCAAAGAAACCTAAAATTATAAGAAAAGCAGCAAATAAGAAAAGTATTAGTGAAACATTTTCAATCCAGGCATATAATACTAACGGATAAATTAGCACACTATACCAGTTAATAATCGCTGGTGCTAGTAACACTATAATACCTGCTGGGATGTACCATTGTCCTTTTCTAGGTAAGTAACTATTGTTGAATAGAGAATTAATTGTATTCCTTAGAAAAATAAAGCCTACGGCTAAAACAATAAAGTATGTAACTATAAATGAGAGTCGAACATAAATGAATGGTTTCATGTTCCAGCTAGCTTTTAAGTTGATATACGCTAATATTAATGCTACAATATCGATAAGACTTGATGATATTAGAAAAATACTTGGAAGTTTCCATTTGATGTTCTCACTTAATGATAGGCCCAATCTTATCAAGCCTATTGAAAAGAGTATAAGAGCAAAATCAAAAGCAGCATCAACTACTAATACAAGTTCTATTGCATATTTACCAAAAATGTAGCTTCCAGCAACCTTTAACATCTGAAGAATTGTTAATATCCACGCACTATAAACCAGATGTTTGGTAATATCGGATCTTTCGCTCAATTTTCTAACCCTTTTTCAGATATGGATTAGGTTCTCCACAGTCTCCACAGAAAGCTGAATCTTCATCAAGCTCTAAACCACATTTTACGCAAAACATCTTCTTTGGAATTGATGGATCATCGATTAAGATGTCTTCTATTTTCTCCTCTGATTGAACAGCGGGTTTGACAGGTGGTGGTGGAGCTAACCCTCCAAACAATCCTCCCCTTCTTCCACCAAACATACCTCCTCCTTGTTGTCTAGCTTGTGCTTGCTGAGCTCTGGCTTCTTCTATTCTTTGGAATAGCTCTTCTGGGATTTTATCTAGAGTTGCAAAAGCTCTTCTTAGATACCAAAAACCTAAGACAATCATAACTAAATTCCCCATACTGAAGAAGTATTGAACCCAGAGAAGAACCTGAAATCCTTCTTCTACAAATAGCTCTGCATCCTCACCTTCACCAACGAAGTAGGCATAGGTTTCCTGAGGAATTATGGTTTCAATTGTTAGATAGATGAATAATAATGCAAAACCTATGGGAAGTGATAGTTGTCCTTTATAGATATTCCTTCTGTCTGCTGCATATTTGTCTACTTCTCCTTTGAGAATATAGAACGCTCCGGTGAAAACTGCAGCTGAAACAATAAAAGTGATATTTACAGGTAGTTGAACTTGAGCTACAGGATCACCTATACTAATGATACCAAATGATATAACACCTGTTGCATAGAGAATACCTAAAAACCTAGATACTAACAAAATAATTGCGGCTACTCCAATGGTGATACTGGTTATGAAAATTGTTTTATTCTCTTCATCTTTGTGAAAAGAGTATAGTCCATAGGCTAACCATAATATCGCTAGGCTTTGAACAACACTAAGTCCGATGTCTACATACACAATTGCAGGTCCAGAAGCTAATAGGAATGTGAACATACTAACCATCATTGCTAAAACATAAACAAGAGATGAGTTTGTTATGTGTTTCCTGATTGAATTTTTAATCCCTGTTTCAGGCTTTAACTCTATTTCATCCATCATTATAATCTAACCATCTTAAAGTATTATTTAAATTTGTGGAGTTGTGTTATTTCCGGTTGAAGAGAAAAAGGAAAGTATATAAGTACTCCCAAATACCATTTTTTGATGAGATTATCCTCCTCTATGTCACTTGTTGCATGCATTACAGGTTTCTTAAGTTTAGTAACACCTGTATTCTTTGATACTGAAGGATATGCTCTCACATGGATAGATATTCAAGAATCACCTCCTTTATGGATATATGTTATTGTAACGTTTATAGTAGCTATGCATGATATTAAGTGGTTTGACGGAATAAAATTCATCCGAAAATCTGATTTTAGAGCTTTTAGGCTTGTTTTGATTTTCATTGCTATTCTAATGGCTTTCGCAATGGAACTAGCGGTAAATGTCAGGCTGACACCTTACATCTTCTGGGAACAAAGTCTCTTCTTCAGACTACCATATAGGTCTACAGTTATGCTCCAATACGATGTTTTGTATTATAGTTTTCAAAAAGCAATTGTAGAAACAGTAATTTTTCGAGCCAGTATTGGATATCATTTAATCCGTCTCTGTAGATTGGTTTTAATATTTACATTCCTCTTCACAATATTTGAGAAAAGTCCAAGGAAAACTAGGATTGCGATAGATGAAGTCTATCAAAATTATCTAGAAAAATCTCAGCCTTGATACAAATAGTTTTTAATTTCAGTTTCTAAACAGATAAGTAAGCAAGAAGCGGTTTGATGTTAATGTCTTCTCCTCTATTCGTACCATATATTGCATTATTAGTTCTTGACGAGAATGGAATGACACTTAGGAGTACAATTCCAATTCCTGATATTTCAAAAGAAGAGATTATAGGTATAGGAAACTTCTATAGCCCTGTTGTATCCGCTTCTTCACCCCATCTAGAGATATATGGTCCTTTACCAATTCCTCATTACGAGAAATACCATTTGCTAATTGTAACTTTTAGAAAGAAAGATTCTATGGTTCAAGATCCAAGAACAAAGGATCAGAATATTCAGTCCTTTTGCCAGCTACTTATTTTCTATCGAAAAGAATGCGATGAAAAAGTTAAATTTGGTCATTCACAAATATTTACAACGGTTGATATTTTTCTTCAAGAATTTCAGGATATAGCAGATGTTAGAGATGAAGAACTTCTCAAACTAAGTGAGATGCTAATTGAAAATGTTATTCTTGATGACCAGATCAAATCCAAAAGCATTGAAGATATAGTTAGGGATATAGCTTCAAGATTTAATACTATACAACAAATATCTAACCTCCTCAACCGAAGAACGAAAATAGGTATTATATCTTCAGATACTCTATCATATAATCTTATCATCCAATCTCTTTTCCATTTTCAGAATATTGATTTTATCTACCAACTGGATAGAAACGAATTCATAACTCGAATAGATACATACTTCATGAGGATAGTCTTAACTCTCCTTTTTGATCTAGAGATGATCGAAGGAATAGACTACTTCAGAGAAATTGATTATTATGTATATCTGGCTTCTTGTGAAGAAGAGGGAAGTTGCCAAAAACATATAGACAATATCGATAGTCTGTTTAAACTAGACAAAAATGCAAAAATCTTCTTCGTTACAACTGAGAGAGCTGAGCAATTATCTTTAGAAAAAAAGAAATTCCTATTTCAAGAAACAGAAGACAGAAAGAATCTCAAACTAATGATTTCAGTAGGAGATGTTTTTAGAACTCTAGATAATGCTATTTATCTAATATTGAATGATATATTAGAGTTAAGAAAAATTATTCTCAGTCAAAATTAAGTAATTAGAGGTATGTCCAAAATACAATACATGTTAGTTTTCTAATAACATTTTTATTTGATAACGTTATATCTCAAATGGTAAATATGGTAGTATTTGAAGTAAATGAAGTTACACTCTATAAAATGGGTGTAGGGTGGCTCTCATCACGAGCTACTTGCGATGCGAAAGAGGTTCTCTTTCCAGTATTAGTTAAAAATCAAGATGACTTCCTAAAAACCTTTCATGTAGAAATAGAAGGAGAAGCAATGCTTTCATCAATTGCATTTGATACAGATAGTAGTAAAGGAATAGAAATTGATCAAGATGGAAATGCTCTTGCATCAATACTAAATTTGTTGTCTGGTTCAAAAGTAAAAATTGGTGAATTGGAAGGAAAATTGGTTGGTTATCAATATGTTGAATCTGAGAATGGCAAGGAAAATATGATTGTTCTTCTAATGACAGGTGATTTAGGGATACATCCGATTCCTGCTGATACTATTAAATATATACTTCCTATTGAAGAATATTTCATCAAGAATCTGGGTGACCAGATTGATTTGCTTTCAAAGAGTAAAAAGGAGAATGTAAAAAATATTAAAATCTCTTTCACTGAAGAAGGTAAAAATGTTGTAAATGTTTCATATTTAACTGAGCTACCTGCTTGGTTATCTTCATATCGAATTTATGCTATTGATGAGAAAAATGTTATGTTTGAATTATGGAGTTTGGTTACAAATAATTCTCAACAAGATTGGATTGATGCAAAAATCCATCTTATTACTGGATTGCCAATTTCCTTTAGATATGATGTTAGCTCTCCATGGTTAATTGATCGTCCGTATATAGAACGTCCAAAACAAACTGGAATAAGTGTAATGACACCAGAAACAAGCTATGAGATGCGTGATGAAAGACCAGCTCCTGCACCTGCTGCTGCTCCAAAGAGAGGATTAGCACGCATGAAAAAATCTATGGCTGAAGGAGTTGGTTTTGCTGCAGATGAAGATATGGATGATCTCTATGAATATGAACCAAGTGCAGAAGAAGCAGCTGAAATTGTAGATACAACTGAAAGTGTTTCATTTAGTCTTAAGCAGCTAGTCACAATCAAGAAAGGTGAATCAGCTTTTTTGTTACTCCATTCAAAGCAATTACCTAAAGAAACAATAAACATCTATAATAAGTTTCAACATGTAACTCATCCCTTCAAAGCAATAGAAGTTGAGAACTTGACAGGTTATGGGTGGGAAGCAGGTCCTGTTACCATATATGAAAAGGGAAATTATGCAGGAGAGGCAATGTTAGATAAAGTACCCAAGGAAGAAAAACAGATTATCCCATATTTAGTTGAGCAAGATATCTCAATTAAGCAAATTGAAAATTCAACAACTAAGAAGGTAGGAATTTCTTTATCTGATCATTATTATGTGGAAACCTATCTAAATGAAACAATCTATGAGTTAGAAATTGATAATAAAGGCGACGAAGAGAAAACAATCATCTGTGAAGTTCCTAAGTTATACGGTTACAAAATAGATAAGAAGAAGTTCAAACTTGAAACTAAAGAAACTGCAAATTACTTCCGTTCTAAGATTGTTGTAGATGCTAAAACAACTAAAAAGGTAAAAATACCAACTTTGCGTAAAACATCTGAAAGTGTCTCTATAGCATCTATTTCTGATGAGTATCTTGATGATTTACTAAAACTAGAAACAATAACTGAAAAACAAATTCAAGTGCTAAAGAAGATTAAACAAATGAGAAAGGATAAGAATCAAATCAATGAACAAATCAATTCAGAACAAGCTAATTTAGGTAGAATAGATCAAGAATATCAACGAATCACTCAATCAATAAATGTTCTCACTTCTGAAGGTGATGAAGGAAAAATGAGAGCGAAGTATGTTGAGAGAATGAATAATCTTTTTGAAACAATGGAGAAAAAACGTAAACTTGTAGAGGATTTGCAACACAAGTTAAGTACTGTTGATGATGAGATATATGGGTTACTTGATAATCTATGATATAGTTTTGTGTAATTGTGTATTTACGCACAACTTTTATTAGAGGTCATCGTAAAGGAACATTGGGATGTTCGATACTCACTCTTAAGGGGTACATCACGTACCCTCCTACCCCGTTCACTGTACGATTAGGTACAGCTTTCGGATCGCTTTTGACTAAAATATTGTACGCTGCATTGACATCAGCATTGATCAAGTACCCTTGAGCAGATCGGAACAACCCTCGCTTAATTCTTTTCCCTGCATAAGTAGGATGATGTTGGGGGAACTCATTGTCTAAGAAACTGCACTTGGAAGTATGATTCTCAGGAATAGTTTCCACCACTATACCTCGCTCTGCACCCTTGTATTTCAAGATGTGGATGATTTTCAAAAAAGGGATAGTAACGAACATCTGTGTGGTTTTCTTCCAGAAATGCATCCCTTGTTTCCACAAATCGTTGTAGCCTATCACCACTTCTTCCAGCCCTCGTTCTACCCATAATTCCACAAGGTAGTAGGTGAGCTTGTGGATAGCATCCTTAAGCTTCTTGCGCCACTTCTCACGAAGACAGTAGAAACTGGTTCCGTAACTCAATTTGATCTTGCTTCCTTTCAACTTTTGTTTCTGCTGTTGAACATACTGTTCTCTTAACTTTGTTTGTTTTTTCAAATAATATTGTGTTATGCTTTTGATTCCTTTCCCGTGGTCCTTGACAACAATCGGTCTGTTTCCGAGGTTATCCACAAAGGTCACGAGATTGTGCAACCCTAAGTCTATCGCTCCTTTCCTTTTCCTGTTCTTCTTGAGGTCAGGGATGGTTTTCAAATAAACTAACTCTAGGGTATATCCCACTCGTCTAGGGATGATACGTACTTCCCTCAGCTTGGTTTTAACTGTCATTCGGGTCTTGTACGTGAAGTCTACTTTTTTCGGTAACACTAGCCATCCATTCTTGATCCTTGCTTGTTGATTGGAGAAGATAGCTATTATTTCCCCGTTCTTAGCTTTATATCCAGGAGAGCGAGGGGGAGCAAAGAACAAACTTGAATCCTTTCTCCATTCCTTTACTGCTTGAAAATAGCCTTTCCAGTTCCGAGTGAGGAGTTTGAGCGTGTGTTGGGCAGTATGGGCAGGAAGAACTTTGTAACATACTTCTTCTTTGAGGAGTTTGTTGAGATCGTAGTAGAACAGGACTTTGTTCTCATTCTTCAAGACTTCTTTCAGTAGATAGTTCGCGCGATTGTAAAGATTCTTAGTTTGATGACATACTCTACTAAGTTCCTTGTTCTTCCCCACTTCAATATGCTCTACTCTCAACACTTGAGGCATTATCAGTTTAGCTATATTTTGCTATAAAAACTCCAGTAATATTTCCTCCCTCCTATACACTTAAGGGTAGTTTTTGTCTGTTTAAACTCCTATCCAACCTCTTCTTCCCCTCCATCCTTCCTGCCTTTGTTCACTTCCCCCACAATGTTAATTACACAACTACACAAGAATCCCTTATAATTATTTTATACTCTTTTCTTCATCCATTTTTTTATTTCTTCAAAAAGTTGAAATCTTCCAGCATCTTTTGGAATAACATGACCTCCCTTTTCTATTACTACAAGGGTTTTGTCAGTTGATTTTACCGCTTCCAGAATATTCTCTCCAAATTGAACAGGAATACTTGGATCATTTTTACTATTAACTACAAGTATAGGAACTTCTATTTCATGAATTGATTTTTTAACCGCTCTAAGAAGTTTGTAAACTTGTTTTATTGCTTTTATCGGATAATAACCATAGCTTTCATGAGTTGATAGAGCATCTAGATCTTCCCATCCTCTTTCTTCATTCTTATGATTTGGATAAATCAAACCTAGAAATGGGACTCCTATAATAAGATACATTCTCCAATCTGGAACTTTGTGAACTGCTGCTAATGGAATAATACCTGCTAAATCTCTATTTCTAGAACCTAGTAGTAAAGTAATAGCTCCTCCCATACTAAGACCACAAACATATACTCTCTCGAATTTCTCCTTTAGTATATCTAGTTCCGATTGGGCAAAATCTATCCATTCAGTCCATTTGGTTTTGCTTAAATCATCAACTGATGTCTCATGCCCTGGAAGGGTAATATTCTTAAAAGAATAACCCTGTTCTCGTAAAAATTCAGCTAAGGGAACCATTTCATGATGGGCTCCTGTGAAACCATGTATTAGTAGGAAACAAATAGAAGATTCACTCATGTTGCACAATTACAATAGAGGTTAATAAAAATTGTTCAAATTACTGGATAATTTAGTTTATTCGTAGAAAAACTCAAAAATAAAGAAACTAACTACCATTTGTGATAGACCCAATAACTTTCTGGACTTTAATAGGTATTATCTCTTTTGTTCTGTTTATATGGTCTATTATTACTATTTCACGTGGAATTAGGTATGAATTCCTGCAAGTAGTAGGTTTTATACTTCTAATACTTGCTCTAAGTTTAACAGGAACTTATTCTTATATCTACGAAGTTGGTGATGAGGAAGCTATTTATCTATCTATGAGTTTAGCTTTTGCTTTTCTTTCATTATCTCTCATTCTCTTAGGAACACTTTCAGCAAGAAGAAGATGGGTTCGTAGAAGAGGAACTGATAACCTAAATAGTTTTACAAATTTACTTGTCTTCGCTTATATTCGACATCCAATATCTTTAGGATTAATGTGCATTTCAATCTCAATGATACTCTATCTACATTCATTATTATCTAATATTTTAGCAGGTATTGCTTTGATAGTTTTCATGTTTGCATCTCTAGAAAAAGACCACTTTTTCGAGGGACTATATGGTTATCCATACAAAGTATATTGTAAAGCTGTTCCTCGATTCAATATTATACATGGTTTTATCAAGGCGATGCTTTTCAGTAGAAAAACAAGTGCCGATGAGATTCAAAAACAGAAAGAATAGAGTAATGATGATGCATTTTTTTGGGTAATTGAAAATATTTAATAATTGAGCATATGTGTTTATCGCGGTGATTAAATGTCGATAAAAGAATATGAAGAGACAGGAAAAATACCCTTAATAAATACTAAATTTCCAAAAATGGTTGTTGGAACAACCCATGGTATGAAAAAACTCCCTGGAGATTATGAAGGTAAATGGCTTATTCTATTCAGTCATCCTGCAGATTATACACCAGTATGTACAACCGAGTTTGTTTCTTTTCAGAAGTACTATGATGAATTCAAGTCTATGAATGTAGAACTGTTGGGTTTGAGTATTGACCAAGTATTCAGTCATATAAAATGGGTTGACTGGATTAAAGAAAATATGGCTGTTGAAATCAAATTCCCCATTATTGCAGATCATGGTGAAGTTGCTAAACAACTTGGAATGCTTCATGCAAAAGGTAGCAACACAGTTAGAGCTGTCTTCATAATAGATCCCAAATCAATTATTAGAGCAATTTTGTATTACCCTTCAGAACTAGGTAGGAATATGAAAGAAATCCTAAGAATGATTAAGGGATTGAAGGTTGCAACAAAGTATGATGTAGCTATACCTGCAAATTGGCCTGAAAATGAGCTCTTTGGAGATGATGTTATAGTTCCCCCTGCAAAAGATGTTGAAACAGCTAAGGAAAGATTAGCAGATGACTCTATAACATGTCTTGATTGGTGGCTATGTCACAAGGAAAACCCAGAAAACTAATTTCTTTCTTTTTTTCTTCTTTTCTTCAAGAGAAACTCATATATTGAGATAACTAATTCTTACATTGATGAGTGAAATAGAGTTTATACAAACAAATGAAAATCCACCAATAGAAGTAAGAATTGCTAAGTTTAGATCTCAAAATGAGGAATATAAATCTCGAGAAGTAATAATCATTCCTGGTTGGTTGAGTACTATTGATGAGTTTACAGAGTTGGCTAAGAATCTTTCAAAATTTGGCAATATTTTTATCTATGAACCAAGAGGTTATGGGAAGTCAAAAACACCTCATAAAAAAGGTTATTTCACTCCAGATGCATATAATGAAGAACTTGCTAATGTGATCAGAATTCTTAATTTTAAAGAAAAAGAGTTCATCCTTTTTGGAAGCTGTTCAGGAGCTTCTCAAGCCTTTAGTTACTATATCAATGGAGAAGGTATGAAACCAGACTTAATTGCAGCTATTAGTCCTCAAGAGAAGTATAAGACACCTTTCTGGTTGCCATGGTTAAGCTGGTTACCTGGTTTTATTATGGGTTTCTTTCAAGGATTGATTCTCTTCTTCATGAATATTCTATTAAAATTTAAAAAACCTGAAGAAACTCAAAATGTAAGATGGGCTGCTAAGCAACTAAGAGAAAATGATGCTTGGTGTCTAAGACGGTATGTTTTCGAGTTTGTTATCAAGTACTCTATTCAAGGAAGATTGAGTGAAATTGATGTACCCATGTTGATGTATGTAGCTGAAGAAGATTATTTCGTGGACCCTGAAGTTTCAAAGAAGTTCTTATCAAATGAAAACTCAAAAATAGTTGAATTAAAATCAACCTTTCATAGGATTCAAATGGATAATGAAGAAATTATGGCAAAGAAATTTAATGAATTTCTTCTTAAACTTGGAAGATAATCATTTTATTTTAGTCCAAAGAAGGAAGTAAAGATACAATAATAGTCCCCATTCCAGTATTACTCCCAATAATTGGAGAGGCGAATGTTATGAATGATCTATCAATTTTCCTGTTCTTCTTCAAATTATCTAAAATATACTGAGCTCCTCTTAAATTATCTACATGAGAGATTACTAAGTTATATTTTATATCGGCTACAGTTCCTTTAATTGCTAATTTTAGTAGTTTTTTCACCATTCCTTTCTTGCTAAAAAATACTGGAACTGTTGACACTAACTTTCCTGGTCTTTCCATTTGAGCTATGGGTTTAACACCTATCATTTTAGTCAAAAAAAGAATGAATTTTGACTTTATTCTTCCAGATTTATAGATGTTATCCATTGTATGAAAGCCCACGTTCAGATAATACTTAGGTATAAGATTTTCAATGATTTTAGTTATCTCTTCTACATTCTTCCCCTGTTTAGCAAGTTCTGAGACATAAAGAGTAATTAGACCTTGAACTCCAGAAGCTGATTCTGTATTTACTAATGTTACATTTTCCGAGTGCTTCTTCATTGCTACTCTATAAGCTGAATATGTTGAACCACTAAGCTCTTTCGCAACAGAAATACAAAAAACATGGTCATAATCACCGCTTTCTAAACTTTCTTTGATTATATTCAGGAAATCTGATGCTTCTGGATTTGCGGATGATGGAAAGAATTTAGAATCTCTCAAACGAAGATAAAAATCTTCGATTTCTATATCAACTCCAAGTTTCCAAGGTTTATCTTCAAACAGTACAATATGGGGAACAAAGGAAATTTTATGTTTTTCCATAAGTTCACTAGGTAAATCTGCAGCAGAATCTGTAATAACTTTAATTTTCAAAGTATTCAGCTAACAATTAAAACCTGGTGTAAAAAACCTTTTGTGGTAAACAAATTGAAAATTAAATAATTAGAATTCTGAAAACTTATAATGGATGAGGAGAAATAACAAAATGTTCGTAATGAAAACAAGTGAAATAATCAAAAGAGCTATGGCTCAAACCAAAGCTGATATCATCCTTCGTGGTGGAAAATATGTTAATGTTTTCACCAGAGAACTTCTTATTGGTGACATAGTAATGTCTGGAGGGAAAATAGTTCATATTGGTCTTAACACTAGTGATTTTGAAGGAGAACAAACTGAAGTTATTGATGCTACTGGGAAAATCATCTGTCCTGGTTTAATTGAATCTCATATCCATATTGAATCCTCTAAATTAACAATTACCGAATTCACAAAAGCTGTAATAACACATGGGACAACTGCTGCAGTTATTGATCCTCATGAATTAGCTAATGTAACAGGACTAGGAGGTCTAGATGTTCTGTTTGATGAAGTTATAAAACAGAAAATTAGATACTTTGTTGAAGCTCCTTCCTGTGTTCCTTCGCTTCCTGGATTCGAAACATCTGGTAGTGAGATTACAGCAAATGATATCGAAGAACTAATGAAAAGAGATGAGGTTTTTGCTCTAGCAGAGATGATGAACTATCCTGGAGTTTTTCTTGGTTTTGATGAAGTAATTAAGAAAATTGACGCTGCAAAGGATTCTAAAAAATTGGTTGAAGGACATGCACCTCTCCTCTCAGGCAAAGAACTTCAAACCTATATTGCCGCAGGCATTGTTTCTGATCATGAAGCATCATCACTTGATGAAGCTCTTGAGAAGTTGAGATTAGGGATGAAACTCCAAGTTAGAGAAGGTTCATTTGCTAAAGATTTAGTAAACATAATGACAGAACTGAACAAACAAAGGATAGACACAAGACATATTCTAATTTCATCAGATGATCGAAATCCAATTGATCTATTTGAGAAAGGTCATCTTGATTATACATATAGACTTCTTGTTAATAGTGGTATTGAACCATTAGAAGCTATACAAATGCTAACAATTAATCCTGCGATTCATCTTAGAGTTGATGATGAAATTGGCAGTTTAGGACCTGGAAAAAATGCTGATATCATTATTGTAGACAATCTGGAAGATTTCAATGTAGAATTAGTTTTTGTTAAAGGAGAACTTGTAGCAAAGGAAGGCAAAATCGAATATCATTCAGAAAAGATTGACTATCCTGATTTCATTCTAGATACAGTCTCTAAACTTCAAATTCCTAAAATAGAGGATTTGCAGATTTTGGTAAAAGATAAAACTTCTGTTAGTGTTAAAGTTATCTCTCTCAATGAAAATTCTCTAATCACAGATAATCTGAAACACTCGTTGAAAGTTGAAAATGATAAGGTTGTACCAGATTTAGATAATGATATCTTACCGATAGTTGTTGTAAATAGACATACAGACGAACAAAGAATTGGAAAAGGGTTTGTAAAAGGACTTGGGATAAAAGAGGGAGCTTTAGCTAGTACTATAGCTCATGACAGTCATCAAGTAATCTGTGTAGGTACAGACTACCAATCGATGTGTAAAGCAATTTCTGCAATCAAGGAAGCAAAAGGTGGGCAAGTGGTTGTTTTCAAAGATAAAATAACGGTATTACCCTTAGAATTTGCTGGAATAATGAGTAGTTTACCTTTTGAAGAAGTAGTTTTCAAAACCCAGCAATTGAATGAATCTTTGCATGATTTGGAAACATCAATTTCGGAACCTTTCATGGCTCTAGCTTTTGTTTCTCTTCCAGTAATTCCTCACTTAAAAATAACTGATCACGGTTTGATTGATGTAGATTCAATGACAAAAGTTTCTGTATTTGAGGAATAGTTTAACTTGCTTTCATAACCTTTTTAATTTCTCTTTTTCTTATTCAATCATGACTGAACTACTCTTTCAACAAGATTCTTACATCAGGGAATTTGAAGCAGAAATTATAGATGTGTTTGAAGATACCATCCTTCTAGATAAAACCGCTTTCGCACCTAAAGGAGGAGGACTAATGCCAGATCAAGGTATTCTACAGTTTGATGATGGCTATCAATGTGAAGTGATTGATGTGTATTCTAAAAGTGGAAAAGTATATCACAAACTCTCATTAGTTCCTGATGAAACATACATAGGAAAAACAGTGAAGGGGATAATTGATTGGGAAAGAAGAAATAAACAGATGAGACTGCATACATTGATCCATACAATTTCAAGTATACTGTATAAAAAATATGGAACAACAGTTACAGGAGGAAATATTACACCTGAAAAAAGTAGAGTGGATTTCGATATTGATCATTTAAGACAAGAGAGAGTTCAGGAAATTGAAGCTGCTGTTAGGGAAATTATAGCTGGTGATCACAAAGTGTCAGTTTCTTTTTTAGAGAGACAAGAAGCACTGAAAGATCCAGAACTGATTAGAACAAAAGTAAACTTGATTCCAGAAAGTGTGAAAATTTTGAGAATAGTGGAAATAGAAGATGTTGATCGTCAAGCAGATGGAGGAGTTCATGTAAGAAGTACAAAGGAAATTGGTACTTTTGTTCCACTAAAAACGGAAAATAGAGGGAAAGATAAGAAACGACTTTACTTCACAATCTCTCCATAAATTTTTTTCTGTAGGGTTAACCGATAAGGTTAAAAATGTGTTATATTCAACGATAAAACAAATATACTAGTAATTAAAGGGATATATATGAAAAAAAGCAGATTCGTTGGTTTACTCGCTATTTTAGTGGTTTTAAGTTCTTCTTCAACCAATATGTGGACTGCTTCAGCTGTCTATAATCATATTCAACAAGGTAGTCTCGGATTGAATGATGATATACATCATGATGTATATGCTCCTAGTATCGTAAACATGACACAATTGGATGCTTATGAATATCATAATGATGTTAGAGGAGATAAAAAATACAGATGGAAAGTTGACGAATTAGAAATTACTGATAACTTCCATATTGCTGAAGGTGATAAAAATCTTAAAATCGGAGATAAACTTATTATTAGTCTTGGGGATGATCCCTCAAACCAATTAGCCCAACCTCATGTATGGTGTTTGATTTATGTCAATGATGTAATGGCTAGATACACTAATGATGTAGCACATGGTAGAGCAGTTTTCAAATTTGTGCAACCAATTGGAATAAATTATTATGAAAACTTTACTGACCCATATTATAACTCAACAGTATTTTTAGACTATTATGAAGCAAATTACAATTATACACAATTTAATGAAACTCACTATGGTCAGATATTCTTTTACAATGAAACAAGCTTTTTTGATTATTTAGACACTTCTCCATTTATCAATAAAACCCTATGGACTATAGAAGAATCAGTCGCAAGATACTCTAATACAATTATAACAGAAATAAACAATGTAACTAACATAGAACTGATCTATGACAAGGAAACAGGGTTCCTTAACGAGATGTATTATTCTGCTAGTTTTATAAATGGAACAGGATATTTTGCAGGAGTAAACATGACGTTGATTAGGCTTCATGGATGGGGATTACCTTACACAGTTACTACATGGGTAGTATGGATCCCTATACTTCTCATTACAGTAGGACTTATAGTTGCTATAAGACTACGTGCTTTCCAGAGATTTAGACTCTACTTAGAGGCAAGAAAAATTGCTCAAAGAGAATAGAATCACATCTCTTTCTTTTTATTTTTTATAAGTTTTCAGAGTTCTTTTTATCCAATTTTCCCCCAAACGAAAACGTTATATGTTTCTTTAACAGTTTTTTTCTTCCTAAGAAAAGTAATGAATTTTAATGTAAAAAACTATGGATTGATTTTAATGACTACATTAAAGACTAAAAAAGTTGATTTGGAAGTAGAAAGAGATTTTGCTCTACTTAATACAACTACACTAAATGATTTAAAAATTAAGCATTCTGCTAATGTAAAAGTGAAAAGTGATGCTGGCGAAATTATGTGTGAAGTAATTGCCACAGATGAACTCATCGAACCAGGTTTTGTTGGTTTAAAATCTGGGACTCTTGAACTTCTAAAAGTAGCTCAGAATAAGAAGGTGAGTGTTTTCGTTAGACGAAGACCAGCATCAATCGAATATGTGAAGAATAAAAGACAAGGAAGTATATGGAAAGAGGGAGAAATAAGAACTATTGTCAATGATATTTGCAGTGGCCAATATACTGACCTAGAAATTTCTATGTTTACACTTGCTCAATATTATCTCGGATTAAATATGGATGAAATTCAGTATCTTACAACCTTTATGGCTGAATATGGAACAACTCTTAATTTTGGGGAACCTGTTTATGATAAGCATTCTATAGGGGGAATTCCTGGAAATAAAGTAAGTCTTATGATTGTTCCTACTGTAGCTGCAGCTGGTTTACTTATACCCAAAACAAGTTCTAGAGCTATCACAAGTCCATCAGGAAC
The DNA here is from genome assembly GCA_016840095.1 of Candidatus Heimdallarchaeota archaeon. Classification (GTDB taxonomy): domain Archaea; phylum Asgardarchaeota; class Heimdallarchaeia; order Heimdallarchaeales; family Heimdallarchaeaceae; genus UBA460. Next base: position 78,612 of record JAEOSZ010000095.1, read on the forward strand.
AGCTGATACGATGGAAGTTCTCTGTGATGTGAACTTCTCTGCTGATGAAATATTAGAAATAGCACCTAAGGTTAGAGGTATGTTAGTTTGGGGTGGAACTTTAGATTTATCTCCTCTCGATGAGATAGTAATTCATAAAGTTGAACAACCACTTGGAATTGATCCCCATAGTCAAATGCTTGCTAGTATCTTTAGCAAAAAAGTATCAACAGGAGTTGATCATATGGTTCTTGATATTCCAACAGGAGAGGGAACAAAAATGCCAACAAAAGAGGATGCAATAAATTATGCTCATGAAGCTACTGAACTTGGTAGAAGACTTGGAATTCAAATAGAAGCAGCTTTAAGTTACGGTGAGCAACCTCTTGGAAAAGCAATAGGTCCAGCACTTGAGGCTAGAGAAGCTCTAGATGTTCTTTCTGGTAAAGGTCCAACTAGTGTTTTTGAGAAAAGTAATGAGCTTTCTGGTATTTTATTTGAACTAGCTGGACTTGCACCAGCTGGACAAGGTGCTACTTTAGCCGCCGATTATATAACTAAAGGTAAAGCAAAAGCAAAAATGGAAGAAATTATTGGAGTCCAAGGTGGAAATGCATCTATAACAGTAGAAGAAATTGCTGTTGGAGAATATACAGTTGATGTCATAGCTCCAAAGGATGGCTACATCGTAAAATTGTCGAACTCGGCAGTCAAAAGAATAGCTAAAGCAGCTGGGACACCAAGACACAAAGAAGCTGGTGTCTATCTCCACAAGAAAATTGGTGACTTTTGCAAGAAAGATGAGAAACTAATGACCATTTATTCTAACAGTGAAGGAAGGCTAACTGAAGCTCTCAACCTAGCTATGAATTTAAATCCATTTTTATTAGAAGGAATGATCATGAAAAGAATATCTTCTGGTGGTCCAAGGTAAAGAACAAAACTAATCTTCTATTTCTTCTTTTTTTAATACCATTTTGTTCATATAGAGAGATTGATCAAAAAACATGATCTCAAATCCAACTTTTGACCAAAATGGTTGAACAAAAGGTGAACAACAAAGCTGTATGGTGTCTTCTTCAATTACATTATTTATTAAAACTTGAGCACATTTGTAACCAAGACCTTTCCTTCGCATATCCTCTCTAACTTCAAAAACATAGATAATTGGACATCCAACTGAAACAAAACCTCCTTCATAGTCAGGTTCATCCGGAATTACAGCTGTAACAGCCACAAGATCTTGCTTAAGGAAGAATCCATAACACTTAATCTGTTCATCAAAAAACATTCTGTAAGATACAAAGAATGGAAATAGATGACCAGGAACCTCATCATAGTCAATGATTTGGACTTTTAGGTTAGCTAATTCAGGATTTTCTTCCATCAAATGCACCTTATGAATAATTTAAATTGTGTTTTTACTTCTAATAAAATTAATTATGGTACTAAAACCTTTAAGAGCGGAAGATTTTTTATTAAAGAGTAAATGTATTTTTTGTTGAGGAGATACAATGTCTGGTTTTGATTTCGTTGAAGAAGCAATGTTCGGAAAGTCTATTTTCAAAAATGAATCAACTCTCTATCCTGAATATGTTCCACCAGAACTACCTAGACGAGAAGAGGAGATACAAAGACTCGCTAGAAATTTTAGGTCTTTATTGGGTGCAGAAGGGTCTTTTTCAGTCAATGTAGCTATAGTAGGGAACGCAGGAATTGGAAAGACTAATTTATGCAAGTATACTATGAAAAGGTTTGAAACTACAGCTAATTCCAGAAACATAAATGTAAAGTTTCTATATTATAATTGCCACTCATTTAGGAGTAAAACAGCTATATTAAGAAATATTTTGTCAGAACATTTTCATATCCAATCTCGTGGATTCAGTGATGAGGAAATTCTTGATATGTTGGTTAAAAGACTATCAAGAGAGGACATCAGATTGATAATTGCTCTTGATGAAGCAAATATGTTAAATTCAGAAGATATCTTGAGTATTTTTCATGCAGGAGAATATTTTGGCTCAGAACAAAGTATGATTTCAACGATAATTATATCAAGGCCTACTGAATGGAAGTCTCTTCTTAATGTTCCATTATCAGGTCATATACATGATCAAATGGATATCTCAGGTTACTCAAGAGACCAACTATTAGAGATCCTTGAGTATCGAGCAAGCATGGCGCTCTATCCAACTTCTTACTCTGAAGAAACTCTAAATCTTATAGCTGATATATGTGCTTCATCACAAAATGCTAGACATGGGATTGAAATTCTCTACCGATCTGGAAAATTGGCTGACTTAAAACAAGAAAATTTTATTGTTCCTGATTACATTAGAGCTGCAAAAGCAGATGTTTACCCTGAACTGAGAAGAGATGTTTTAGCTGAACTTAGAGATCATGAGTTATTAGCAGCTTTAGGTGTTGCTAGAAAACTTTCATTGAAAGGAATAACATCAACTACTGTGGATGAAGGTTACGATAGCTATCTCATAACCTGTGAAGAATATGGAGAAGAATCTCGCGGAAAATCAACCTTTCGATCTGCTATTGAAACATTGGATAAAGTTGGTGTAATTGGTAAAAGTGTTGGACCAATTGAAGAAGGTAAAAGAGGTAGAAGGGCAAAAATAACTACTTTTGATATACCTGCTACAGTTCTAGTAGAAAGAATTGAGAATATCTTATCAAAACCAAGAGATTCAAAGGAATAAAGTTTAGTTAACACAGATCATAGTCATAGAATTCTTTACTCCTTCTACGATTATGTTATTGTTCAAAACTTGATTTTTTAGTTCATCCATTGTATCAAATTCAATCTTAACTATTAAATCATATATGCCATAGACTGCATAAACTTCTGTTACTTCGACCATATCTTTGAGTCCTTCCTGTACTTTCTCTAACATACCTGATTGGACGTTTAGAAGGATGTAAGCTGCTTGTGTCATTTTTATGGTATACTCCTTTTGAACTGTTAGTTGCGAATGCATTTAAAAAAACTAACATACAGACATACCAATAAAAAAAAAGAAAAAAAGGTGAATTATTGTTGTTGAATCTTTAATCTCACTTTACATGCTGGGCAGGTTCCATTTCCTACTACCCACTGGTAAAGATGATTTTTGTGAAATGCTATATCGCATGAAGGACATCGTATAATATTCTCCTTGTTGGTTATTGTTTGCATACAAATTGAGCAAGCAACTGTAACAGCTTCATTTGTAACTAAATCGTAATTTATATCAGTACTCTTAAAATTAATTTTGTATGAATGATTTGGAGAATACTCAACCTTGTTCCTATTTAGTTCGAATTCTGATGAATTTCTAGCTCTTTTGCGTTTATAAGCCTTAAATACACTGAAAGATCCGATTATGTAGAGAATACATACAATTGTATAGATTAGTGGTTTAAAATTAAATGGTGGAGAATAGATATACGTATACTCTTCTTCAATTGTCCATAAAAATGGCCAGTGTGAATGGTGATAATCGATAGGGATTTGATAGATGTCTTTTGAGCCAATATTAAGAAAAACTCTAGCAATATTTTCTGTTTGTATGTGATCATAATACATCCGAATCTGAATTTCATTTTCTAAATCATAACCTGAAAAGTTGAAGTTTATTTCATACCATTCACCTTCGTATACTCCTTCATCAACATACATTTCTAATTCAGAAACATCGCTTACTGCAAAATTATCCAACATAGTTTCAACAGTATCTTGATTGGAATCTACAAGGTTAACTGTGTAATTGTCAGGATCTAAATATCTACTATTTAATATGAAGCAGAGTTTGTTAATGCTGTAATAGTATTCATAGAATCTTTCAACGCTGAAATAGTATTGTTGTTCCAATTGTATGTTGAGTGAATAAGACCAAAGTGGATATATATCCAAAGTTGTTAAATCAAAGACACATTCCTCTATGTATAGTGAGCTTGTTCTAATTCTTACTATTCCATTGATAGCTTCAATACTAGTAAAATGATGAGTTGTAGTATCTCCATGATTTATTAACCAGCTATCATAGATTATGTCATCTGAGTCTCGTACTAGTTCAACCATTAAGCCATTGTATGGGCCTTGAAGAGTGTTTCCCCAAGATGATACAGTAATATTAAACTCAAAAATCTCTCCTTCGATATGTAAGAAGTATTCACTCTTGTTCATTTCTGAACTTACTTGTAATTTGTATGTCTTATCCACGGCTTCAACAAAGAATTCATTATTAGAATTCAATCCTTTTACTAAATATAGGGATGTAAATATTATTGAAAAGCAAACAAAAAAAAGAATAAGAGTCTTTGATTTTCCCATCAAATCACCTCTTTTTCTGTTTATAAAACCCAAGTAAAGCTGCTAATCCAAGAACTGCTATAGCTACTGGCCATGATAAACCCTCAGTTTGATAATAGTGTTCATATGGTGTATATTCCGATTCATAAGTAAACCCTACTTCAATCTGTCCAGTATGGTAGTCAGCAACAACTAGCATTAAGTATTCCTCTTCAGCCAATTCAACAGAGGCATATTTCTTGGATAGGTATTCCAAAGACGATGCGTTGAAAACATAGATTCCAGTTTGAACTTCTTTAGAATCAGCATAAAATTGACGATTTTCTTCATCTTGGAATCGATTATCTATTCTGTATAGATATACATCATTATAATCTATCGCTACAGTGAAAGTTTCCTTGAATTCTACAGTTTCTGGGATAACATTGGCAATGATCACACTTACACATCCTGAAGCGATAAGCGATACTTTTACAGTATGTTCAGCTGGAACAATTAATGAATCAACTTGAGAATCAATTTTATTTATTAAAATCGTTGAACTATCTATATCTGCTGCCATTATATCGTAGAAGTCATGGCTATCGCTAAATATAATTCCATAAGAATCATCATTTGAAGCACCTGTTAGGCGCAATATCACTTGTTGATTTGGCATAAGAGTTATCTCTTTTTTACTAGAAACAGGTATGATGGAATATTCATAACTGCTAGAAAGATCTACTATTTGTTCTTCTGAAAAAATTTCGTTTCCAATCCAATCCTTTGTATATATTTTATAGTATAGGTTTTGATCTTGATAGTCGTATGCTAGTGATAAACAGTAAGAATCATTGAATAAAGATGTTGCATTTGAAATGGTCCAAAATGGAGTATTATCAAATTTGTAATATATTTCTACAAATGGTATGCCAGTTACATCCTTTACCTCACTCATAATGGTGACAAATTTTTCATCGGTTAGAAAGTCTTCACTGAAGTAAATCCAAGTATCAATTTCAGGAGGAATCTCATCTAGAAGAACTACAAATTCTCTCGCAAAAAATTCTCTGACTCCTGGGTCAATTTCATAAGTTAGATTTGCTATGATTTTGAAATCTAATTCAATTGAATACAGTACTATTAACTCTCCAATTAAGTCTGGAATATCTTCAGTTTGAGGATATTCAGTTCCAATTTCGATGTATGTACCACCAGTTATATCAGCTCCTGGTATTAATTCTCCTCTAGTAATCTCTTGAGCTGTACTAGATCCACCACTTGCCATTATAGGACAGAGAATAAAATTTTCTGCTGCATACTGTCCATATAATTCTATAAGATCACTATTGAATCTTATTAATGATCCACTATTATTTGGTTCATCAGTAATTACAATAACTAACTTAACTGCATTTAATCTCCACTCAAGATAGTTCTTAGCACAATACAAAGCATCACCCCAGGGCTCTTGACCACCTGAAGTTCCTCTATTAGAAAGGACATCGACAATAACTGAAATATCTGAAGTTAGATGAGTAATCAAACTATTTGATATCAATGGATTATACAAAGGATCTCCTCCAAAGAGTATCAATCCAACACGAAGGTCAGGAACTTCAGCTTTAATCTCATCAACAACATTGATTAGCTCCTCTATTAGAGCGTCTATCTCATCGTTCATCGATCCAGATTGATCAAGAACAATAGCAAGATCAAGAGCTTCAGAAGCTGTTCCTCCCTCTGTTACTGTTACAATTGTTTTTTCATCAGTTATCCATGATTCTCCAGCTGCCAATGAATCCTTTGAAAATAAAGTTGGATCCAGAACTGCACCATAGCCATTTGTTTCTGTAGAAACCTCCAATAAATTCATTTCTTGATCTGAAATGTTTGTGATATTGAAGCTAGCAGAGAAAGAATCACCAGGTCGTACACTTGGAATGTTATCCTCTCTTTGAGAAGGCAAGTTAGTTATCATTTCAATTGAAATGTTATCTGTTGCACTTGTTATATTAGTCTCTAAAGGACTTGTTTCATTTAAAAAAAACTCAGTTTTAGAATGTGCTTGAATGCTAGGAAGAATCATAGCAACCAGCACAAAAGTCAAAATAATCTTTCCTTTTATTTTCATTTGTATCAATATATCATTATTCTGAGATATTAATAAATGTTTCTCATGTGGCTGTTTTTGCCTTTCTAATTCACCCTTATAAAGAGATATCAAAATTCCGATATGTTTATATAGTTCTTTTGTATTTTTTACTTAATGTCAGAAAAACACTTCGAAAAAATGATTAGTTTACTTGAGGACATTAGTAGTAGGTTGAAGAGAATTGAAGACAAATTAGGTGATGAAGTAGCAGTTCAATCTGGTGTTTCTGCTTTAGATATACTCTCTAAATCTGCTCTTGATTCTGGTATTAAGATAAACAAATCACACATCAAAACCTATTTCACTGTTCAAAAGATTGGTAAAGCTACTTGTAAAGAAGTCGCAGAAGTTACAGGTAGAGCTTTCAATCTAGAATCTAGATATCTTGTAGCATTATTTAATGAAGGATTTTTAGATAGAGAAAGAGTCCCAATTCAAAAACCAAGTAAAGATAATCCTGCTGGTCGAGGTACTGAAGTAAGATATTTTGTTAAGGAGAGGAAATAAATGAAAACAATTAGTGTACATAGTTATAAAGGTGGAACTGGTAAAACAACCTTTCTACTCAATATTGCTGGGTTACTTGCTAAGGAAGGAGCTAAGACTATTGCAGTTGATTATGATCTGAGAGCTCCATCTTTTCAATCCTATTTCAAAGTGGAAAATCCATTATATTTGTCAGATTATCTTCTAGAAGGTGCTTCTGAATCTGAAATTATCTTTCCTTGCATAGCAAGTAATGGTATTAAATTGGATCTAATATTCTCTTCGATGGAATTTCTCAAACAACATTCACAACAAAGGGACAAATTATCAAGAGATGATTCAAAATATCTAACTAAGCTATTTCAATTGCAAAGTAATTTATCTGAAAAATATGATTATATGTTACTAGATACGATTCCTGGTTTCTTTTACCGTTCGATTGATTCAATGATGGTTTCGGATATCATAATTGTAATTGCTACACCCAGTGTTTCGAATATTTTGGGATTGAATGAGTTAACAGATAATATCTATGCTATGTTGAAAGAAGACACAAAGATGATTTTATTGATTAATAAGATAGATGAAGAAGGAATTGAAGCAGATAAGGAACTTTTTGAAAAAAGTTTATCAACGCTTAAGAGAATAGGTAAAGAAAAATTCTCTTCTGTGCTTGAAATACCATATTTAAACATTTTGAGCGAAAGAATATACGCATTTGAAGATGAAATTCCAGAAGAGTTTATGAAAGCAATAAAAGAAATAATGAATCTAATGAAAGGGTAAAAATGGCTGAAAGTAAAAAAGCAATTGGAAATGGAGAGCTAGAAAAAATACGCGATTATCTTCAAGATTCAAAGAAAAACATAGACCGATTAAAAAAAGGTAAGAAACCTAGAAGAAAATTGCGTTTCGTAATTGCTGAACACAAATTTGCTTTTACATTGCTTTCTCTCATGCTGATGACAACTCCTTTCATTCCCTTAATGCTTCCAGGAGAACCTCCACCGATTTATCAACCTCCAAACTATGAATCTGTTGAACTAACTGTAGGTCTAATTGATTCCAATTTTACAGACCAAGATGGTTATCCAGTCTACGAAAAAACAGAAGCAAATACTTCTTCTGAGCTAATAATATTGTCTTCTTTGACAAATTCTATGCTTTTACAAGCAGGATATTTACCTGAAAATGAGGAAATATACAGCAAGATTTCACTGATTCAGGACATTCTTATTAATAGAACTTTTAGAGACGTTGAAAATCTTGATGAAAACCTAACTATCACCGAACAAATTATTGGATTGTATACTTTAGTTCAAGCTTACTTTTCTCTACAGGGAACTAACCATTCTTTTAGCTCCTCTATTATTGGTGCTGCTTATGCTACTTTGATTAACAATTATTTTGATTACAATGAAAAATTACTCTTTCAACCTACTACTAACAGTAGTTATTTTATTGATCAAGCACTAGTTGTTTGGTTATTAACAACTTATCAGTTAGTGTTTGATGAGGATTATATTTATCATACTGTTTATCCTGCTGATTATTATGTTGATTATCTTCTTGACTCAATTTTTCTCAATTTCGTAAATTATACAAACAACATTTTTTACAGTGAATATAATGTTACTTCAGGTGAAAAAGCTGTTGTAGCTAATTCTTTGGATCTTTCGTTCCTATCTGTTGGATTATCTAGAATTGAGAAACTACGACATTATTATTTCTATTATAGTAGTTATTATGTCCATCAAAAGGTAGTAAATGATTTTATTGATGAAAACTGGATTGTTCATGAAACGTACAAGAGCGATGATATTCGAGTATTAAAGAATCAAGCATATTTTGCTCTAAGTTCATATCTGATGAGTTTGAACACTCTCGGATCTGAACTAGTAAACTCTACAAAGCTGAATTATCTGGCTGGAGATGGATTTTATCAAGATTTAACTGATTATAAAATAACTGCTGAATCATGTTTATATGGACTATTAATTTTCGCAAGTAATGAATGGTCAAAGATACAGATTGAAAGAGAATATAGAGATGATATACCAACAGAATATACTTATCCTTCACTGTTTTGGAGTCTTCTAGCAACTCTTTTCCTTGCAATAGTGGTGCATAGAAAAACAAAGAAGAGAAAAAATTCATGGTGACCAGGAGGGGATTTGAACCCCCGATCACATCCATGATAGCTTGAGGGAAACTTCCTATCAAGTCCCCAAGGATGTATCATACCATTCAAGATAGAAGGGCCTCAACCCTTCTATTAGCTTGACTACCTGGTCTACCGTTGAGCTATGTTTTGTTTCAAAGATACAAATTTAAAGCTTTTCTATCTTAAGACTTTAAGTTCACTAGTAAGAATTAATAATTTCTTGCTATCAAATCTGCAACCAGTTCTAGAGCTTTTGAGTCTTCATCCTTCCAGCTAATTTCCTTTTTAACTGTTTCATATCCAATAAAACCTATTGGATTGGAATCTTTTAAGATAGGAACTGCAAGTATGCTTTTTACTCCTTGAAAGTTCATCAATTCTATCATTGATTGAGCTTCTTCTGATAATTCGTTAATTGTATCAATTTGAACTACTTTACGTTGTTCAAACAAAACTTGTTTGTAATAGGGAAACAAGTCCGTTGGAATATTCTGTTGTTCATCTTTAACTGAAGGGATTTTCTTTCTACACCATTCATGAGTGTTACTAGCTATCAAATAGTCATTTTCATCTTTTTCGAAGAAGTAGATATAAACTCTATCAGCAGTACTAAACCTTCCAAGTTCTTCAATCCAATTATGCATTTTCTGATCTAAAGTAAGTTTCATCATCTCTGTATTCATAAGTTTGCTAGAGAAACTTCTTAGTTTTTTAGATAGTAAAGAGTTTTTATCCATTAGATGTTCAAAACAACTATACTAATTTTAAATTCTTAAATCTTTAGTGGAAACAGAAAATCTAATAATCTTATTAAAATGATTTAAAAATAAGAAAGATTCCATTGAATTATGAAAAATAATAGATTTCTATTACACGAGTTATCATGGCAAGATATTTCCAAAATAGATAAAGACAAAACAATAATTCTTTTACCAATTGGAAGTACTGAACAACATGGTCCTCAAAATCCAATAGGAACAGATTTTCTAATAGCTGAACACATTGCTCGAAAAACTGCAGAAATATCACCTCTGACATATTGCTTACCAACAATTCCCATAGGAGTCGCTTCTCATCATCGTAATTTTCCAGGGACTCTATGGGTTTCTCATGAAGTGTTTGAGGAATATGTTACTGAAGTCCTAAACTCTTTACATTATCATGGTTTTGATAAGGTTATAGTTGTAAATGGGCATGGAGGAAATACATCTTCAATATCAAATGCAATATCATATTGTAACGATACTTTGGAAATGACCTGCATTCTCTTTGAATGGTGGAAAGATCAATCACTAATAGGCTCAATATTTGATGGTCTTTCTTGTGGACATGCTGATGCTGTTGAAACATCAGTTATTTTTGCTGCAAGACCTGATTTGGTTCAATCTGATAAGTTTGATTCTCTAACTTCAGCTTCTAAATGGGGAAGAGAAATTGGAGGATTATATCTGTCATCTAGAACAGATCAATTCACTTCCTCTGGAATTGCAGGATCAGTAGAAGGGATTTCTCAGGAAAAAGGACAAAAACTACTAGAAAAAACTGTTTATCTACTAGAAAAAGCTATAAAAGAGATATCTAAATCATAAATCAGAGAAATGATTTTTAAATCAACAGAGAAAATATTATAAACACCTAAACTATGAAGTGATTGTTCATAATGTCAAATCTAGATTCATCCAATGAAGCTCTAATCCTACAAAGAATGAGATATGAAGCCTTGGGAACAGCTTTGAATAAATCTTCAAGTATAAGAAGCTTGTTCAAAGTTCTTTTCGCAACTACACTTATTTTTGGTATCCCAACAGTTATTCTTCTTTCTGACCCATTGAAAGATAATCTTACAATAGTCTTTCAAATGGTTATTTTCGGTTTCAGAATCCTAATTATAGCAATGGCTCTCCTGCTCTTTTCAAGAATTACACCACATTTGTACACAGCAAAGAACGATTCTGATAAGAAATTAGAAGAAATAGGATATAAGGATCCGAATACAAATACTAAGGAAGAAAAACTATCAATGACTCGAAATGTGATATTCTCTATCCTGAAGGTAATGGTTTTTACATCAACATTTTTCGGAATTTTCCTAGCTAGTTCAAGAGATAACTATGGATATATAATTGGACAACAAGCATTGTATTTAGTAGTATTATTCCTAATCATAGTATCTGTAAAGTTCTGGATATCAAGAAAACCTGATTATTCCCCAAGACTTGGAGGAAGATTAATGATGTTAGTATTTGTTCCAGCACTTGGTTTCTGGGGTTTTGAAATTATAATAGGTTTTTTCAGTGTAATAAGTAATTCAAGATTTCATCACAATGTTCTCCAAATCTCTTTTGGTTTGATTTATCCGTTTGCATTTATCTTCTTACTAGTTGCAGTTCTTTATACTACTAAGAAAACAATAAGAGAAAAACAAACAATTCAAAAAGCTAAAGAAGCAGATTTTGATAGACGTGCTGGTTTTATTGAAGAAAAGAATCCATTCAGTAGAATGATATATCGAATGCAGCTTTCCTTTAATAAAATGTTTAGAACTATCACCAGAACAGAACAAAAAGAAAAGAATATCGACAAGAAACCTAACCTTCTTATTGTTAGAAGTATGTGGCTTACAATCTTTGTTACTTTCTTTGCATTTGCATTCATAGTTCCTTGGAATATGTTCCCTCATGATGGAGTTTTACTAGCAGGGGCTGCAATGATTGCTTATCAGTATTCCATGATTAAATATGAAAGAGATGAGATCAATGTAATAGCTGTAGCTGAAAAGGATGAAACAATTGAACCTCCAGCTATTAGAACAAAAGAACTCCTGACTTCAACTACAAGGTATATTTTGTTACCAACCTTAATCTTCATAGTAGTTCAATACATATTGAATGGAGTACTAACAGATGGAGTTTTTACCACAGCAAATTTGCAACTCCTTCTTAGCTTTACTTGGTTGACGGCTCTAATCGTCATACCTTTGTCAATTCATATTATCTATAAGATAACTCAGAATATCAAAGATAATAGAACAAAAGAAAATTCAAGTATGTTTGTCAGAGGATTGCTGTTTATACTTCTCTTTGAAATAGTTCTCTATGGTACAACAGTTGGTGCACTTGTAGGAGCATTCTATGGGTATCAATTCGAGTTAATTCACTTTATAGCTCTATTACTTCAAGCAACATTCATAGTAGTTCTAATTATCTTACCAATAGTGTTTCAACTAATAGCTATTAGAATTGATGAGAAAGGATTCAAAATTCTATCAATTTCAACCTATGTGCTAATAGGTTTGATAAATATAGGAATCTTTACCGGATTCATTTTGCACATACTACAATTATTCTTTGGATAGAACAATCTATCCAATTTTTGTTTATTTTATTTCCACATAAGAACTAGATCTCTTTTCAGGTTTGACCATAGAAGAATCTGCATAATAGTGAAATAAACCATCTTTATTGGTAAAAGCTGCACATTTGCCGTTTTTATCCAATGAGATTATGTGTAGTACTCCTTCTTCTTTGAGCTGTTTTAGTTCTAAAATTCCCATTTTTGTTGCTTCATCAAGCGGTATGTTTCTTTGAACTCTATCAACAACTAAACGAGTTGTAGATAAACGAATTGCTAATTCTCCAGTTCCAGTGCAAGCTGATCCTGCAGTATTTGAGCAATATATTCCTGCACCAAATATTGGGGAATCTCCTACTCTTCCAGGAAATTTCATAGCTAATCCTGATGTTGAAACACCAACAGCTAAATTACCTTCCATATCTAAAGCAATAACATTGGTTGTCCCATGTCTGTCAAAACTTAGTTTTCGATACCATTCTCGAACTGAATAGTCTTCCATAACTTCCTTGAGATGGTCATCAAATCTCATAAAAAGTTCTCTGACCAAAGTTTGAGCTTCAAGAGGCATTTCCAGACTTTTTCCTTCCATTATATTGTGGTAATTTCTGATACCTAGTTCATCAATAATTTGTTCTTCTTGATAACCCAGAGCTCTAGCAAATTTCTCTGCCCCTTCACCTACTAACATTACATGAGGACTGATATCCATAACTTTTCTAGCTATAGATATGGGATGACGAAAATTCTTCACAGCCGCTACAGAGCCAGCATTCCTTGTCTTGCCATCCATAATTGAAGCATCTAGTTCAACAATTCCCTGAAGATTAGGAAAACCATTGAAACCTACTGTTATGTCATAAGGATTGTTTTCAATTAATTTGATACTCTCTTCAACTGCATCTAAAGCAGTACCTCCTTCTTGCAGAATTTTCAATCCGGTTGGTAAGCCTATGTCTGAATTACGAGTACCACAAATTGCATAATCATGATTCATTAATTGTTAAAAATAAAAAGGAAATAAAAATACATCTGTTGAGTTATGTATGTTGATTATCAAAATTCCAAGAAAAAAGATAATATTCTAAAAACATAATTTTAAGAACGATAGAGATTCTTCTAACACAACATGTCAGATTTAATTGTAGAAACACATCAATTGTCTAAGCAGTTTAAATTTCTTCTAGCTGTTGATGGAGTGAATCTGAAGATACAACGAGGTAAGATTTATGCTTTACTTGGACCAAACGGGGCAGGTAAGACAACTACTATTAGAATGCTATTAGGTCTTCTGAAACCCACTTTTGGAAGCATCAATGTTAATGGAATTGATGTGGTTTCAGATCCGAAAGCTATCAGAGGAAAGATCGGACTATTACCTCAATTTTCCGCAGCATACTATGATTTAACACCTATGCAGAATATCCAATTCATTTTGGAAATGAATGGTCTTTCATATGAAGAAGTTAGTCAAACATTAGGAAACTATTTTCATACTCTGAATATAACACATGAGCTTCTGAATAAACCGTTTTCTAAACTGTCTGGAGGCGAACAAAGATCAATTAGCTTTATTATGGCTATAATAACAAACAAGGAGTTTTTGGTGCTTGACGAACCCACTTCTGGTCTCGATATAGCTCGAGCTAAATACATTAGATCTATTATTAAGAAAATTGTAGAAGAAGAGGGTAAAACCATTCTTCTATCTTCTCATATTGTTTCAGATTTGGAAGAACTTGCTGATTATTGTGGGATTCTTAAACAAGGGAAATTAATCTTCCAAGGAAAGAAAGAGGAAATTATAAACGCATATGCTCCTGATACTCAGGTATTTGAAGATGCTATAATTAAAGCATTTGAAACACCAATAGCTAGTTCTCAAGTTAGAAAGGAGGGAACTTTATGAGCAAAGAAAAGGGTATAAGTCAGCTCAAAACATTGCTGAAAAAAGATTTGAGATTATTATTCAGAAAACGAGTTGCTATTTTTGTATTTGGAGGACCTTTTATTATGATGTTTTTACTGATCGGATTACCATCTCTCTTCAGTTCCCAGCAGACATCTTCCCTTCTAATCTGTAGTGATGATTTGGGTTATTCTTCAACAAATATCGGAGATTCGATAATAGGCAATATATCTTATTATTTCTTATCTGAATCTACAATAGATGTGGAAGAAGTTGCTAATTTATCTGCTGTAACCTATACTTCTGATTTCGGTTTATATATACCTTCTAACTTTTCTGAATTAGCTTACACTGATCTACCAACGTATTATATTGTGGATGCAACACAATCACTTTTCTCAGAAAGTATCTTCACAACAATTAGAAGTATTGCAAACAGTGTGATTGCTACTACTCTTGCCAACAGGACCATTCCGCCCATAAACCAAGGTGAGATTGCTCCTGCTTCAATACCTGAAGAACTACTTTTAGGACCAAAAGCTGCTTCTGTTGCTTTACCTCTAAGTTATATGATTTTTCTTTTAATAGCACTAAATTCTGGTTCTTATACAAGTATTGGTTTTGCTAGAGAAAAACGAATGAGAACTATGGAAGTTCTTCTAGCTTACACTCATCGACATCGTAATCTAGTAATTTCAAAAACAATTACTGGTTTAGTAGCTTCATTAGGGTCAACCTTATCTTATGTACTTGGTATCCTTGCAGCTACACAAATTTCTGGAGCAAGTTTTAACAGTATCTTTGAGATATTTGGGTTAAATTTAGGACTGCTGCATGCTGGTGATATAATAGTTTTATTCCTTTTTTCAGTATTGGCATTACTTATTTCTCTATTGATTACTATGGCTATAGACAGCAATTTAGTGAGAGAAGCTTCAGAGAGAATATCTCCTTTAGTATCTATTGGATTAGCAATGTTTTTCTACTTTAGTGCAGTATCAAGCCCTCTAAGTGCATCTAATGCTTCAATGATTAATCCATTTTTCTGGTGTTATAGGTCAAGTCTACTAATAATATCTGGGAAATTTAGTGCAGAAGTTATAATTTATCCATTGTTGATTATTTCTCTAATAACAGTATTAATTTTCTTTTCCACTAAAGGTATACAAAAGGAAAAAACACTGTATCTAGAATAAAAGAATTCTTTCTTCTTTTTTCTTACTTTTTATGTGATTTTATCAATTCCTAACCAGATTAAAACCAAAATAACATCTATTGCAGTTGCTATGAGAAAACCAATAAACGTAAATAGAAGAGAATACAAAATTTGATGTCTGAAGTGCTTTAGAGTCTCTAATGATTTATCACTTGATTCAGGTATATTCTTCAGTTTTCTATATCTGATCCCATAAACAGTAAAAATACTAGCCATAATGATGTTGAAAAGAATTACAAAAATATCAACTGATCGAATCTGTATGAAAGTGGAAGTCCAGAACCCATAAATGGCAGCCATTGCAAAGAAAGGTACTCCGATAAAATAAGGTATAATGAACCGGTTGTTAATCTCTTCCCAAAAGGAAACTACATCCTCACCACATCTTGGACAAATATAATCCTGCTCAACTGTTTTTTTTGTGGCAAATTGAGGAAAAAAAGCTGCTTTTTTGCATTTGACACAATAATGAGTCCTATGAACAAATTTCATACCCTCAAATAGGTAAGGTCATTTTAACTGTTTCGAAGAGGGTTCAATCGAGAACTTTTTCTTTCTTTCAATGCTAGTATGAATACAGGAATCATTGCTATTATTCTTAAACAAGTGATAATGATTAAGAAGTTTCTAAGGAAGAGATCAAAACTCTCCAATGAAAGATCTAAGAATTTTGCAAATACTCCTGTTGAGAAATCGGATATTAGTGATTTGGAAACCAGAGATACACTTGTTTTTGTGAAATGTTCGAATATTAAACCTGAGATAAAAGATCCTCCGAAGGTCAAAATTCCCAGAAATAGATTGTATGTTCCACTATATGTACCCTTAATTTCAGGTTCAGCAAGATTGAGAATTTCTGTATTGAGTGCAGGATTGACCAAACCATTTCCAAGACCTCCGAAGAAGTTAGTTATTATGATAAGTGCCCAATGAGTACTATATGCTAAGGTAATCGGTACTAAACAGAGTGACATAAAACCAATGAAAATCATGGTTCTTCTACCTATTCTTTCTGCAATTTTAATGGTAAGAATATATCCTAAAGCCATACTTGCTGAAAATACAGCTGACAGTATTGCTACTGCTGCAGTACTAGGTTCCAATCTACTAAGAACAAATGGAGATAAAGGCCATAGTAAACTCATTGCTAGAAAATATGTCCATGTAGCACCACTGAAAATGACAAAAGATCTATTTTGAACCAGTCTTCTAAGTGGGACAGATTTTCTTTTAATTTTCATTCTGTTTGTTTCGGATAAGGTTAGTATCAGTAAAGCTGCTAGAGCAAAAAATAAAGCTGCGACAAGAACCATTACTCTGTATTTTGTTTCAAGTTCTGTGTTTTTGAACTGGATAGCATCTGTGACAAATCCAAGAATAAGGAGTAACCCTGAAGAAGCTAAGGTTCCTACCATACTTAATTGGCTTATGACTTTTGATCTTGTTTTTTCAGTTGTAATATCACCCATAAGAGCATTCCAAGATGGAATAACCATACTAATACCAATTGAATACAAACCAATAATGACCATAAAAATAACAGGTGATGTTAGAAAAGCAAGAGTCAATGTGCTTACTGTAGCAATAATGAAACCCAATAGTAGAATTAATTTTCTACCAATTCTATCAGATAGACGTCCAAAAAATCCTTGAAAAAGAGCTGATCCCAAATTCTGGATAGCTGTGATAAAAGACATTTGTATTGGTGTTGCTCCAACACCTACAGCTATTAAGGTAGCATAATTCCAGTAAAACTGTTGACCCCCAGCATTTGCAGCAGCAATTGTGTAGGTCTTCAATTTGTCTTTCATGATTGATTTATCTTCAGATAAATCTTCGTCTAAATTTGACATTATGGTCAAGTGTCTGCTGATTGTCGTTTAAAAAATCTTATTATCGGTACCAATGAACAAGAAATTTGACGATAAGTTAATATAGAAATTAATTATTTTTCATAAGTCCAGTCAATTGATAAATTGAGGAAAGAAAAGTGACCAATAAGAAATTACTTTTTTCATTAGTTCTAATTGTATTAGCTTTAGATACAACTATTTTGACTCAAGCAAAGAGTACAACTGAAACAATCTTTGATGATTCAACAACAGTTCAATGGGGATATATATGGGTAATAGAAGAAAAGATTCCTGCAAGTGATACTTCTGTAAGTGTTACTGTTAACTCAGATGAATTTGTAGAATTTTGGGTTGCTGATAAAGGAGATGCAGATAATTACATAAATGGTTTCGATATATGGGTTTACTTCTGGGAAGTTGATGTTCTATCTGAGACCTTCAATTTTGTGTTAGAAAATAAACAAACCTATGAATTTGTAATCGAAAATTATAATGCGGGAATGTTTGATGCATATGTAGATTTAACAATCACATTTACTTATGAGACTACATACACTTGGATAATATTTGTGGTTCTAGGCGTTCTTGGAGCTGGTTTAGTAGTTTATTTAGTAACTCGTTCAAGAAGAAAATCCCCTACTTCACAAACATATTCTTCTGGTCAAATTTATCAACCCGTAATGAGTTCAGATTACACAACTCAAGAAACATTGAAACCTCAAGGTTCTGCACTTACTAAATTTTGTTCATACTGTGGTGTTTCAATTGAGAGTGATGCTAGATTCTGTACAAATTGCGGGAGTCAAATAGCATAACAATTATAGCGGAAATACGCTAAATTCTCTTTTTATCTGCTTCTAAAGACTTTGCTCTTTTATCTGCAAACACAGTTCTTACAGAAACTTTAAAAATGTGCATTCGTCACGAATGATTAAATTAAGACTATATATCGAGGTTAAATAGATGAAGTTATCTAAGAAATTACAGACTCTTATCACATTTACTTTAATTATAGGTTTGCTAACTGTTGGAACTATTTCCAAAGCGAGTAATAGTTTTGTTAAATTACAGCCACCTGTAGATGGAGAATGGGTTATATCAGGTTTGGAAATAATCACCACAGATGTAATAATTAATGGCTCTATTACAATTGAAAATGGTGGAGAATTGAGGATTATAAACTCAACAGTAGACTTTCTGGCAAATGAATCCTTTTCATGCACAATTGAATTGTTGGATGGTGCAATATTTTATGTGGAAAATAGTTTATTAAGACCATCAAATGCACTGTATAATTTTACAATCTCTGCAACTGATGTGTCTAATACAACCGCTGCATCAACTGTTACTTTCATAGATAGTTTTGTAGAGGATGCTACCATAATTAATATTCAGAATGCCGCTGACATCACTATCGATAATACAAATTTCTATAGAAGTCCAATTTATCTGAAAAGTGGTCAAAACATAATAATCGATGATAGTGTTTTTGACTCTGTTGATACAGCTTTGGAAATTGTGTTTGGTAGTACTGTTGAAATCACTAACAGTCACATAGATGGAGCAAATTATGGTTTGATTGCTACTATTGTAACTGATCTTTTTATTGATAATGTTGAATTTGATAGCTGCGCTGAGATTGGTATGAAAACAAATAACGTTGTAGGTGAAATTACTAACAGTGATTTCCATCATGGAATCCTAGGTGCAATGCTAGAGCAATCTGCCATAGCACTTACAAGTAGTACATTCTGGAATCTTGATAATGGAATTGAAGCCATTAATTCTGTTAATCCAGTATTTTCCTACAATAACTTTACAACAATAACAGAGATTTGTATTGAAGGAGACAGCGCAGTTAATGCTGAAATATTAAATAACAGATTTGAAGACTGTTATCATGCTTTTGATTTCTTCAAATCACCTTCTCTTGTTCAAAATAACTACTTTGATACACTAGAATATGGAGTTACTGGGCTGGATTCAGATAATACTTATATCCTAAACAATGAATTCTACTACATTGCTGAAGTTGCAGTTGAGCTAACAGAATCCAGAAATTCAGAAGTATCTTCCAATATTTTCCTCAATGTTTCAACCGGTATAGGAATTATAACTGGTAGAATTATTGAAGTTGATGATAATCTTCTAACAAACGTTGATGAAGGCATATCAATAATTGCTACTAGACAAATAACATTGCTGGGAAATGTCGTCAATAATACAATTACAGGTCTCTATTTGGAACAATCAAAGGATGCTATTATTACTGCAAATGGAGCAATTAATGCTCTGTATGGAATATCTATGTGGTCATGTGATTATGTAAATCTAGCAAGTAATGGTGTTTTTGACTCTGTATATGGTTTAAGTATCTGGTTTTCTGATAATATCCGTCTTCAAGGAAATGATGTGAATACTTCTGATATTGGAATTGTAGCTAGAAACTCTGTTAATCTACAAATTAGAGATGGAACCTACAAAGAACTAACTAAAGGTCTACAAATAATAGGTTGCATCAATACAATCATTACTGGAAATACTTTTGATTTAATCACTGATGCAGCTATAACCTTAGATGGAAGTGATGGTTTTCTTGTATATAATAATAATTTCAGAACTGTTGGTTTTTATGGTGTAGTAAATGCTTGTTTAGGCTTCTATTATCGTGAAATTGAAGATGGAGTATATGCTGGAAACTATTATTTGAATGAACCAGGAGCCCCAGAAGTGTTAATTGACACAGTTACAATAAATACTATCGTTTATGAAATCAAAGATCTTTATCCTCTTGATAATCCATATACAGTTGTTCCAACAATTGAGTTTGTGAGAAGAGATATTGAAGATCCTCAAGATATAGATGATGTAGTAGTTGATTCTCAGATTTTTGTACCTTCAAATACAGAAGATGTTGTTGTATATCTTCAGTACTTACTTAATGATGCTTCAACTTGGACTAGTGTTGATATTACTTCCTCTGGAGTACCTGTTGGCTCTATTGGTGCAATTAATGCTTATTACGGAACTATTCCAGCTTTTGATTACGACAATCTTGTTATCTATAGAATGATGGTAGAATACACTGATGAACTAGTAACAAAACAAGTTTTCACAGAAAATGATAGTTATGTAATATTACCTTCTGAATTCACACCTGTTTATATCGCTCCACCAGAGGTTAATATTCTAACAGTTGATGAGGATGGGAATGACGTAACTCAAGTAACTGAAACATTTTATGAAAACGAAGATTATATGATTCAAGTAGTAATAGCAAACATTACAGATCTGGAAACAAGACTAGGGAAAAGTCATGTAAATATTACTTGGTCAGAATTTGATCCAAATACCAATATCACAACTGGTTTCACTGCTATAATGGATTATAATGGAACAGCATCAACTCCATACTATTACTTTGAATTTGGCAAGAAATTTGATGCTACTGCAGAAATAGATTTCTATATTAGTGTAGTAGATATCAATGGAACTTTGTACAGAACTGTTAATAATTATACAATGTACATATCACCACCTGTTGAAGAAACAGGTTTCGATGCTCTAACATTACTCTCTATTGGTGCTACTTTATTACTAATTCAAGCTATTGTTGTCTTCAGAAGAAGACGAAGAAAACAAGAAGAATAAACATTCTTCTTAATCTTTCTATTTTTTTAGTTTGCTTACATAGGAAAATAAATAAGGATATGTTTTTTCATTTAGATGAAGTCTATGCATGGATTACCTAAAGGAAAACGTAAAGTTTTCAAGAGAGAAAATGTTATTCAACAAGTTATTCTTTTCGCAATTATAGCAGCTTGTGTTGCTTATTCTTGGATCGTAAATCTTGGCATTTTAAAGGTTTTATCAGTTTTAGCTATTGCTATAGTTGGAACTATGTTAATCACCTATTATATAATTGAATTCTTTTCTGGAGCTGGTTATTCAGTAGCAAGTGCATTAAATGAGCTCGTATATTTATTTTTAGGACTTCCAATTCTGGTAATAGCTGCAGGATTTTTACCAGTCAGTATACTATTATCATTCTTTGATCTTAGTTCAAAAACAGTTTTAACTGTTGTTTTTGTTTTTCTTGGTGTTCTAGAGCTTGGTGCTATATTGTTTTTAATAAATCGATATCTAAAAGATAGAAAAATGAACATAATACAATATACTAGATATGTTTTTAATTTTGAAGCCAGAAGGCAAGAAGCTGAAAGATTCAAAGAGCGAACAGATCAAATTGATGGTTTTTACAGTGGTTTAACTAGGGTTGAAGATAAAATTGCAAAACGAATGGAAGAAAAATCAACAGGATTTGATCAATTCGATTGGAAAGACAAAGTAAATAGTCTTACTGGAAAGAGTAGTGCACAACAAGGAGCAGTTAGTGTTAAATGCTGGAATTGTGATGCAAGAAATGAGTTAGATGCACACTTCTGTACTAATTGTTCAGCTCCATTAAAAAGAGATGACTAGTCTCATCCTAAACTATTTATGTTATATCATTTTTTTAATGGTGTAATGGGCTTGAGAAACCAAACTAAATGTTGTTTAATCATCTTTGATTTTGATGGTGTACTTGCAGATTCCAAAGAAGCATATGCTATGCAGATGCAAGAAACAGTTGAGCACTTTTCAGGTAAAAAATTATCTGAAAATGTTTTCAAGGAAAGAGTAGGAAACACAGATCAAAAGCAAGATTTCAAAGAATTTCTAGAAAGTGATGATCCTGAATTATTAGATTCCGCTATTCAATACTATGTAGATATTACTGATAAATTCTCATTCCTGAGAAGTCTTTATTCTGGTGTAAGAGAAACACTTGAGGAACTTAAAAAGACAAATTATATTGGTTTAGTTTCCAGAAAATCTCAAGAAAGGATGGAAAAATGGCTCCAACATTTCAAGATAGCTCATCTTTTTGATAAACCCATTGGTACTCTAGAAAAATCGAAATCAAAAGCTATAATTCAGATTATGAATGAATTTGGAGTTCCAAATGATAGAACTATTATGATTGGTGATACAGAGTTCGATATTCAGAGTGCACAACAAGCTCATGTAAAAACTTGTTTTGCTTATTATGGAGCTGCTACTCCTGAGAAAGTTTTGAAACTTAATCCAGACTACATACTTCATAACATCACAGAACTTGTATCTCTAGTTAATTCCTTAAAAGAAACATAGATTTGTCTGCCACAGATTTAAATAGATGGTTTTTATCCAAAAAATGATGAAGGTAGGTTTTTTACAATTCCAACCAATACTGAAGGAAGTTGATACTAATATCGATAAAATATCAAAGTTAATTGAAAATACAAAAACCTTTGATTTAATTGTTATTCCTGAATTAGCAAACTCTGGTTATGTTTTTGTTGAAAAAGATGAACTTGTGAAAACTTCTGAAGAAATTCCTACTGGATATTTTGTTGAAAAACTAACCGAACTTGCAAAACAGAAGAATGGATACATAGTATGTGGTGTATGTGAAAAAGATGGTAATAAATATTTCAACTCTTCCGTTTTAGTAGGTCCAGAAGGGTACATAACAAAATATCGAAAGGTACACTTGTTTGATAGAGAGAAATTATTCTTCGAACCTGGAGATGGTCCCTTTAAACTTTACAGTATCAGAGGAATGAATCTTGGAATATTAATCTGTTGGGATTGGATATTCCCTGAAGCAACACGTAGTCTAGCTATTCAAGGAATGGATGTCTTAGCTCATTCAACTAATCTTGTTCTTTCTTTCTGTCAAACCGCAATGATCACAAGGTCTATTGAAAATCAAATTTTCACTATTACATCTAATAGGATTGGAATTGAAACAAATGGAGAGCACAGTCTTCATTTCAAAGGTCATAGTCAAGTAACAACTCCGGATGCTAAAAGACTTGCACAAGCTAGCACTGATAAGGAAGAGGTACATATTGTTGATATTGATATCTCAAAAGCAAGAAATAAATGGTTAAGTGATAGGAATCATATATTTAAAGATAGGAAACCAGAGATGTATAATATTCTGATTGAAAAAAAAGAGTTTTAAATTGCTAAAAACAGCTAGTGATGAGCTAATGAAAACTTCCCAAACAAAAGGTACTAAAAGTGCATACATACCTCATAAAGCTGCAGCTGAATTTCAGCCAACATACGATTGGTCTGAAGCTGAAGCTCAAGATTTATTTGATAATAGACTTTTTACCTTTGAAGTTGATAAAGTTCATTTTAGTGATTGTATTAGAGGAATGAAGAATCTCCCAGCTGAATGCATTGATATGATTATTGCTGATCCTCCTTTTGGTTTAGATTTTGGAGGGATGGAACCACTCTATAATCGAGATAGTAATTTCGTAGCAGATGGATATAAGGATGTTCAAATTGAGAACTATATGGATTTTACAGATAAATGGATAAGTGAACTACCTCGTATTTTGAAGGATGACGGAGGTGTCTGGATTTTCAGTGGATGGACAAATCTTGTTGACATCCTTAATGCTTTGCGGGATAACAATTTAACTTTAATAAACCACATTATATGGAAATATCAATTTGGAGTTTTTACTAGAAGAAAATTCGTTACAAGCCACTATCATATATTGTATGCTGTAAAAAACGAAAAGAACTATTTCTTCAACAAAATTGAACATTATCCCGAAGATGTGTGGAATTTTAAGAGAGAATACGAACGAGGTACAAAGAAGAATGCCACAAAACTTCCTTTAGAAGTAGTTTTAAGGTGTATTGATTTTGGAAGCAAACCAGGAGATTTAGTGCTAGATCCATTTATGGGTAATGGAACAACAGCTGTTGCTGCAAAAGGATCATTTAGACATTTTCTTGGTTTTGAGGTTAATCAAGAATTAATAGATATAATTTACCAAAGTAGAGAAAATACCTCATTAGGTGAGTTCTATATACCTTACAGTGATAAACCAGATGATCTTGTAAGAAAAGCTCGAAAGAAGTTCAAAAAGTAATTATCACTTCAATTACTTTCTATTCTTTGTGGTATTTGAAACTTAATTTCACTTTAGCTCTATATGCTACTATTAAACCATCCTTGATTCTTGCATCCAATTTGTCTACTTCTACTACTCGAATATCTCTTATTGATTTTGAAGCTTGGGCTACTGCTACCTGTACAGCTTCTTCCCAGCTGTTTGGAGATGATCCAACTAATTCAATAATTTTGTAAACTTTGTCGTCATCCATTTTATATCCTTCTTTGTATTGTAACTACTAAAACAGTCTCAAGTTTTATTTAAAAATTTGTTGTGTAATTTTCGAAATTTGTTGATTGAAGCTAGATATTATAAGGAACCTTACAAATCAAAATTTGTTTAAGATGGTGCAAGTTGCCAATAAAAAGACACTTACAAATTATCTCTTTTTCTAGGGTGTCCAAAATTCTGAAAACGGAGAAATTGAAGAAGAAAACTCAGATTAGTTTTCTTTTCTCTTATTCTATCTTTCCTAAAAATTCCTTAGCTAAATTGTAATAAACTTTGAGTGAGAGTTCAATTGTTTTCAAACCAATCTTTTCATCCACCCCATGTGACATCCCGAAAATTTGTTCTATAGTCAATTCAGGATCATACAAAGCAAAACCATAAGCATCAATATTCTTCATCCTATAGAATCTTCCATCTGTTCCTCCCATAGAAAGCATTGGAACGAGTTTCGCTTCCGGAAATTCTTTTTGTATAGTTTTGTTCAAAACTTCCACAAATGGTGAGCTTGCAGGACTTACAGTTCCCTCAGCAAAAAAGCCTTCTTCTCCAAGTAGTTTGGTAATTTCCACTTCTTTGGCTAGTTTTCCTAAGGCTTTTTTAATATGAAATTTCACATACTCAAAATCTTGATCTGGTAGTGTTCTAATATCTAAGTTGATATGAACATCAGTGGGAATGATATTTGTCTTTGTGCCACCTTTAATGACATTTGGAGATATTGTCATTCTAGTTAAACCATGGATTACTGTAGCCATTTGGGGATCAATTTTATGTAACAATTTTAACATGAAGGGTAAGGTAATTTTAGAAGTGACAAGTTTTCTAAGAAAGAAATTAACTCCAACTTCCTTCAAGAGATTCTTAACATACTGAGTGTCAACTGGCATTTTTTTATCAGTATATTTAGTTAATTTAATAGCAGCTTCAGATGCTTTTAGAATAGCGTTATCCGTTTTATAAGGATAGCTTCCATGTCCTGCTGTTCCTTTGAATTTTATACTAGACCACATAGAACCTTTTTCTCCATGCAGAAATATCAGTCTGTTTGGTGCGAATGTGATACCACCTGACTCAATGATAGAGTACATTTTTTTGTTATTCAATCCAACTTCTTCAGGGTGGTTATCCAACATCCACTTTGCCCCTAATTCACCACCAGTTTCTTCATCTGCTACAATAAAAAGTAATAAATCACCCATTGGTTCAAATCCTTCTTTCTTGAGTTGGATAAAAGCTTGAATCTGTGTAGCTACCATGAATAACATATCAAATGCTCCTCTTCCCCAAATATACCCATCCTTTCTTTCACCTGAAAACGGATCAATCTGCCATTTCTCGGGTTGTGTAACCGGTACAACATCAACATGACTTGGTCCAAATATCAAACCAGGAGAATTCTTATCAGATCCTGAAATACTAGCTACTAGATTACCTCTTCCTGGTGCTGATTCATAAATTTTAGATTCTATACCGTATTTCTTTAGGTGCTTTTCTATAGTTTTTATAGATTTCATCTCATCTCCAGGAGGATTTACACATTTATTCTGTATTAGAGTTGAAAGTAAATCATATGTTTCTTCTAGTACTTCTTTCTTCAAAGAATCACCAGTAAAAATCGCTTCTATAGCCAATTAAATCTTGCTATTAGACATCTCTCTTTGATGAATGGCAAAGTTAAAATTATATTCCTATTTCTTATTCTTGGTGAGAGAAATTTCATTTACTGAAAACGATGTGAATGATATAATCCAATTAATAAAAAACTCTAAGTATCTAGTTGCTTTTACTGGAGCAGGTATAAGCACAGAATCGGGATTATCTGATTTTAGAGGTAAAGATGGAATCTGGACAAGAAGAGATAAGGGCTTACCACCAAAAAGGGGAAAGCATTTTGACGAAGTTGTACCAAATGCTGCTCATTTAGCTTTAGTTGCTTTGCAAGATATGGGGATACTTAAGTT
This sequence comes from Candidatus Heimdallarchaeota archaeon, assembly GCA_016840095.1. Lineage (GTDB taxonomy): Archaea > Asgardarchaeota > Heimdallarchaeia > Heimdallarchaeales > Heimdallarchaeaceae > UBA460. The sequence goes on from JAEOSZ010000095.1 coordinate 105,212, forward strand.
CGTGATTTCTCAGAATGTGGATAACTTACACCTTAAATCTGGTATAAAGTCTGAGTTATTGGCAGAGCTTCATGGAAATTACGTGTTTATGAAATGCATTGAATGTGATACTAGGTACAAAAGGGATGAGATAGGATGGGACAGAGAAGTACATGGAAGAGGTTTTCGAACAGAAGAACAACTCGATCACCAACCAATCTGTAGTAAATGTGAAGGAAGGTTAATTTCTTCAGTTGTGAACTTCAATGATCCAATGCCAGAAAAAGAAATGACTATATCTAAGCAGCATACTGATAAATGTGATTTGATGTTAATAGTAGGATCTAGCTTAACTGTTTTTCCAGCTGCTGGATTACCTAGAAAAGCTCAAAGAACTGGTGCAAAATTGATAATAATAAACTTTGATTCCACACCTTTAGATGAGAAAGCTGATATTAAACTAGAAGTAAGTGCTAGTGAAATTCTATCTAAAGTTGTTGAAAAGCTGAAAGGATAGCTTTTAATGAATGAGACTGGTTAATTAATTTTTTATAGAAGCTAATAATTGTAAATCTTTATGTCAAAGCTAAAAGATTTAGTACAGAAATTCTATTCCGAGTTAATTTTATTCGCAATTTTGTTCCTGTTTTTCTTCCAAACTCTCTCTGATTTGGTCGAAACAATATACGGATTTGCTCTTCTTAATCTTGAACCAGATGAAAACATTGCTGGTTTAGCTTTTCTATTAACTCCTCTCCTCATTGCAATTCCTTGGAAGAGAATATTCTTTTTTGTTTTCAAGAGGTCCATGAACACTGAACAACTTAAAAAATATGGCAGTAAGACTTCAGAAACTACTTTTGATACAATCCTGATTTCTCTTGGAGGTTTGATGATTCTTTCTAGATTGTTAGACCCATTATTGAAAAGACAAGGAATACTAATAACATCTGGCTTGGCAGTAGGATGTTTCTTAGTCTTTTTCCCAATCTATCTAACTAGAAGAAAGAATGATGAGAAAAAAACAAGTATGACACTAGGTTATTCACTTGCAATTGCTGTAGCTTTTTCAATAGTATTCAGAACCCTGAATTCCTCAATTGATATCTCAATGTATGGTTGGTATCAAGTAATTGGATGGGTTCTAGGATTAATTGCAGGTGTGATGCTATTTGGTATGAAATTACATGGAGATACTCAGAAAGCAATTAAAGAGGAATTAGTTGAAACTGCGAAAAATGCTAGTTTTGGTAAAATTCTTGCATTAACATTCGGACTTGTGAGTATTTTCATCATCATCTGGTTTACTTTCTTAAGTCCAACAGTTGTTTCTAGATGGACTGATGGAAACTACATAGGAATAACACTTGGAATATTAGGTGTTCTGTGTGTATTTGTCATTATACACTTATTCAAAATAGATTTACTAAGAAAGTTAAAAACATGGATGCTTTGGGTATGGAATGGAGTCTTTTCTATATCGCTTTTCCTAACCGTACTTGTTCATCAATTGCCTTTTCCCAATGAATCAGCTTTATATCCAATACTAGACCCTCAACCAGCTTGGTTTTATCAAATACCTTTAGTAATAATGATACTTCTATCACCAATAATATATGTTGATTTTATGCTTTTAACAAGAGAAATTGTTAAAATAAAACCATCGAAAATAACAATTGGTGGAAGTTTCATCATCTCTGGAAGTCTCTACATCATTGTGATGATATTTGTACAGATACTTCCAAATATCTGGGGATATCTTGAACCAATAAGCACAGGATTTAGAGACATGTACTGGTTAGCGTTTTTCATACCAGGACTTATACTCACGCTTTCAGTCCTCTTAGTGAAACAAAAATCGCTAAATTTTGAGAAACTGTATAAAGATAAAAGAAGAAACTTGAGTGTAATATTACTTCTAAGCACAATTTTCTTAGGAACATTAGCTGGTACTCTAATAACAAAACCGTATCCAAATTACCCTACTGCAGGTAAAACTTCCTTAACTATAATGACTTATAATATTCAACAAGGAAGAAATGTATCTGGAGACAGAAATTATGATGCTCAAATTGAACTAATCAGACAAGTTGATCCTGACATACTTGGTCTTCAAGAATGTGACCCTACAAGAATTTCTGGAGGTAACCTTGATGTAGTAAGGTATTTTGCAGATAAGTTGAATATGTACTCGTATTATGGACCCAATACTGTCACCAACACGTATGGTTGTGCAATACTCTCTAAATTCCCCATATCAAATCCATTGTCTTTCTTCATGTTTAGTGATGAAGAGCAAATTGGTTCTGCACAAGCTGAAGTAACATTGGACTCTACAGTATACAACGTTTTTGTCAATCATCCTTCAGGAGCAAATTACACAAAATTCCTCCAAGTAGAAGAAATGTTAACTAGAGTGAATGGTTTAAACAACGTTATTTTTATGGGAGATTTCAACTTCAGAAAGGATTCTGCTCAATATAGTATAACAACTGATCTTCTCAATGATAGTTGGTTACTCAAGTGGCCTACTGGATTAGATGACAATTTATACAATAGTACTGATAATATTGATCATATTTTTGTCAGCCCAGGTACAGTTGTACTTGATGCAAGGTATATCATATCAGACCAATCAGATCATCCTGCATATTGGATTAGTATTTCAATCTAATCTTTTTTTCTTTTTTCCATGTTCTTTTTTAATTAGTGACAAATACTTATAAAGAACAAAAAAGATAGCTTTAATGATTCACAATTTTGTGAAGAGTGAAGGAAGTTTAACAAATGAAAGTAAAAAAAATACTTTTTCCATTAATATTACTTCTAATGGTATTATCAATAATTCCAAGTGTAAGAGCTGACGTTATCATAATTGGTGGAACCGAAGATCTTGTACCTCCGGATTTAATGAACTTTGAAATAACTCCTGATACAATTGATACTGGCACTTCGTCTCAAATTATAACCTTTATTCTAAATATTACTGATGAGATGTCAGGGTTTGATTATCTATATCTATATCTTACCAGTCCTTCTCAGCAACAAGAACATACTATCATAATTCATAGTTATCACGTAATCATTGGAGATGAATACAATGGAATATATCAAGTGCAATACACTATTCCACAATATTCAGAGTCAGGTACGTGGTACATAAGGAGAATAGATTTCCATGATGATGTCACTAACATTCGATATGTTTATACACAGGATATAATTGATAGAGGTTTTAGTCCTTATCTATATGTTTCAGGTGGTCCTGATTTAGCTATACCCATAATACTGGATTTGCAAATTGATCCAGATATAATCGATGTTAGCGGATATTCAAAAAGAGTTGATTTCACCTATCATATTACAGATGAGCTTGCTGGTTTCTACTACTTATACGCTTATATTTACAGTCCATCTAACAAGCAACGCAGAGTTACTCTAATAACTCCATGGACAAACCTAATTTCAGGAGATGCCAATGATGGAATATATAAATATACTTTAGAATTTCCAGAACATCATGAAGCAGGATTTTGGAGAATACGTTTTATAGACATATATGATAATGCTCGGAATTATAGACGTATCTTTGAACCAGAACTGATTGATGCAGGATTAGAAACTAAGATTGAATTAATCTCTTATCCACATGATATAATAGCTCCTGTACTAGAAGGTCTAGATATAGACCCAAGATTAGTAGATACAAGTGCTGGTCCCCAATCTGTATATTTCACATTCAATATATCTGACCACCTTGCAGGATTTGATGTTCTATCCCTCTATTTAACTAGTCCATCTGGTGCTCAGGAATGGAGATTAACAGCTACAGCTAGAAATCATATGATTTCTGGTGATGTCTTTTCTGGAATATATAGAGAAAGAATAATACTACCTCAATATTCAGAAATAGGAACATGGAAAATAAGGAGAATTTGTCTTTTTGATAATGTCACAAATTATAGATGTTATAGTTATCAACAATTAGTTGATGGAGGTTTCAATCCAGATGTAGAGGTTGTTGACAGAGCAGAAGCTATAATTGATTTTGATCCTAACGCTTTGAATCTATTAAGTGAAGGAGTACCAGTTACAGTATACATAGAATTACCAATTGATTCAGACTATACTGTTCAAGATATTGACGTATGGACTATTCTACTAAATGGACAAATATCAATACTAGATTTCCCCTATACCATAGGTGACTATGATCAAGATGGCATACCTGATCTCATGGTTAAATTTGATAGATCTGAAGTACAGAGTATTTTAGAAGTAGGTAAAAAAATCGAAATAACAGTCACAGGAGAATTTACGAACGGTGCGATCTTCGAAGGTTTCGATATTATAAAAGTCATGAGTAAATGATTTTTTCCTTCCCTTTTTTTCTTTCCGTATTTAATCAGCAAGCTATAAATAATATAACTGTCTAATTCTTATATTAGGGGTTCAAATGAATTTAAAGAGTCAGAAAAGAAATTTAATAGTTATTTCATTGTTTAGTCTAATCTTCGTTTTATCAATTATAGGTATTCAAGCATATCCTTTATCTGAACCTATAATTGCAGATCATTCTATAGTAAATATGGTTAGACTGGATGAAATACCTGATTCAGCGATAATAAATGCAAAAAACAATCTACACATTGCTTATCAGCATACAAGTCATGGTTCTCAAATCACTAGTGCTATGAGTGTTCTACCATCTTTTAAGGAAGCTAATGGAGGAACAATTGATTTGTTTGATTATAATAGCACATTTTTACATGATTATGCCATGCCTTCAGTGGGTGATGTGGGATATCCAGGATGGGATAATGCAACAAGAGACTATTTAGATGATCCAGCTAATAGTGACTGTAATGT
>JAEOSZ010000153.1 GCA_016840095.1 Candidatus Heimdallarchaeota archaeon
TAAAGAATCTCAATATAACTATTCCAACTTTCATGCCATTTGCTCTTAATTCATCAACAACAATTCTTGCTGTGCTAGAAGTTGAACCTGTTACAACTAAAGCATATTCTGCATCTTCCATTTTATAATGACGAATTAAACCTCCATAATCCCTTCCAAACTTGGCTGCAAATTCATCGTTTACTTCTTTTATAACTTTTTTAGCATTCTTCATAGCTTGATGCATTTGCCATTTTGCTTCCATATGATATGCAGGGGGAACTATGACTCCTTGCGCCACTGGTTTATCTATATCCAGAAACGCATGCTTAGCTACATATGGTGGAAGAAACTCATCCACTTCTTTTTCACTGAGAATATCAACAGTATCAGAAGTGTGAGTAAGTGAATATCCGTCTCCACAAATCATGATTGGTAGAAGAACCCTAGAATCTTCTGCAATCTTATAAGCTTGAATTATCATATCAAATGCCTCTTGGTTATTCTTCACATATACCTGCATCCAACATGAATCTCTTTCAGGCATTGAATCACTATACTCAGGCCAGATTCCACCTGGCGACATTAGTGTTCTATTTGCTACAAACATGACTATGGGTAATCTCATCCCTCCTGAAGCTGCCACAACTTCATGCATATTTGCCAATCCTTGTGAAGCTGTTGCAGTAAATGTTCTTACGCCAGTTCCTTCTGCAGCAGCGACAATAGTTATAGCACTATTCTCACTCTCCACTCTAACATATTCTGCTTTAAGATCACCTTGAGAAACATACTCTGCAACATACTCAACAATTTCTGTTTGGGGACAAATTGGATATGCTGCGATTACCATCGGTTTGGCTCTGACAACAGCTATAGCTACAGCTCGATTTGCAGTAATCATATCTGTAAAACTAGTCTCTGGAATCATCTGCGATTTAAACCATACTACTCATTTATAAAACTGTTTAGTCTTGTAGTTATTTAAGAATAAAAATCTACATAAAACAAATAAAAATTGGAGGTGAGGAATCACTCTTCTTTCTATTCTTCCTCTTCTTTTGGCTTAGTAGGAATCTTTCCCTCTAATTTTTCTGCAACTTCACTCACATCAGACATAGAATCTTCAGTCTTTTGCAGAAGTTCTTTTGTTACATCATCAGGTAATCTTTTCTTCTCTTGTTCTTCTTCTTCACTCATGTTAAATCCCACAGAAATTAACTATATGAAATATTGATTTAATTAATAAAAAGTTTATGCTATTTTATTAGGTAGTTTCATTTTCTTCTTTCTTATTATTACAAGGATAGAAACAATACCGATAACTCCTACTATTCCTAGAATGGATTGCCAAGTCATGCTAGCAACAACACCTTTTCCAATTTCAATAATCATCTCAATATCTATTAGCCCATAGCTCTTCAAGTATAGGGTTTCTCCATTGAATATTAGTTGAAGTCTAACTACTTCTTCTGGTAAATCTTTGGAATCTATATCAATCGAAATATAACCCTTTGAATTAGTTCTGAATTCTTTCCAGAAACTTTCTGAGCCATCTTCAGAAATATAGTGTATCTCGATTTCTCTATAAGCTAGAGTTCTATTTTCACTATCAAAAAGATAAACTCTGATTTCTTGTTCTTCCTCAACAACTTCAATAAAAGTTGATTGAGGTATTACTTCAATCATAAAATCAGCTACAACTGCATGATAATTTTCAGAACCTGCAAATCTAATGTTGAGTGAGTAAAATCCTGTTTTAAGATCAGTAATATCAAGGATTATACTTCCATTAGAATCAGTATAACCACCAAAGGTTCTATTATGGAAATCGATAATCACAGGCATATCATAGAGAGAATTGCCATTTGAAGACCAAAGATAAATAACCAAACCTGTAGAATTATTATATGCGATAGGATTATTCTCAACTACAAATTGTGTTTCACATCTTTCAATATTGATACTAATTGTATCATTGAATTCTCTGAAATGAGTAGTTTCTTCAGAAGTAAATGAGAATTGAAGAGGACCTGCATCTGTCATCTTTAAAATAATACTTGCATATCCGTTATAATCGGTTATACCATTTATAATAAGTCCATTTACACTGATTGTAAAAGCATACAAATGAATAGGTCTACTATTGGAATCTAGAAAGAAAATTCTTAAAATTAAATCGCTTTCTACAACATTGCTTTCGTAATCGATAAACATCGTAGCAGCATCTTTTTCTATCTCAAACAAGAACACTTCAGATGTATCTTTGATATTTGTATTATTTGAAATTACTACAACTGTGAGATAATAAGTACCTGGAATCAGATCTAACCAAATATTGGGAATAGTAAATTCTCCATCAATATTTGATGTTAAAGCTCCAATGAAATTTCCGTCTATGTAGATTTCTATGTTTAGAGAATCTTGTGTAGTCTCAAGAAATACTATAGTTCCAGTTACATCTTGGGCTTGATTATAGACGCTCTGTTGGTTTTCCAAAGTTATTGTATATTCTCCTTTTTCCCTTTGTGTGATGTAAGTAATTTCAAACTCAAAGATGTTATTGCTTTCAAAAATTCTTAACAAGATCGAATATGATCCCGCATTTAGAAATTGATCAATGACTAGTGAAAAATACCCTGAGCTGTTTGTTTCAACTAAATAATCTGTCCCGTCAAGTGTTATCAGAAATGCAACTTGATTCAAGACTCCTCCATAAGTGTTAATCCATCCTTCAAATAAACCAAATACTCCATATGTTTCAGGATTGATTTGAATATCTGTTATTTCAATTAAGTATTTGGTATAGAAAATAATGTCCAATGATGTCTGATAGAATGTTGAATCTCCTTGATATTCCAGAGTTAAACTATGTACTCCCGCAGATATAGAGCTTGAAAGAACAATTGTAGCAAATCCTAAGGCATCAGTCATAATTGTAGCATGATAGCTGCCATCTAATGAAATGATGATTTCAGCTGCTAGTGGATTACCTAAAGCATCAATAAGTTGTATGTCAAATGAGTATTCAATTCCGTAAGTTTGATTGAAATTAACTAAGGAAATTAATTGTGTAGGTGTTTTTGAAATCTCAATGATTATAATTTTGTTTGTAGCTAAATAATTCGAATTTCCGTAGAAGCTAGCTATGATCTCATAAATACCAGCTTCTAAATCAAGGTTTGTTACGAAGTCACCATTAAAATCTGTAATTAGAATGATATATTCCATTCCATCAACAAAAATATGGATATATTCAGTACTCATTATAGTTTGACCTACTAAACTCCCACTTAAAACGGGAAGATAGTTATCATATGAGAAGTCTAACGTAATAGAAGCTTCTGCTTTCATTATAGTAAAAGAAGAAGAATAACTAGCAGAAGAATAGATAGAATCTCCATCAAAAATGACTTCCAAACTATAGATTTTTGCATTAGACATAATATCCATAAAAATCTGAGCATAACCACTACTGTTTGTTAAACTAAGATATTCAATTCCATCAAACAATATTCTGACATTCTTGTTTTCAAGAGGTATACCAGCTGATGTAAGATGTACTAAAATCCAGGTGTTGGTTGTGGCATAGATGCCTTCATTAACTTGTGTACTTATTTCTGTTTGAAGCTTTTCTTGTTGAAGAACAATAATCTGTTGAGATTGTTCAAAAATGGTTGTTCCTTGGAAGATAATTTCTATCTCATAAACTCCTGGTACTTGGTTTTCCAAAACTAGTATAGCTAATCCAAGCGCATCAGTTATGTTTTGTCCCATAAGTGTCCCATTAAGATAAAAGAGTACATTCTCTCCTGATAGTGGATTGTTGTTGGTATTCTCTAAAACAGCTTCTATAGTAAGTGTGAGATTATCCCATGTAACAGATCCTTGAATTGAAGTAATTATCTGCCATATATAGACTGTTTTTTCAGAACTTGAGGAGAAATAGTTGTTGTCTCCA
>JAEOSZ010000017.1 GCA_016840095.1 Candidatus Heimdallarchaeota archaeon
GATCATTATACTCTCCAGTAAATGGAAGTTCGGTGTCTTTTAACCTCAAAACTTTGAACTGTTCAGTAGATAATTCGGCTTTCCATTCATCTTCTGATTTGTTTACTTTTCGTTCCATTTCAATTTAAAATAGTACTCGAAACAATTAAAACCTCGTATGTAACAAAATTATTTATGGCAGAAGAAGAGAAAGTAAAAAAAAGTTCTGGAAGATATGTTCAGTATGATGTAATAGATATGCTGGATTCTATTCAACTTAAGCCAGCTACAATCTGGAGTATTTTCAAACCGATAGTAGCATTTACTCTACCAGGACTTGCTGTTGCTTTAACGACTTTCTTCTTCTTGGATTCAATACTAGTTTACATTGTTTTTGCTGGAAGTTTTGTCTTTATTGGAACAGGGATTTTATTTGCTGTAACGTTAGCTATAACAAGATTATCAAGAGACAGGAATACCTATATTTTCACTAATTTTGGAATGAGGATTCAATCTAGAAAAGAAGAGGAAAGAAAAATCAAATGGGAAGATATTTCAGACATTGAATTTATAGGAAAAGGGGAAGGAAACGCAATTAAAAGAGTCTGCACGGTTAAAACTAAAGATAAGGATATAGTAATTCAGTTAAACAGATTCACAGAAACTACTGAGGATACAGCAAATCCAGATGCAATGATAGATATTATTGACTTATATTATCAAGATAAGAAGAAATGAACTTCATTCATTTCCAATCTTATTCAAGATATAAATTTGAGTGACGTCTAACTTCTTTTTGTAGCATCTTAAATGAATATGCCGAAGTAGAGAATGTAGAAGCACCAGAATCTCTTGCTAATTCAGCCAGTTCTTCATCAAATATTCTGACATAAACCTCAATAGTTGGATAATTCTTTCTTAATTCCATTGTCAATATAATGGAATCAGAGAATAGTTCTTGTTTATTCCAACAGATGTATACCTGAGATATTTCTCCCATATCACAGCAATCCTCAATACTTTCAAGATAAATAGCATCGTCTTGAATAACACTCACATTGGAGAAGTCTGAATAGAGATCAGGTTCAATCGCTGAATCGATTGCAACAATATCCTTTTTCAAAATCTCCCCAAAGTATGATAGTATTCTTTTTACTAAAGAATCACTACCTAAGATAAGTGCTTTTTTTTCCAATTTTTCACTCCAGTGTTTGACAGAGTTCATTGCCCAATTAGAAGTAGAAAATGTAAAAGCATTATAGGGTTTTGAAGTAAGATTTTGTCTGAAATGTTCATTAAAAACTCTCATATATAGATCACAATTTGGATTAAGTTTTCTAATCTTTCCTGCAGCAACTAAAGCGTTGCGTAGTTTAGTTGTAACACAAAACACTTCTTTACATTTTTTAATCCCAGCAGTTCTTAATACAGTCTCGTCAGAATAATCACCTTCTATAACAGGTTCTCCTGCAAAAATGAGACTGTCAGCTCTATCTTGGTCGTGATCAACAACAACATAGGATTTTTTATGTTCTCTCAAATAATCAACTATTCTCTCTCCTAAGTGGTTATAACCAAGGATTATTGAGTGATTCTTTTGATGTTTAGCTTTTCTAAGAGAATGTGCTTCTGGATTGAAACTATAAAGCTCAAGCAAAATACTAGCTAGAAAACCAAGGATTAATAGTTCAAACAATATTGGCCAGAGCATTTGATAGATTCTCAAGAAATCGGAAGTTGTTCCGTCTCTAATACTCATAGAAACTAGCAGTAAATTCCAGAAGCTTTTATCAACTTCAATGAAATAAGCAAGTACTACTCCTGCACCCCAGTACGAAATGAAGATAATCAAAGGTATGGTGAATCGTCTAAGTTGTCTTTTCAATCCTATTTTTCTAGTTCTTCGATTCATGAATATGATAAAATACTTGTGTAAATAAGCATTGTGAAGAAGTTAATTTAGTAATAATATTTGATGATACTTTAAATTTAAATATAGAAAAAATAAATGAAAACCATGCCTAAACTGTCTTATGATGAAGAACTTAAAGAAATCCTTGATCCTTTATTGTTAGATAATCCTGACGTCTACCCAGGAAGAGTTTTTGGAATGCCAGGCTATTATGTTGAGGGTAAGCTTTTCGCAAGCATCTATGAATCAGGTTTAGTGTTGAAATTACTTGAAGAAAGATGTAATGAGTTAATTGAGAATGAAGACGGTTTTGATCATTTCGCTCCTTTAGGTAATAAAATGCGACAATGGGTACATGTAACAAAAGATGATCCTGAAGGTTATGAAAATGAACTGGATTTAATCAATGAATCATTCCTTTTTGTGCAGAAAGAAGCTAAAGAAGCTAAAAAGTAGCTTTTGCACCTTCGAAAAAATATTATAAATGCTCTTGCTTCTAGTTATCTGTGATTATTCGCGAAGAGAACAATAATTATGATGAAAAACTAGTTGTAGAATTTCATCTGAAAAATTTTGTTAATAGAGTTCTCATGCGTTTAAACTCAATGTTGGAATATTTGGTTAATAATTATCCTGATTTCTTCTTATCCTATGTTAGAGCTTTGGGAAACAAACTTTCAGAGATAATCAAACATGAAGAAGAAATCTCTTCTGCTTTATCAGCTCTTTTGAGAAATTACAGATTGAAAGAGAAGGATGGTAAAATGCCCCTCATAGATTTCTTCAGACTTCTAAGAAATAAAATGATAGAAGTGATAAAAATCTCTCTAAATTTGCACGAATATTTTGAAGGGAAACCTGTAAAAAAAATGAGAATAACTCTATTAGACAAAATAAGGGGAACAATAATCCCTCAATATCTCATAGCTGTTACTCTCAAGGATATAATGCCAAGAGAAGAAGCTTTAGATTTTTACAAGAAGTATATAGATTTTGAATATGAAGTTACTGAAATAAGATCTTCACCTTTGACGATGTTAGAAGAGATATTAGCACTTTATGAGAGAGAAAGTGATAAAACACATGTCTTCAGACCTTTCAAAATTCAAGATGGAAAAATGGGTTTGAAAATCACTAAATGTATGAAAGAAAAAGCGCTCCTATCATTCAATAGCGATTTAGATAGAGAATTTGCTTATATAGTTGAGTGTTATCCAGATTTTCATAGAACAAAAAGAATGAATGAGAATTTTGAATTGACAAGGAAAAGATCACTAATAATGGGAAATACCTACTGCGATTTCTGTTGGCATGATAAAAGATTTGTAGAAACGTTAGAACATCCAGAAAAGGAGTTCTGGATGAATATCTAATTATCCTTTATTTTTTTGTCCTACACAGTACTTTATGAATAGCCCTTGGCTCGTAAGATAGATAATATGTCTGAACTTCTTACTAAATATGATGTTATCATAATTGGTTCTGGTGTTGGTGGTTTAACTGCAGGAGTTACTTTGCAAACATTGAATCCTGAAATGAAGACGTTAATCCTCGAGCAACATAACGCACCAGGCGGTTATATTAGCGGATTTAGAAGAAAAGGTTACTATTTTGATTCTGGAGCAGAAGGATTAGTGTTAGCAGGAGAAAACCAAAACTTTCGAAAAGCGATTAATGGATTAAATATAAATCTTGAATATCTTCCAATTGATCCACTTGAAGTGCTTCATTATGATGATAGAACAATTACAATGCATGCTGATCCCGATAAATATCAGCAAGAGTTAATAGATAATTTTCCCAAGAGTGAGGAAAAGATAATCAAATTCTTTAAAACTATAAAATCTTTGCAAAAGGAATACCATTCCACAGTAAAGGAAGGTTTGGACCCTTCTTTTAGAGAATTAATAAAAATTATTTTTACACGTCCTACAATGCGTAAGTTAGCTTTGAGATCGTATAAGAAATTCTTAGATGATTCATTTGATGATCCAGATTTGAAAAAGATACTTGGTGTTTACAATTTATGGTATGGCGTTTCTCCAGAAGAAACCACTGCAGTAGCTGCTGTTTTGTCCTTCTTCTCTCCATTTTATCATGGACATTATTACCCTAAAGGTGGAATGTTCGCTTTTGCAGAAGGATTAGCTAATGCTTTTGTTAATCGAGGAGGAGAGATTCAATATAGAAAAAGAGTAGCTCAAATCATAACTAAGCGAAGAAAAGCAATTGGAGTACGATTAAAAGATGGTACAGAAATTCATGGAAAGTGGATTATTTCTAATGCTGATCTTAAAAGGACTATTTTAGAATATGCTAATTTGAAGAAGTTCCCCAACGCTTATCTAGGTAAAGTAATTAAAAAAGACCAATCTGTTTCAGGTTTTGGTGTATTTTTAGGCTTAGATAAAGAGCTCAAAGGTTATCCTTCACACATGGCTTATAATATTGATGCTGAACACCACATTAACAATACTCTAAACGGAATCTTTGATCCTAAAGAAGTACTTATCCGAATACCTTCAAAAATTGATCCGGGATTATTAAATGATGGAAAGTCTTCTGTTATTTTGTTCTCATTTGCTCCTTATAATTGGAGAAACAAATGGAATAAAAATAACCGCGAGAAATATGAAGAGACAAAGGAAGAATATGCCGATACAATGATAAAACTAGCAGAGAAAGTTATTCCTGATTTATCAAAACATATTGCTTTGAAATTAGTTGCTACCCCATTAACATTTGAGAGATTTACTTTAACTTCTCAAGGATCATGGTATGGTCCAAAAAGAGGAGGGTTGAATTTAAGGTTCCAACCTCCTTTAAGAAGGCTAAAGCTTGCAGGTTCAAATATTGAAGGGGCAGGAGTTCCACCAAGTTTCTATTCAGGAATGAAAACTGCCAAATATATTAGCAAAAGGTTTAAACCTTGGCAAAGAACTGCTAGAGTTTTATTCCCAATGGTATCATATTGGACTAATAAGCTTAAAATGAGAGTTTTAACAAATCCTGCAAGATTCAAAATGAGAGATTAGAAAGATTAAGGAAAGGTTAGTAAGTAAAGACTTGACCATTTAGGTATCCAATTTCCTTAATTTCAACCTTTCTGGTTCTTTCTCTATGAATTTGTTCGTATTTGTTCTCGTTTTTTACTGGTTTAACTTTTTCAGCCATTTTTTCGCACCTATGTTAACAATAGCTGGTCACTCTATTAGAGCATGATGAGAAAAAGTGGTCACTAAGTGACCAAATATGAGTAAAATTTTTTAACATCTTTTTGAGTGTTAATTGATGAAATCTCAAATAATCTGGGAGTATAAGATTGTCCCAATTCGAAAGCACCATAGTGAAAGAAAGGTAGAATCTATTCTGAATGAACTTGGAGAACAAGGGTGGGAACTAGTAACCGTTTTCATAAGGTCTGGTTTCTTAGTTGATACTTACTACTTGAAACGACCTAAACTCTGAAAATGATTGTCAAAAGTTAAATAGAACCAATATAAGTTTCTTTTAATGGATGATGATAAGTCTAAAACTGAAGGTCATATGCATAAACGATACGAAGATAGGCAAGATATTTTAGGAGAACACAAATACGGAGATATTGGACAACTTATTTTCTTAGTTCTTTTCACAGTTTTATGGGCTTTAGATTCTTTTTATCTTAAATTTTCGACCATTTTGACTAAATATATCCCAATCTATGTCAGTGCTCCAATTGGAGGTATTTTTCTTATATTAGCTAGTTATCTTGCATATAAAGGTCTAAAGCAAGTTTTTGGTGATGTTAGAGTCCCTCCAGAAGTGATCAGCGATGGTGTATTCAAGTATACAAGACATCCTGTTTATTTTGGTGTTATTTTGTTATATCTAGGTCTATCAATAATCACTCTTTCGTTAGCCTCATTAGGTTTACTTGTTGTCATAGTGATATTTTATGATTTGATAGCTTCTTATGAAGAGAAATTATTAACAGAATATTTTGATAAGGAATATGAGAAATACAAAGAAGACGTTCCAAAATGGGTTCCTCTTACAAGATCTGGAAAAAATAGATGAAAACTAAAACCAAGTTTATACTATTTCTGACACCTTCAAAGTAATGATAAAAATCTCTACACTATCTTTATATGCTGAAGAGTAAACAAAGTTCTGTTCAGAGTTATTCTGGAGCAAGTTAAAATGAGTCAAGATGCTGAGAAACTTGTTGAGGAGGGTATTGAATTTTACAAGAATGGAGAAAAGGAAAATGCTTTTGCAAGTTTTAATAAAGCTATCGAACTAGATCCTCAAAAAGCTAGAGCTTATGGAAATAGGGGGAGAATATACTTTGAGCGAAACAAGTTTGATAAAGCTTTGAAAGATCTTCAAAGAGCTATCGAACTAGATGATAGTCAATATCTGTTCCACCATAATCTAGGAAACGTCTATTTCAGTACAAAGAAATTTGATCAAGCCATTGAAAGTTATAAAAAATCTATTGAACTTAATGAAGAAAATGCATGGGCTTATGAAAATATAGGAGTAATTTACTATCAAAGAATAGAAATGGAAAAAGCTCTAGAATATTTTGAAAAGGCTCTTCAATATGATCGATCTGAAGCTCAATTCTTCCACAATAGAGGTGGAGCTTTAATGTATCTCAAAGACTATAATAAAGCCATGTGTGATTTTGAGGATGCTATCGTGCTTGACCCTAGTAGTAGTTGGGCCCATGCAAATATTGGTATAATCTATTCTGAACAAGAGAAACTTGAGGATGCTATAAAGCATCTTGATGCTGCAATCAAAATTGATCCCAACAACAAAGTATTCTATAAATCTAGATCTGAAATTTATGCTAAAATGGGTTTGTTTGATGATGCCCATAAAGACTATGAAATGGCTAAAAAATTAGGTTACAAATATCCTAAAACTGGTTTTATCCATAAAAAACTAATACCTTATTTTAAACATACAATCAAGAATTACTGGCTGACACTTTCATTTATTGATGCCTACATTCTTGCATTCATTCTCATTTTTACAATACAAGGTGGATACGAAGCTCTTTTCTTGCAAACTAATGCAAGTGTTGTTGGAAGTGGAGTATGGCACATATTTGCTGGAGTCTTCTACTCTTATGGGTCATCATTTTTGGATGATATCAGTTTCCTATCTGGTATTCCAGGATTGCAAATCTATTCTGGATTAATTGTTCTATTTACATTCATATGGTGTCTCTATATTTATGGTAGAAGGATGGAAAGAACCTTTCCAAAATGGGTATTCCCAGTATCTTTTCTTGGATTTGGTTTCTTAGGGAATGCAATGTTCTACCTCTTAAGTCCAAATCAAACCTTCTGCATAAGTAATTTGAGTGCAATTTGGGGGTTGGCTGGATGGATTCTAGTGGATTCAATAGTTCGAATGATTGGAAAAGGAGAAGGGTTTGAAGCAATAGGTAATTTTCTAGAATTCCTAGAAGCTAATGCAAGTTTCTTTGTAGGAACAGTTATGGCAGGAGTAAGTTCAGCTTTATCCCAAAATGGTTGGCATTTCTTCATTGGAACAGGTATAACCTTCGGTATAGGTCTTTTTGTAGGACTTCTCACAGGTTTACTAGCAGTAAAGAAAACTAAGAAGAAGGAATAATTCATCCTTCTCAAAATCTTTTTAAAAAAAACAATCTGATACATATTTCATATGTTATTCAGTCAACTCAATCATGCTAGTTGTAAGACCTATTTGATAGGAACGGATTCATCTAACATCATTCTGATTGATCCCGTTTTAGAGCATGTCAATGCTTATATTGAGTATATTGAAAAGAATAATCTCAAACTCAAGGTTATAATCGATACTCACTCTCACGCAGATCATATCTCAGGAGCAGCTGCTCTGAAGGATAGGACTGATTGTGAGTATGTTATGCATGAACGTGCTCCTTCACAGTGTGTTACTATAAGAGTTAAAGATGGAGATAAAGTTGAACTCGATGAAATTACACTAGAAGTTATTGAGAGTAATGGTCACACTAGAGATTCTATTAGTTTAATCTTTGAAGATAAGCTATTTACTGGAGATGCGCTTTTCTTAGATGATGGTGGAGCAGGTAGAGATGATCTTCCAGGAGGAGATCCAGCTTTGCACTGGGAAACTCTTAATCGTTTTAAGCAATTACCAGATTATCTAATAGTCTATCCAGCTCACGATTATAGAGATAGGAAACCATCTAGTCTAGCTAAACAAAAGCAAACTAATCCTCATCTAAAAGATAGAAGCAAAGAGGAATTTGTATCCTATTTGAATGATTTAAGATTAGGTCCTGCAGACTGGATGAAAGATGTTTTAAAAGCCAATTATTCCTGTGCTCAGGATTTAGATGCTGCTTGGATACCAGTAGATGCTCCTTCTTGTGAGATCAAGGGAACATTGGAATTAAATGTTAATGA
>JAEOSZ010000096.1 GCA_016840095.1 Candidatus Heimdallarchaeota archaeon
AAATAATCGGAGATCATATCAAAGAGATGATACTTACAGAGGATGTTAGAATTATTCAAATGGGTGTAGGAACTAATCCAATGGCAAAGGATCCATTTTGTTCGACCGTAGCTGACAAATTTATAGGTATGGTCCATATAGCACTCCATCCTGATACAAGAGTGGATCATTATTACTTTCCAATGTCAAAAATCAGGATAAATGAGAAAGAATATTCAAGAAATGAGCTTTTTGAGTCAAAAAATCATTTGTAGTAGATTTCAGGATTTACAATATTCTTAGGCTTTTTACCAGTTAATGCTTCTACTAAATTTTCAGCTGCAATGATAGCCATATTTGTTCTTGTTTCTAAGCTTGCTGAACCTATATGAGGAACAATGACAACATTATCTAGTTTTACTAGCTCAGGATTGATTTCTGGTTCATCAAAGAATACATCCAGACCAGCACCAGCAATGATTCTTTTAGCTAAAGCTGTAATTAATTCCTCTTCATTAATTACTTTACCTCGAGAAGTGTTAATCAAATAAGCAGAAGGTTTCATCTGTTTGAGTTCTTTTATTCCAATAAGTTGATGTGTTTCAGAAGTGTGAGGAATGTGCAGTGTTAGATAATCTGAATTTTGGAGACATTCAGAAAATGTTACTTTCTTTGCATCTACTTCTTTTTCGATATCAGATTGTTGTTCATGATCTACATAGATTATATTCATTCCAAAACCTTTAGCTCTTCTAGCAACAGCTTTTCCAATTCTTCCCATACCGATAATCCCTATTGTTCTATTAACAAAATCTCCCCCTAATAATAACATTGGATCCCATCCCTTCCATTTTCCTGCTCTGAGATATTTGTCAGATTCAACTATTCTTCTAGAGATTGCTAAAATTAGAGCAAAAGTTAAATCAGCTGTTGCATCAGTTAAAACTCCAGGAGTATTTGTTAAAGGAATTTTCCTTTCAGTAGCTGCTTGAACATCAACATTATCATACCCTACAGCATAATTGGCAATAGCTTTAATCCCAGTTATATCCATAATCTCAGAATCTATTTTATCTGTCAATAAAGGAAGTATTCCATCACATCCTTTAGCTCGAACTAACAGTTCTTTTCTTGAGATCGGACTATCTCCTTCATAAACATCAACATCGAAATGTTTTTTCAGAATTTCTAATCCAGGTTCAGGGATTTTTCTACTCACAAAGACTCTCATTAAGTCTATTCTTAACTTTGGAAAAATAAGTCTTTGTTTTGAATAAAAAATCAAAAGGAGAAGAAAAAATTGATTTTAGACAAATCCTTCTCTCATTCTTCTTGGTGGTGGTGATGAAGGTCCTTGAATTGCTTGTTGTTTTTCTGCTATCATAGCTAATTGTTGTTTGATCTTAACAGCTTCTTCGAGTAAAGGCTGTGTATCGATTGTTATCTCGAAGTAATCATTCATAACATTTACAAGATTTGCAGCAGCTTGAGGATCTGGAAGTTCAGTAGTTGCTGGAGTCATCAATACTATTCCAATAATATCTCTAATTAGTGCTTCACTTGTTATTGCA
This sequence comes from Candidatus Heimdallarchaeota archaeon, assembly GCA_016840095.1. Taxonomy (GTDB): domain Archaea; phylum Asgardarchaeota; class Heimdallarchaeia; order Heimdallarchaeales; family Heimdallarchaeaceae; genus UBA460. The sequence goes on from JAEOSZ010000096.1 coordinate 1,551, forward strand.
CCAGATAAACCCAAAACCACTCCATGTTCATACATTTCAGCTCCAAATTGTTTTAATTCATCAGCAACTTCCTTTTCAGCAGCTGTAATTACTACTGGTTTTTCAGGACTAAGTTTGACTGGAATACCATCTAAACAAACAATTTTATCAGCTTTTACATGTTTTTCAATCCAATTAAGCAATCCTTCTGCTAAAACTAAGTATGCTTCTTGTGGGACAGGATAATCTATATTGACTAGTAGAATTGTTCCCTCTTTATTTGCATATAATAGATATGGGTGTTTGAGAACATTGTCCATGAATATGGTTACTGGGCTGAGCATATTTGATTTGAAGAATCCTATTTCCTCTAGTTCAAGATTCTCTATCATTTGTCTAGCGATTATTGGTCCTATTATTCCTGGTGTAGGAAATGTAACATAAACAACCGGTTTATTGAATTCTAATTCTTTAGTCTGCACAATTAGGAAATCTCCTTGATGAATGCAGATATCTTCTTGAAACTCTTTCATATTATTCACACATAATATTGTGCATACCAAGAAAAAAAGCTTTCCCTCTACCAAAATTATTCTTCTATCTTTTCTTCTTCCGTTTTCCTCGTTTCAACGATGATTATACTAACTATAATCAATATTGCTCCAATTCCAAAAATATAGGTAACAGAACCACCCAGAAATGAAACAGACCAAACTACTGATAGCAGAGGAACAAGAGCCTGTATCATCCCAGTTTGAGTAGTTGAGAGATACCCAAGAATATCTAACCAGAACGAGTATGCTAACGATGTCGAAAGAACCGCAATTACAATGACAAGAACAACTCCTAGAAGATTCAGATTCATTTCTACAGGAGGGATTAAAAATGCAAAAAATACTAGATAAACACTCCCCATTAAGAGACTCAAGAAAGTAACTATGATTGGATTGTCATTAGAGAAATATTTCTTGAGTAAAACTGTATACAAAGCCCAACAAAAACCTGAACCAAATGCTAGCAGATTACCTGATATACTTCCAAATGTAAGGTTGCCTAGATCAAACAAACTTTCATCAAATATAACTAAGAACAGACCAGCTAATGAAATTGAAAGAGCTAGTGCATATGATCTCCTAATCCTCTCTTTAATCAAGAAGAATGCAACAATTGGGATAAGTATGATATTTGCATTAAGTAAAAAAGAAGCTGTTGATCCATCAGTGACTGGATTCTTAACTGCTACAAATAACAATACTGGCATACCAGCTGCTGCAACTGAAACTAAGATGTATTCTTTCCATTTTGCTTTGAAAGATGTAACAATCTGCTTGTTTTTGAAATCCTTTTGAAATTGTAAGATGATAAACAAAGCAACAGCAGCAAGAAAATATCTGAAAAAGGATAACTGAAAAGGAGATAGTTGAGCTTCTGTATCAATTAGATAGTCTCCAACAACAGGTGTGAGACTCCACCCTACTACTACTACTGAAGCCTTAATCCAGTGAACTATTTTCTTATTCAAAATCTTTACCTATAATTATTGTTTACTATTATATCTAGATATAATGCCATTACATTTTTATTTAGCCCATTCAAAAAACCTTCGTGAAAATCAAGATTATTACAGATTCTACATCAAATCTAACCAAAGAAATAGCTGATAAGTACGATATTGATATGATTCCAGCTTATGCAATAATTGATGAAAAGGAATACTTAGATGATGGATCAACTTCACCTGAGAAGTTTTATGAGTTAATTTCAAAATCTAAATCAGCAAAGACAAGTATGCCATCACCTCAAAATGTTATGAAAGTTCTTGAAAATAACACAGAGTATGATCACTTGATTATGGTTCATGTATCTGAGCATTTATCAGGAACAATAAATGTAGTTCAAAGTGTTATAAAACAGTATAAGAGACAACATAAGACTGCTCCAGAAATAACAATTTTTGATTCAAAAGGGTCATCATATTTCTTAGGAGTTATTGCTCTGAAAGCTTCTCAATTAGTTAGACAAGGATTAGAAGTTGAGGAAATTATTAAACAGTTGAAGGAGTTCAGAGATAATGATGTTCTTGTTCTGTTAACTGTTACTGATTTAACCAATCTTTATCAAGGAGGTAGAATAAGTCGAATGCAGTTTCTATTGGCAGATACTCTTCATGCTTATCCCATTATTACTTTAGTTGATGGAGCTCTGACACCTGTTGGAAAAGATATAGGAAGTGTGAGAACCTGTAAGAAATTGATTAAGATGTTTAAAGATTGTTATAACAAAGATGATGAAGTTATAATGTGGTATGCTGAGACAATACCGAGACAAACTAATGATAGATTCATACAAATGCTGAAAAGGATAAGACGCCCTAAGATTAAACAAATACTACCTTTCAAAGTAGGAAATGCTATTGTTTGCCACACAGGGATAACAGTGATGGGTATTGTTACTGCAAGAAATTTTGACTTTGATTAAACTATTATTTCTCTTCTTCTTCATCTAAGTTTTTATCCTTTTTCAATAATCTTGAATCTAAGATATCTGGTGGAATATATACATATCTTCCACCTTCATGTCTTATATCTACTTGAGATACTAAATGCAGCTTTCTTTGAACTTCTTCTTGTGTTTGTCTCGGTCCATAATAATCTGTTCTAGGACGTTTTCTTCTTTTATTTTTCATTCTTAATGAAATAAGAGCAATGATAGATACAATCAGAACTATCCCCATAACTGCATCTCTTAGTTTAAGACTCAAACGAGAGTTGAATTCAAGAGAAATTACAACATCATGAATGTTATTATCAAGAGGCTCAAAAGCAAACCAATCATATCCATGTTCAAGAATAAAGAATCGAATACTAGAATCAGTCCAAGAAAATGAATAAGCTGTTTCTTTCCAATTTATGTTCTTTGTAGGATCTTTCTTTGACGAATAGAACTTCACAAATCCATTATTTTCAAGAATTGAGAGACTCAATGTATAGTTTCCTCTATCAAGGGTTTTGACAGAAATAACTGTAAGAGAAGTGTTCAATACCTTTTGTTGCTTGCTCCAGTTTTTTTGAGATAAAAAGTAATAACCCCCTTCATCTCTTTCTTGAAGTAATTCACTGTTTAAATCAACATTAATGTTTAACTCTAAGCCATTAGGATTAAAAATAATTACTTCGTAAAACCCTTCCCAGATGAAATCAAAACTAATATCTCCAATTACATTAAATCTAGAAATGAGAATGAAAAAACTTGCATTATGAACGATGACACTATACTCAAGAGAAGGATTTAGAACATTAGTCTTAATAGTAATCAAACTTAGCTCATCTTCAGTGATTTCAAAAGACCATGAATCATAAGCAGGTATATCTACTAAAATTGAGTGATCGTATTCATTTTGGTTTTCTATAGCTTGGGTTGGAACTAGACACAAACTAAAAACAAAGAAAAGAAACCAGATTTTTTTCATTTTTCAAAATAAAGTTCTGTAGAATTTATTTAAACTCAAGGAAAGAACAAAAATTTCAATCATTGAAGAAACAGTCGATATTATCCTTCAAGATTTTAACAGAACTGTGCCTTTCGAAACTGAATTCTTGGGAGAGTTTAGTTCCTCTAGGGTCCAACAATATGTGAACTGCTCTATCTCCTTTATTTCGAATAGCTCTACCTAAGCTTTGTGCGAGTCTTTGAACCATTGGGATGAATATAGTGAAATCATTGGCTATTTTGGAACCAAACTGAACTGTAAGGTCTTCATGGATAATCTGATTTTCTTGAGAAGGTGGTGGATAAGGCAAAGCTGTTACAATTATGCCTTTAATCAAACTTCGACCATCAACAGAAAATTCTACTCCTTCACTAATTTTACCTCCAGTAACGCACAGAATCAGCTTCTTCTCTGTAGAACTAGCTATAATTGCTTGTAAAGTAGTTATATCTAGTTCATTTGTTTCCACAATGTCTGCATTTAGTACTCCTGCATCTACTAAATCTTCCATGTATTTGTAGCTAGGAGCAAAAACCAATGTGTGTCCTTTAATTGACTCAAAGATTTTCTGTATTGTGCTAGAAATTAACACAAAATATTCGTGTGTTCTGTTATCATGTTTTCCATTCAATTTCTGATTAACAAGTATGTAGTTCTTACTCTCAATATCCTCTTTAGGAGAAAAGACTCTAAGTGTTTTTGAGTTAGATAGCTGGAAGATTTGCTTATAGGACCTTAATGGTTCAAAACTTCCTGACATTAAGATTAATCTTTTAGTTTCAATAAATTTCCTCAAAATATCGGAAGGTTGGATGTTTACTATTGATAATTTATTACCATCAGAAAGGAGTATTTTATCTTGAGAAGAAAGAAGAAAATGATAAACTAAATAAGCATAAAAAGCTGGAGGACTATTACGAACTAATTGTCTTTGAAGTAAAGAAAATAACTCTTCTTCTAGTGATTTTAACTTATATTCATCATAGTTTTTAGTAATTACCTCATGTCTATCAATAGTGTCTAAAAGTTCATCGTAAATAGGATGAGATAATTCTTTAGCTGCATTCTCAATGAGTGATTTGGAAATCGATTGATTGATTGGTTTATACAAATTATGTGCTTCATCTACAGCTACAAGTGTTTTTTCTAATCTAGAACCAATACTATAGAAGAATCGAGTAAACAAAGCAGTATTTTCTAGAAAGGGATAAGATGTAATTATGACATCAGCCTTTTGCATTAGAAAATATGAGAAAAAGTATGGACAGTAATTATCAGAATTCAAACTAGTAAGAATGTCATCTTTTGAAATAATGCTTGTAAAAGATTCATACAAACGTTTTACAGATTCTAAGATATCCTCTGTTGTAGCTCTCTGAGTTTTAGCCTTAAGAGGGCATCTAGTTAGATTGCAGATATGAGTATAGATTTCACTAGGATAATCCTTTTTTGCTTTCAGACATAACTCATTCTTCCCGAGAAAAGGAACAAATATAGGAAAATTCTCAAAATGATCTTCTAGTAAATCCCAGTGTTTAACAATTTGATTGAAGATGTTAGAAAGTTCTCGTAAAAAGACATTAATCTGAGCTTTGGTTCTTACGTAGACAACTATTTTTTCATCCTTCTTCTTTAGAGCTAACAGAGATGTAAGTAAAGCAGCAGTTTTCCCAACTCCTATCTGGGAGGAAATGAGTAAAGGTTGAGATGAAGAGAGAATTGAACGAATTATTCTTCTTTGAGGAGCTTTCATTGTTGTGTAGGGAAATAGTATTTTAGCAATTTCCCAACTTTCTTCAGCTTCTTCATTAATTTGGTACAAGATTCTTCCTTCCTTCTAAATTATTGAAAATAGTTTTAGCTCTCTCTTTTGGAAAAATTTCAACTAGCTCTTTGAATGAAAGCTGATTAATGTGTTTCATTTTTTTCTCATCTAATAGAGCAGAAATACTTACTGCTTCTTGATAGGTGCAATTAGCTAAAAACTGAATGTAATTTGCTTTTTTCTCATCTGTTTCTGTTGGAGAAGTTTTTACATTGATTTGACTTCTTCTATTGTCAGATAGTGATTTTGCTAGATTAACAAAAGCTTTAGTTCTAGAATTCATTTTTTCTTCTATGTTTTTATTGAAGATAACTTGTTGATTCTGAACTAGTTTCTGTTGTACTTTTTCATCCTTAATTACTTTCAGAACAGATTTTTCTCTATTCCGATATTTATGGAAAACTCTTTCTTCTTGAGACCTATGAGTTATCAGGAAGTAGATTTTTGATTGATTACTTCTAGCTTCTAAGAATGTTTCATACTTAGTTGGAGTATTGAAGAATATTATTGCATCAGCTTCAGTCTTTACAAAATGAGAAGCTAAAATGACATCTACATCTCCTGAGTCAAAAATCTGTTTGAGTTTTGCTCTTTCTTTTGATTGACTTCTTGGAAGAATCTTACTCCTTAATCCAATTTCTTTGAGATATTTTGGAAGCTGAGAAAGGATATTTTTGTGATTAGCAACTATGTAGAAATTCTTGTAATTCAGTTTGTTTTTCATTTGATTAATTAGTTGCTTGATCCTCTCAAACTTTGGATGAATAGTGGATTCAGATAGAGTAATCAAATTATCATAAATCTCCTCAAAAACAGGTGTTCGAGCAAAACTACTGATTTTCTTGATATTCTTCTCAGTATTTTCTTTATCTCTTTTTCTCAATTTCTTCATATAATCCAAAGCTACTTTTGGACCTGAAGCTTCAACTAATTCTTTGATCGAAATGAAGTTGATGAGTTCAATAGCTTTCCTAATCAAAACTTGCTGTTCATCAAAGTCGAATTTTGTTTTCAATCCTTGAACAAAACCTCGAAAATCTTTTCTTACAGCAAGTGGTCTTTCAACTCCTTTAGCTTTCAGAAAATTCTGATATTCTCTGATGAAACGATTGACTTCAAAACAGAAATTGTACATTTCTTTGTTAATTGGAACAGTAATTACATCCTCACGAGATGTAAAAGAATGATCAAAAGGTTGAGAGCTAGGTTCGATATATTCGATTTTTGTTATGAGTAAATTCTCACATACCTCTATTAAGGAATTAGTATTCTGGAAAATATATCTAGTCAAACCAATATTTCTTATGAGAATTTTATTGTTCAGAAAAACTTCCATTAGTTGAACAGATGAATGCTTTCCCTTAGATAAATGGGCATCGAAAAATAGGAGAACATGAAAATCAGAGGGAGAGGTGATTTGCCTCAAAATATCGTTTCTAAGCAGTTGAGGGGTTATTGCAACTATTTGAGATTCTTCATAGTTTTTTGTTCGTTTTTCAACAGGATATGTAGAAATTATATGACTTAGCTTGTAACCTTCTAGCTTGTCCTTTAGATCTCTGAATTGATTCCAGGTTTCAGATTTATTCAGAATAATTGCTACTTTCTTTGAGTCATCCTTCTTTAGAAAATATTTGATTAAAACCTCCAAAATTGAATTGATGGAGAAGTTAACAGGATATATTAACAGAGTGTTATCTTTAACAGCTGTACCTAGAATCACTTGTGTGTAAGTATCAATATTTTCTTTCATTTAGAATCCTTCTAATGAATACTTTCAGAGATGTATTTACACTATTATGACCAAAATGGCTTATAAAGTGATGAAAATTTCCAAGATTGTGTAATCATTTTCTAGAAATCTTTTTATCTGCTTGTATATGTGTTGTCTTTATGGAAGAAGAAAAGCCTTCTAAATCAGATCCATCTGAAGAACCAGTTCAACCCCCATATCAACCCCCATATCAACCTCCAGAACCCATTCAGCCAGAATATCAAGGTCCAGAATTTCAAGGCCCCCCTTATGCTCCTCCGCCTTTAACTGAAGAAGAAAGACGTAGAAAGAGAAGACGTAGAATAATCATTATTATATCAATTGTTTTTGGTGGATTAGTAGTTTTAGGGTTAATTGGAATAGGAATAATATATGCAATTGGACAATCAATATCAGCGGTTTGTCAATCTATGTGTGCAAGTTGCACTTGTGATTGTGGCTGCGATGAAGCATGTAATAATGCCTGTACTAATAGTTGTAACAGTTGTGGTGATAACTGTAGTAGTGATTGTTGTAGTTCAGGTAGTGGAGGATCAGGTGCTGGTGGGGCAGGTGGAATTGAATCTATTGATATAAAAACATACTTCAAATATCTTTGGCAGTACATAGAAAATTGGTTCAGGAATTTCTTCCCTTAGATGCTTTTCTTTTTACTCCTCTCTCCCTAATTTTTCTTTCTTCTTCAAGATTTTTAACCAGTAATTCATTTATTTTTCTTATTCGTATTTGGGTGTTTTTCCTAGGATCACAAGCATTCTCAGCTGTATGCAATGGACAATTATTACAGTCTTCAAGATTATGTCCTACTCCTCTCATTATTCCGTAAAGAAGATATCCTCCGGCTAGCATTAGAGATAAAATGAGTTGTAACCACCAAGTCCTTAGAAATATTATTAGACCAACAAATGATCCTATTCCAAATCCTGCAAATATCCTAAGCAGAGTTTTGAGCCATTTGTCTTCTGGTTTGATCAAGAAATGAAAGATTGCTGTTGCTGTACCAAAGATAAATGTAGCTGCAAGAATTATTGGAAACTTTCTAAAAAAAGAATAACTAAAGCTATAGATGAAGAAGAAGATAATAATAGAAGAATAAAGACTTGTACACCCAACACACAACTTGAGAGCTCCAAAAGAGAAGTAATGGTTTTTGTACTGGCTACAAGTTGGATGATGAGCAAATCTTCTCCAAGCAGTGATTTTCATTATCTCTTTGAAAACATGAAAAGGTGTATTCTTTGAAAGAGTTACATCTTCTGATAAATATGGAGTAATTATTTCTTCTTCCATTGAAACACCTTTTGTTCTCAACTGTTTAATTATTCGATTTACTATTCCTAGGGAGATATTTATTGTTTTCTAACTCTATTTGCAAAAACTCTAAAAGAAGTAGAGGAAATTAATCATAGTCCGATGTATGATATTGTAATAAAAAATGGAAAAATTATTGATGGAACTGGAGAAGAGTCTTATTTTGCAGATATAGCTATTAAAGAAGGCAAAATTGTCCAAATAAGTGAGAAAATTGATGCAGAAAGTAATAGGATAATTGATGCAGAAAATCTTATTGTATCTCCTGGATTTATTGATATGCATAGTCATAGTGATTTTAGTCTTGTTTTTGATAACAAAGCTCAATCAGTTATCACTCAAGGAATCACAACTTCAGTTATTGGAATGTGTGGGGCATCTTTAGCACCTGTTACTGATGAGAAATTTGAGGAGTTCAAAAGAGATTGTGATATCGGTGCCCCTCCAGGTGCAGAATATGAACTACCCTGGAGAACTTTTGCTGAATATCTAGATGCAATGGAGAAGCTGAAAATGGCTACTAACATTGTTCCTGTTGTTGGTTTTTCAGGAGTTAGAATTGCAGGAGGACCTGGTTCTGAGAATAGAGAACCCACATCTGAAGAGATACAGAAGATGCAGGAGTTTGTTGAAGAAGCTATGCAAGCTGGGGCATTTGGATTTAGCACTGGTTTAATCTATGCACCTCAAGTATATGCAAAAACAGAGGAAGTAATAGAAGTAGCAAAAGCAGCTGCAAAATACAATGGTTTATATTTTTCTCACATCCGAGATGAAGGTCCAAGACTTGTTGAATCAGTTAAAGAATTCATTGAAATAGTAGAAAAATCTGGATCTAGAGGAGGTCAGATGGCACATCATAAAGCTTCAGGAAGACCAAATTGGGGGAAGACAATTACAACACTAGATTTATTCGAAGAAGCTAATAAGAAAGGATTAGATATCACAGGAGATCAGTATCCCTATAATAGAAGTGCAACTTCTTTGATTACTATGTTACCTCCGTGGGTACATGAGGGAGGTCTGGAAAAGATTCTAGAAAGATTAGAGTCTACTGAAATGCGATCCAAGATCAAGAAAGATCTTATTGAAGAAACAGAAGAAGCAGAAAATTGGATGGCAACTATAGGACCAGAAAACATCTTTATATCTTCAGTAAAAACACAATATTGGTTAGATATTGAAGGAAAAAATCTGGAAGAAATAACCAAGATAAAAGCAAAAAAAGATGTCTTTGAAACTCTATTTGATTTAATTCTTGAGGAAAAAGGAGCGGTTTGGATAACAATTAGGTCCATGGGAGAAGAAGATATTCATAGAGTGATGAAGAGTAAATATACCATGATTGGTTGTGATGGATCAGGGTATGCTCCAACAGGAATTCTTAGTTATGGTAAACCTCATCCTAGAAATTACGGAACCTTCCCAAGAATAATCAGGAAGTTTGTTAAGGAAGAAGGATTGTTTTCATTAGAAGAAGCAATTAGAAAAATGTCAGGAGCATCTGCTGCTAAATTAAAACTGGAGAAGAGAGGTCTCCTAAAAGAAGGTTATTGGGCTGATATCACTATTTTTAATGAGGAAGAAATTTACGATGTAGCTACATTTGAAGATCCCCATCAATTTTCAAAAGGAATTGAGTATGTTATAGTAAATGGAAAAATAGTTTTAGAAGAGGGTAAACAATTAGAGGAAGTTCCAGGAAAGATAATTCGCTGGAAATCTTCTATTTAGTTTCCATTATTTTTTCTATATCCTCTAATCCTTGGTCTAGTTTTTGTTTCATTACTTTGTGTCCTTGCAAAATCTTCCGTTTGTTCTTATCCAATTCTAAAGTATCTCCTACTTTAATAACTTCATCTAGATTTTCTTTGAAGTCTTTCATAATAATTGGATGAACTTTCATCATATTTCCAAGAAGCTGGTTAAGTATAACTAGACTTTTCCATTGTTCAAATATGTTGCCTTGTTTTTTGTGCATCTCTAGAATCGATTTTTGAATAGTAACTGCGAAATATCCAGGATCTATTTCTGCTCTTTCTTTTTCTTGTTGAAAAATCTCATCTTTTATTCTAGCAAATTTCTCTGGATTATGAACCATTTGATCCATATTGATTGATTGATGTGACCTTTCAGATTTCAGAATCAAGTCAATTCTATTTTCGGCATAGTATTGTACATGTTTCAAGAGTCTGTTAGCTGATTTTTCATAGAGCTTTGCTGCTTTAGTAAATTCACCCACTTTTTCTGCAACAACAGCTTGAACATAAATATTCTTTACATACATTGTAGTAACTTCAAGATATTCTGGAAAATTGCTAGTGAAAATATTAAGTTGACTCATATAAACTTCCATACTTCTATTAAAATCCGAATTTAGGTGATCTGGAGTAAGTGAAAGAAGATTAATTGTAAACGTAAGTAAGCGCGGAAGTAGTTGATCATACTTTTCTTTTTGATTCTCTATATCAGCCCATGAAAAGGATTTCACACATTTAGAAGCAAAATTTTTAGCTTCTTCAAATTTTTCCATCTTTAGCATTAAGAAGGCATGTTTCATCAGAGTGATTGGTAATTGACTCACTTTGTGAAAATCATTTTTCTTTACTTTTCTAAGAACTTGTTCTGCTTTTTCATAGTAATTTGATGCTTGTTCAAAATTACCACTTTCTTCATAAAACTCTGCAAGAGCTTTGAGAACCAAACCTTGTTTGAAGAAGTATTTTTTTGTTTTTTCAAAAACTAAATTCATATCATGTTCTGCTTTAAGCAGAAGTTCTTCTATCTCTGAATTGATATTCATGTTTCCTCTGAAAATGGCATGACCATATCGTATATCTGCTCTAAGTTTTAATTCCTTTGCATCATCAAGTGTTAAAGTATCTAGTTTTTCATCATATTTTGATAATAGTTCTAAAGCTGAACTATGATGATCATGCATAAAATGGAAGGGAGGTAGTTTTCTATTAAGTGCATTAAAAACCTGAATAAAATCCTCAATTCTGTTGCCTTGGTAAAATGGGTTTTCTGGTTCTGAAATCTCTTTAAGTAAGTCATAAAAAACCATTGCTTTAATATCCCACTCAAATGGGTTGTACCTAAGAATCATAGAATGGATGATTCTATTCACAACTCTAAAACTTTGTTGTCTAATTTATCACTTGTTAGTGTCTGATTTGCTTTGGTATCCTCTTGAATGAATAATGTTTATATAATTTATTCGTTGTTAATTAATGGAATGAAAATCAAATTAGGCTCTTACATAGCTCTTGTTTTAATTACATTTACACTATTTTCTGTTTCTCTCACTGAATCAGTTACAGAAAAGTCTAATCCAGAAATTCCTTTGATTCAAGACAGTTTCACTGTTGATGGAACCAATTGGACTGTTGGATGTTTTTCCTGTCATGATCAGACCCTCCACTTAATTGGTATGGATGGATTTAGTTATGATTTAACAAATGATAGTCTTCACTTTCAAGAAGATGGTGGAATATGGCCAAATCCATATGGAACAACAACATATACAAGTGTAGGTGCTTATACTACTTTTCCTACAAATGATGGAAATTTAGTGATCGTATTTAATGGTAGAGCTAGAGCTAAACATGTTGATGCTGTATTATTGGGGATAAGAATTTATGATCCAAGCAATATGACTTGGTTGATGAGTTCAGCAAGTCATCCAGAGAATATCTCATATATTATAGGAGCTGAATTAGATAGTGCATGGCACCAAATGATTATTAACATAACAATCCCAGGATACGATGAATTAGCAGTTTTTTGGAGTTTCAATGATTTCTTTGATACTGATTGGAGCCAAGAAATTTGGGTAGAAAATATATTGGTTAATCCTGATGTTTCAGAAATTCCCGAACCAGATTTTGATCCTATAGTTGTAGGATATGGAAATATTTACTTCCCTAGTTATCCAAATTGGAGAGTGTATGATGACAATCCAGCAAATTATTCAATATTTGTGAATGGAACAGAAAGAGTAAACAAACCGTATTCAACAGGTGATCATGTATTCTACAATATCTACAACGACATAGAAGTGGAACCAGGAGAGTATAATATCACAATTATGGTTAAGGATATGCAAAATAATTCTGTGACTGATTCTGTTATTCTTTATGTATCTGAAAACTATTTTGAGGAAGATCCTCCTGATATATGGGCTTTAGAATTTAATCTAGTAGAAGAAAACTATACCGCATTTCTCTATTGGTGGGCAACTGATGCAAATCCTGATTATTATGAAATTTATGTAAATGATGAAATAAATCAAACAGGTTTATGGACCATTGATACAGCAATTCCATTTAAAATAGAAAATGTATCTGGGACGTATAACGTTACAATAGTAGTGTATGACATAAATGGAGCTTATGATGTAGATACATTTATCTTCTCTCTTGATATCAGAACACCTAGAACTGATTTAACTGATTTTCCCTTACCTATCTTAGCTCTACCAATAATCAGTTTGATTTATGTTCTAATAAGAAGACAAAAGAAGAAACAATAGTTTCTTTTCTATTTTTTTCTTGAGTCTGAAGTAAACTCCAAAACTATTTTAAATAATTTTCAAATGTTCTCTTAATGGATTATTGCTATAAAAAATCTAAGACTAAAAAAATCTTAGTTGTTCTTTCTTGCTTAGTTTTAGTTTCTCTATCGCAATCCATACAAGTAAACAGTTTTACTGATTTTTCTAGCACATTACATCTTCCTGGTGATTCATCATTTGCACTACCCGCTCTTAATATGTATAATAACAACAGCATCTACTTAGAAATTATAATTGCCAATGGATCAGAATTAAGATATTATATCCTTACCTCAGTACAATATTCCCACTATACTAGTGGGATTCCCTCTAATTATGTTTATGAAGAAAGAATTTATGATCTATCTATTGATGTTCACAAGGTAACTAGTAATCAAGTCTATTACGTTGTTTTCTACAATCCTACGCTTCAAACAGTAGATTTCCATTATATAATAAAATCACAAAAAGTGGAAGGATTTGGGATGCTAGTTTGGCTTCAAATCTTTTTGATATTTATACTAGTTTCTCTTTTTGTTGGAGTTCTTGTTTTCATCGCTCGTGGAAGTATATCTAGAATAAGAGACAGAAAATTTATTTCTGAAATTAAAGAAGAAAGAAAGGACATAGAAAAACCAGATAGGTCTCTTCAAACCAGGGAGGAACAGAGAGTAATCGCTAACAGGTTGATTCAACGGCAAAAACATCTCTTGCGCGAAGAGAAGTTAATGATAGAGAACAAGCAGAAAGCCCTTGTTCTTTACAATGAAGGAATGAAGCTAAAATTGCAAAAAGATTTAGAACTTGCAGAAGAGAAATTCAAAGAAGCAATCAAATTCGATGAGAATAATTATGAAATATGGTTTGGTTTAGCTGAAGCACACCTTCAATTATCAAAGAACGTTGAAGCATCAGAAGCTTTTCAGAAAGTTATATCACTCAAACCAGATCACATTGAATCATTAATATCTGCTGCAATACTGCAGTTACTTCCTATTGAGTCTATTACTGAGGATAAACTTGCTTCTGCAGAGAAACTTCTACGAAAAGCTACATATGTTGACAGAAACGATGAGAGAGTATGGAATGAACTTGGTAAAGTTTTAGAAAAAGCAGGGAAATCTTCAGAAGCACAAGAAGCATTCAAACAAGCAGATCTAATTAAGCTTATAGAAGATCCAAGATATGACCCTAAATTGTCTCTAAGTGAGAATACTGTGGGTCAATTCTTAATGGATGCCTATGAAGCAACAAGACTCAAAAACAATGAAAAAGCAATTTCTATCTATCTGGAAGTGTTAAATAGGGAACCAGAAAACCAAGTAGCTCTAGCAAATTTAGGTACTATCTATGTTGAAAATAAAAGCTGGAACGAAGCTGAAACTACATTGAGAAAAGCACTACAATTTGACACTGTGAATATTGATATTTTAGAAAAATTAAGAACAACAGTGAAAGCTCAAGGTAATGTAATGGAACTTGAAATGATTACTAGGAAACTTGTAGTGCTCAAAGCAAATGATTTGGAATCATGGCACGATTTAATTCTAAGTTTAATAGCACAAGAAAAACTAGCCGAAGCAGAATCTAATTGTATCTATATAATGAATGATTATACTAGCTATAGCAAGTTTTGGGTTCTTTATACAATAATACTAACAAAACTAGAGAGAGTTGAGGAAACAATTGAAGTTTTTCAACGTGCAGAGCAACTAGATTCTTCAAGTAAAAAGCACTTAAAAATTGTTGAAAAATATCTAAAAGAAATATCAAAAAAGAAGTGAAGAAAAAATTCTTCATCTTATTGTTTAGATTTGAGAATATTGTTGACCCCATCATAATTGGAAGCTTTAGCTCCGTAAAGGAAATCGGCTTGAAAACCTTCGTGAGGGGCTGAAACTTGCATTGTGAAAGTTTGATCATTAACAAACAGTTTGTGAATAGATGGGTCGTTCAATAATCTTCTAGCCTTCTGAGGATTGTCAGAAAGATAAGATAACGAGAGGGAATCAGCAACCAATTCATCAGCATAGTAGTCGTCAGGTTTGCAGATAGTACCAAACGCAAACGGATATTCATCTGTCCTCATTTGGTGCTCTTCTCCTAATTCTAACAATGTAGGCATGAAGTAAGCTAATTCTCCATCAATGTGTAAAAATCCTTCCTTATCTCTGAATCCTGAAGTAATATCTTTTACACCTGAATCCATTCTGCTTTGAATGAACTTGTGTAAACCTCTAGCTGCATCAACTTGCATAGCTGAAATCTGAGCGTTGGGATCCAT
The DNA here is from genome assembly GCA_016840095.1 of Candidatus Heimdallarchaeota archaeon. Taxonomy (GTDB): domain Archaea; phylum Asgardarchaeota; class Heimdallarchaeia; order Heimdallarchaeales; family Heimdallarchaeaceae; genus UBA460. The sequence continues at coordinate 16,769 of JAEOSZ010000096.1, forward strand.
AGGATCTAAAGGTTGTAAAGATGCTAGTTTTTCAGCTAATTTGTCTCTAAATTCTTCATATTTATCTGGAGAATTATAGACAATACCTGAAGCATTAATGCATCCTCTTCCTGTATCGAAATTGATGCTTTGATAAGCTAGTTCAACAGAAAGATCAAGTAGTGAAGGTGTCATATTTTCAATTTCAACTAAAACCTTACTTCTTCCAGGACCATAAGTTTTGATTCTGTCATTGTTTTCATAAGCTTTGAGAATCCATTCGTTGCCAAAGATTATCCCTAAATCAGATTTTCTGACC
>JAEOSZ010000097.1 GCA_016840095.1 Candidatus Heimdallarchaeota archaeon
TGCCAAGAGTAATGGTGCTTGGCCTTTCTGTATTCTCTCTCAAAGTCAAACATGAAACTTGACGAAAAGTAGACTCTTCTTGAATTCCTCCACTATCTGTCAAGATAACTTCTGACTGACTGATAAGATAAAGAAATGAAAGATAATCTAATGGTTTTATAAGAGAAACATTACTTAATTCTGATAATTTTTTGATTAGACTGAATTCTGAGGCTTTTTCTCGAGATCTTGGATGAATTGGATATATAAAATGATAGTTAGTCAGTTTCTCAAAAGTTTTTATGATTTCTTCAAAATTCTCCTTTTTGTCAACATTGCTGGGTCTATGGAAAGTTGTTAGGATAATTGGTTTTTCTATACTTTCTAATAAATCAGTTATTTCAGCTGAGTGTCTGTTCTTAGCAAGTTCTATGTGATTTAGAGTAGCATCAACAATTGTATTTCCTGTTAAATATACTCTTTCTGGATTGACACTCTCTCTGAAAAGATTTAGAGCAGCTCTTTCAGACGGAGCAAAGAAAACATTAGCAGTAACATCTGCGATTCGTCTGTTGATTTCTTCAGGCATTGTCATATCATAGGATCTGATTCCTGCTTCGATATGGCCAAAAATCACATCTAATTTAGAACAAACAATTCCAGCAGCCAAAACTGTATTAGTATCTCCTTGAGCTAACAAAATATTGGGTTTGTGTGTATTGATTAGTTTTTCTAATCCCAATGACATTGTAGCTAAATGTTCTGTATGAGTCCCGCTTCCAGTTTCTAAATTTTCTTCAGGATTGGGAAGATCTAGCACATCGAAAAAAGTCTTACTCATTTCGAAATCATAATGTTGTCCAGTGTGGATAATAATCTGTTCAAATCTAGAATCTGTTTCAATTTCTCTTATTATAGGAGCCATTTTTATGATTTCAGGTCTTGTCCCAACAACAACCATAACTCTTATCATAATCAGCAAATAGAATTTTTGAATATAAATAATTTGTTTATCTTATGTAAGTAGATATCTTATCTAGCTCTCTTCCACTAAATCTCTTACAATGTTTTCATACTCATCAACTAACTTAGTCCAGTTACAATTCTGCTCGATAAATCTACGACCTTCCTTTCCAATTATTTCTAATTCCTCTTTAATTAAGCTAATTGCTAAATCAAAAACAGATTTAGGATCCTCAGCATAAACTACTCCATTATTCTGACCAAACTCTCTCGTTATTCCTTGAAGTTGAGTGGTTATAACTGGTTTCTCCATAGCCATATACTCATATAATTTGATAGGCACAATTTCATTCATAGTTTTATTATCATAAGCAGGAAGTATGCAAATATCAGCAACTGACACATATTTAGGTAAGTCTCGATATGTAACCCATTTTATGATTTTGATCTGTTGATGCAACTGGTGTCGTTCAGAAAGTTTTACTAGTTCATCATGTAATTCTCCTCTCCCCACAATACAAAGTTTGACTTTTTTATCATCATGTTTGGCTAACTTTTCAACAATTTCTTTCAAACCTGAAAAAGTGTATAACCACCCCATAAAAAATAAAACTTTATCATCATCAGAATAGCCTAGTTTCTCCCTCATTTCTTCCCTAATCTTTGTATCTGGTCTGAAGAGTTTAATTTCAACACCCGCTCGAATAACTCTTGTAGAATCAGGATTAGCTCCAATTCTCACCTCATATTCCTTCAATTGTTCGTTAATGACAATATTAAAATCTGCTTTCTTTGCAAGCCTAGATTCTAGTGCTAACCCTAATCGTTTGAATATCTTCTCAGGAATAGCATCATGCCATTTATCAGTTGTTAAATGTATATAGGGAATTTTATGTAATTTACCAAGAATTTGCCCTATTGAAACTGTTAATAATCCTGCACCCATTATAACATCAGGTTTAAATTTTCTTATCACTTTCAGAATACTGGGTGGATAGAAGAATAATAGAGAGAAATAGTTAAGAACAGGAAACCGCAATGCTCTCGGTCGAATATGGTGAATGTTACATTCTTTGCAGGCTTTTGGAGGTGACTTTTTATTTATTCTTTTTGCTAATCTTCCCTCAATAATCTTCTCTTTCCATAGAATCTCATAATCAAAAACTGTTACTTGATGACCCTTATTTGACATTCTTTCTAAGAAATGATGCTGCTGTTGAGGACCTTTTTCTAGCCAATCAGTTTCTTGAATAAATAAGATTTTGAATTTCTGCAATTAAATTCACATTCCCTCGATCATATTTAACTCACTATTTTTTACTTCCCTCTGACTGCTGAAGAAGTTCCTGGAGGAAAGTCTGCAGAATCCACAATTTTATCCCAATTACTATCAAACCAATCAACAGTTAATTGTAGGCTTTTCTCAAAATCAGGATCTGCTTTGAATCCAATCAGTCTTTCAGCCTTCTTATTTGAGGCTAACATTCTACTTTTCGTATCCCATTTTCTTTTTGGTAGAAACTCAATTCCTGAATCGTTATTTGTTACTTCATTTACCATCTCTGCTAGTTGTGAGATTTTGATTTCTCTACCTGCAGCTAGATTCATCTCTTCACCTATTGCTACTTCAAAGAAACCCATTCTTATTAACCCATCCACAATATCTCCAACATATGTAAAGTCTCTAGTTTCATCACCAGTACCTGTTATTGGTAATCTTTGTTTTTGTTTAGCCCAGTAAATGAAATTTGGAATTACATTTCTGTATTGACCTGGCACTTCTCCTGGTCCAAATGAATTAAAGAATCTTGCTTTAACAGTTGGAACATTGTGTACCTTAATGAAATAATTGCAATATAATTCTCCTAACATCTTTGTTATTTGATAAGGAGTAGTCATATACATGGTTGTTAACTCTTCTACATAAGGCATTTCTGCATCAGATGGATAAATCGAACAACCTGAGGAGGCATAGACAAATCTCTGTAATCTTCCGTAAATTTTTGAGTATTCTAAGAGCTTTAGTGTACCAAAACCATTAGTTTGTAAATCTCTTTCTGGATAATCTACTGAATTTTGATTTGCGAAAAATGCAGCTAGATGAAATATTATCTCTGGTTCTTCATTGAAAATCCTTTTTACATCTATATCATTTGCTACATCTCCTTTAACGAAAAGAAGATTGGAGTCATTGGGTAGGTTCCAAAGATATCCTGAAGATAAGTTATCAATAACAATGACAAAAGCTCCCAATTCCAATAAACGTTTAGTCAAATTAGAACCAACAGCTCCTGCTCCACCTGTTACAACTACTGTTTTATCTTTATAACTAGTAAGATATTCATCACTCATTTTATCACCTTATTTCTTAATGTAATTCTTATACTCTGGATATCTTTTTTTCATCCATTCAATATACTTAGGTATGCCTTCTTCAACAGGAACATCAATCTTGTGTTTTAAATCATTGTAAGCTTTTGAACAATCAATCGTTTTGATTTTTGTTGTAAATGGTTCTTCTTCTTTATATGTTATGTGAGAATCATCAATCCCTAAGTTCTCTATAATTAAATCAGAGATGTATTTAATTGTAACCTCTTTCTTAGCTGCAATGTTATAAACTTCACCTGGAATGAAATTATCGATTGTATTTGCTACAGTTCTTACGGTATCACTAACGTAATCAAAAATTCGTTTATGACCAGAATATACTATTGCAGACAAATTGAACAAAGCATGATAAACCAAAATAGGTATTACTCCTCTATAAGTTGAATATTCTTCATGAGGACCGTAACAATTAACTGGTCTAATTCTAACAATTTCACTTCCAAACATCTCGGTTGCATTTAAACACTGTAATTCATTTGCCCATTTAGAAATGGCATAATCATTCATCTGCTTTATTGGTAATCTGTCCATGATATCTTCAGTCATAACATCTCTATAATCACCATAGACTTCTGCACTACTAAAATGAATTAACTTAAATTCGTGTTCTTGCTGCATTAACAGAATGTTCTTCAAACCAACACAATTTGTACGCCACAATAAATCATAATAATCTTCACCATTCCATCTACCGTATTCAGCTGCTAGATTGAACACATAATCAAATTCATGTTGATCAAATATCCTTTTCACATGTCGATATTCTCCTATATCACATCTGATGTGGGTTCTTTTAGTAAATTCTGTATGTGATATGTCAGCTGTTATAACATTATAATCACGTGATCTTAGTTCTTCTGTTAAATTCGTACCTATGAACCCTGTACCTCCAGTAACCAAAATTTTCATTGTTTATCTCCCGTATTGACATTGTCTCGCACTAGAGGATTTTAAATCTTTTCATCTAAAAAAATGTAGCAAAAAAATCTCCGGAAACAAAAGAATCAAAAGTATATCGAAACCTCTAATTACTCGTGCTTATAAGATTTATAGTCAGTGGGATATCCTAATTCTGAGACATATGAACCAATCTCTTCTTTTAGAAATTCTATTCTAGATTCTGTCAATAATTTAGTGTATTGCATGTTAACATCAGGTCTAAGTGGATACCATTTGGTCTTGTTTCTTACACCAAAAGGAATGGTGTCATTCTTCTGGGGAGTAAGATTATCTTGATAAGGTAAGTTTACAAAATTACATATTTCCTTAATGTATTGTTTTGGATCTTTGACAATATCTTCAAACATAAAATGTGCAAAGTTAGGTACTAATTCCTTGTCTTTCTTTATAGTTAGATAAACATTCTTCCAATGTTGTGTACAATAATTTACTCTTTCATCGAAATCTATTTTTGAAGCATATCTTTCCATATCAGCAGCTGCTCCACTTGCTGCTCTGACAATTGATATGTATGGGTTGCGAGAGATCCAGATAAAATAGGGATTAGTATCTTTGAGAATTTCATAAATTAACGGTATCTTCAAAGAAAAGTATTGACTCTTATCAATAAATCTGGGGTCTTTTATTTTTCTTCCATGACGCCATAGAGCATACTTTATTGCTTTTCTTAGCTTCACTGATAATTCTTCTGTAAAATCATTCTCAGTAGCTCTATACTCATCGATCAAATCTTCAGTAGCATAACTCCAACTTCTAGGTGGAGTGAAAAGACTATGTTTAGGAGCATTGAGGAAGTAACCACAGAGCTTTGGATCTAATATTGGTTCATAGACTGATTGCATCTCATCTCCTCCTACCCAATATTTGTGGTTTCCAGTTACATTTACAACTGATTCATGACGTCTGAGCATCCGAGATACTAGCGTTAACCCACTTCCCTGATTTCCAATCAAGAAAATTGGAGAATTAATCTCAATCTTATCATATTTGATAAGATGTCGTCTAAAATCTAATCTCCAATTATTTCTTTTCCAAATGTAGTATAAGTAATTCATTTTGAAATCTTTTTCAAAAAATTCCTTTAGAAAAGTCTTGATTTCAACCAACATGATTAAATCTAAAATCAAGAATAATGAAAATTTATAAAGTATTTTATTGGTTATAGAAAGCAAATAAGGAGAAATATCTACACAAAAAAAGATCAAATTAGTAACTCACTTTTCTGTTTGAAGATGAAGAAATGTATTAAACAAGCAACTAATGCTACAAAGTTAATTCCTAACCATGAATATCCAATATTCACTATCTCCAAACCTTTCACTACAAATATTATAGTTGAAATTATAATTCCTAAAGCTATAAATCCAAATACAGATGTTTGGAACAACAATTTTTGCTTCAGCCTTAACAGATCAGTGTAAATGCGTATTATACTAAGAAAGATAGTCGAAAATGATAAAACAAATAATAAATCAAAGGAATTAGTCACATAGATTGAACCATAAAGAGACAAAATAAATCTTCCACCGAATACTATTATTAGAATGAATATAATAGAAAGAGCTATACTTACTATTGATGCATTCTTTATCGTCTTTTTGATTCCACCACTATCTTTTACTCCTTCAACCAAAAATCCTGTTGAGATTCGTTTGGTACTATTACTATAAATTGAAGCAATGGTCCATGGGATAAAGAAAAAAGCAGATAAATCAGCTGATGCAAGTACCAATATTATATACGGGAGAACAGCTGTTGGTAAATCTTCAAACAGTCTTGAAATAAAACTCTGAAATGTATATTCTCTAAATGGTTTCAACTCTCTAATCTTTATTGAGAATCTTAGCTTGATATTACCAATCTTGAATTTAATCAGAATAAAACCTACAATTACGGAAACAAAACTAGCTAGGATAAAAGGTAAGATTACATCTGAAACAGATGCATAGAAGAAAGCAACAACTAGAGACAATTTAAGAACGTTGACTACACTAATCAACAAAAATTCTATTTTTGATGATCCATGTCCCACCATAATTGAGCTTTGCAATCTTAATATTGCATTTGTAACTGTCAACATAAAAACTAGCATTAATAGATAGAAAAACTCACCAGCTGAACTATAATTAAGGTTGACATACAATATTGGAGTTAGAATAAGTGATAGAAGTACAGATAGTAAAAGTGAAAGAGAAATACTCGTATTTAGAAGATTTGATGTATCTGATGAGCTTAACAAGTATCTATGGATAGTTTCACTCAAACCTAAGATAGCAAAGAAACCCAACCATGTAGTAATTGAGATTATAGAACTTGAGTAACCTACTTTAGCAGGATCATGAAAATAGTTAACTAACCACCAAAACACAAATCCTCCTAAAGCATTAATCAATGAACCACTAAAAAGAAAAAATGCATTTTTCAGAAATGATGAGTTAAGTCTTTCTCTTATTTTCATTTAATCACTTTTTAAATTCATAATCAAGAATCTGTTTTTTTTGCTACTCTATTAATTTGCTGTCTTAATTCTTAATAAAGCATATCTATAAGAGATTACTTATCACATCATGCAATAGTGTAGTAGAATAGAAAATTATCTTCAGTATCATCTTGTAATATTGGTGTTTCAAACATCACTAATTCAGTTAAATTGTAGGGAGCATAATGCATATATCGTGGATTAGTGCTTATCCAAATATAGAATGAAGTATTAAGATATGTAAAGATAGGTTCAATTGTTAGATTTGAGGGCAACAGAATAAACTCTAAAATCAATTCTCCTTCAGGAGAAGTTTCATCAGCCGTTCTAGGTCTAGATTGAAGCTGTATAACTGTACAATTTGCTTCTGTGATCAATATAAACCATTGTGTTTGATGATAGGAAACTGCTATGGTTTTATTATCATCTAAGATAGTATCAATCAACTCAATAAATTGTTTCTCATGTTCTTGAATAACTGGGGGTAAACCAATTGCAATTCCAATAGTGGTACCAAATTGAAAAATGATCAAGAAAACAACCAGAATTTTAAACACATTTTTCTCTTTGAGATTAATAAAACTTTTTGAGAATTTTGAATCTTTATTCAAGAACTTTTTGGGAATGTTAAGATTAGGAATTATTATCAGGAAACACCAAATAACTGCTCGAATCGGTTTTGACAAATTGTTCAATTCTCTATAAATCATTAACATGTTTAGATTTACAATATATTCTATTGGTACCTGTGACAATATTGTTATACCAATTATTAAATAGGTAATGATAAATTTTGCAAAAAACATCATATGAGAATCCAGGGTTTGTATTTTTTTTACTGCTATAATTGCTAAAGGAATGATGAGAAACCAATGAATTCTATGAATAGGAAAAGCTAAAACTCCAGTACTCCCTAAAAGAAATGTTCCCCCAGCAATTAGCTGAAATATTCTTATGATATTTGCTGGTAACAATATCAGTATCATCAGCACATACATTATCATATCATAAGAAGATGCTTCTTGGTATCCTTTCTTAAAGTTATACAAAACGATATACGTTATAATCATTCCTCCCCATAAGAAGAATAAAGAAAATTGGTATCCTGGATAATCTAATCCTCGTTCATTAGCAAAAATAATTGTAAGAAGAAGTTGGAGGATAAACAAGAAGATAAGAATATAAAATACTAATTTCTTAGAATCAAATTTTCTCTTAACTTTGACCTTTAAGACAATATAGGAAAATAGAATCAAAAAAGCAAAGAATAAAAATATAGTAATAGAGGTTGTTAAAAATTCAAAAGACTCAGATATTGTAATTCCGATAATTCCAAAAACACCTTTTATAGCTGTAAATAGAGCATAAGAAAATGGTGATAATATGCTAATTGAATTCGCAAAAATAAGTAATGATAAAAGATCACTCGTCAATATTGAGATAAAATTAATGAGTGAAAATACTAGAATCGATTTGAAAATTTTTGGTTTATTTTCTTTATTCTTATTGCTATTAATTAAAAGCATAATTGGTAGCACAAACATCAAGGCAATCGTACTAATTAAGCTCAAAGTTGATGTTAAGTTACTTAACACTGAAAGTATAAATAAGAAGCCTAACTCTAAATATGTTGATTTAATCTCATAATTTTTTTCCAATTTTGAATAAATTCGAAAAATGCAAATAAAACTTAATAGATTGAATAGAATTAAAAGAAATTGTCTGTATAATGACATCAGAGCCAAGTAAATAGGACTAAAAACAAAAAAACAGAAAAGTAGCATGAAGACATATTTATGCTTTGAGTTTTCTTCTTTCTTAAAAAGCATTCTTGAGAGAAAAATAAGCGATATATTATAGAACACAGAAATTAAGAAGATTACAATTTTGAAACTAAGTATTGGATCGTTTACCATAGTATGATCAAAGAAATATATCAATGTAAAAAAAACGGAATTAAATATTGGATCTGCATGTGTAAATGGCGTTTGCATCTGGTTATATACAGCATTAAGATAAACAGGAAAATCCCATCCTTTGGGATTCCAAATGATTGTTAGTAGGAAACTATAAACTAGACTGATTAGGACAACAACACTGATTTGTATGTAATTCCAATAAGTATTAGAAAACCTACTTTTGAAACTGGTATACAACTTCCTAAACATTATAATTTTACTTAAGAAGCACATTAAAAAATTTATCTCTGTAACTTACAAAGTTGCTTAGTAGAAACATAATAATCTATTCTTAACTGATTTCTATATCTCATAATGGAATAAATAATTGTTTTCATCAACATCTGTTAGTATTGGTGCCTTAAATTCTATCAATTCTTCAAATACAAATGGAGCATAAACTAAATATCTAGGATTCGTACTTATCCAAAGATACAAAGAAGTTCCAACATCATCTAGTACCTCAATTAGGGTTTCATTTGAAGGATCTGAAATAAAGATTAATGTTAAATTAACAGCCTGGTAGGTTTCATCAATTTCTTTTGGATATTGATTTATGGATAAAACACTTGAGTTTGTACTTGCTAATAAAATAAACCATTGAGTTTGATGAAAAGCAACAGCTATAGTACTATTCTCATCGATAATTGAGTCAATTTGACCTATAAACTGCATTTCATGATCTAAGATGACAGAGGGTAAACTAATTCCAATTCCAATAGTAGAGACAACTTGAACAATAATCAAAACAACAACTAGTGTTTCGTAGATTAGAGGTTTCTTTGAATCGTTTATCTTATTTCGAATCTTTCTTAAGAAGTTTCTAATTTCTTTCCCCCTATTTCTGAATAGCTTTGCTCTCTTACTTAAATTTCCAGATATTCTACCAACAATAGATATATTTGGTACTAACAATAGAACTAGCCAAATTCCAATTCTTGATAGTCTACTTATTTGGTTGATTTCTCTATATATTTCATAGATTTGTAGATTTGCAATATATGTAATAGGAATTTGAATTAGCAGTATCAAACTAATTATTGCATAGGTTACAACCAAATTTACGAAATATCCTTTAAATGATTTAATTTTCTTTAACTTAAATATCGAAATGATTGATAAAGGGATTAGAAGGAATAGATATATTCTACCAAGAGGAAATGCAATGTATTCTTCTGTCATACTTGTTCCAGGATCAATAATAAATGAACCTCCTCCTAAAACCTGGAGAACCTTAATTATGTTCAAAATAACAAAAAGAAATGAGATTAGTATAAGAAATCCATTTTCAAATAGAGAAGTTTCTTTCTGACAATTATTATTGCTATAGTACAATAGGAGATGTACAACAAAGAAACCTCCCCAGAGGTAATAAAAAGAGAACTGGTAACCAGGATATGCATCACCCCTTTCATTTATAAAAATCAGAGATAATAGTAAATGAAGAACAATCATTGAAATTGTAAAATAATTTAGAAACTTCGAATAGTCCAATTTGCGGTTTAACTTTAGAATTAATAGAAGGTAAAACACTCCAACAAAAATTAGTATTATTATTAGTGAGAAAATTGAAACAATCAAGAATGGATTTAAATGATTAATCATAATTCCTATTGAACCTAATATCCTTGAAATTCCAACATATAGGCTAAAAGAGAAAGGTGAGAGCATAGAAAGTTGAGATGAACCATTTTGAAATGCGAAAAATGCAAATAAATCTCCCAAAATTATTGATGAATAGAAAATTCCTGAATAAATCAGCACAAAGATGAATAATTTTTGTTTAGATATCTCTTCACTCTTCTTTAATAGAAAAACTATAGGCAAAAATAGTAGAGATAATGTAGATAGCAAACTAAGAACTGAAGAGAGATTTGATAGTAATAGTAAAACAGCAAGACAAATAAAGCTAGGAATATAAGATACCAAAGATCTAGAACCAAATTTTAAGAAAATCTGAAATATGAAAATTAAGCTCAATAGGAAGAATAGCATTAGTAAATATTGTTTATAGAGAACAGTCAGTTCTAAGAATAGTGGGGAAAAAAGATAGAAGACAACTAGTAAAGAAAAAACATTTCTGAATTTGAACCTACTCTCATATTTCGAAATCTGTTTTGAAAAAACAAATAATGAAATTATTGTGAAAATTGAAATTATGAAAATCAGTACTTTAAGACTCAAAATTGAATCTTTTACAAAGAAGTTATCTAGAATGAAAACAAAAGTGTATAATATAGAATTTCTAATAGGAAATGATTGACTAAAAGGTGTTTGCATGGAATTATAAACTGAATTTAGATAAACAGGAAAGTCCCACCCCTTTATTGCTAAAATCGAAAAATAGTAGTAAAATATAACACTCAAAATCAGTATGAGAGTAACCTGTAGAATTCCCTTCCATGATTTCTGCAAATAAGCCTTAAAATCAATAAGATTTATTCTAGACACAAAACTAACCTCTTTTTCTGATTAAAAAAGCTTGTTGTTTCAAATACATAGTTGACTCATCTTTGAGTTATCATTATTTCCTTCTGAACAATGTTATTATTCTTCTTTTTAAGAGATATCTTAAAATTCTAAATCCATCTTTCCAAGGATTTAACGCTGGAACACTTCCATCTATTCTTTTAGTATATATTCCTGGTATTTCATGAAATTTATTGCTTTTCTTCCAAGCTTCTATCTTGATTTCAGTTGAAAACTCCATACCTTTGCAGTTCAAATCAAATTTATCTAAAAGACTCGATTTAAAAATCCACATTCCAGATTGACTATCTTTGAATTTAGTTCTGAAAAGCACATTTGTCATTTTAGTTAGAAACTTGTTTCCAAACAGATTTTTCTTTGAAAAAGCTTCTTCTTCATATCTAGATAGGCGTTCAACTGAAATGAAATCAATACCATCTGAAGTGATCTTATCTATATACTCAGGTAACATATCTATTGGGTAGGTACCATCTGCATCAAATGTAGCAATAATACCTTCTTTTATACTCGAAAAACCTGTTTGATAAGCTTGTCCATATCCTCTGCGTCTTTCTTCTCGAACATACATATTGATATATTCTGATTCATTATTTTCGATTGTTAGTTTCTCTCCATCTTCTCTAGGAGTGTAAACAACTTGGATATTTATTCCATTAAATCTTGATTTCAATTCTTTAAATGGAATTTGTTGTAAAACTTCTTTGATTGGTTCGTTTTTTCCATATACTGGAATTACAATATTCAGTTGTTGTTTATCTACCATTTAATCCCTCATATTTTGGAATATTCGGTTATTGAATCAATTTGAAACTATTTAAAATTTTAGCTCTAAAAAAATGAAGTTCGTACTATTTTGGAATTAACTGAAAATTAGATCGTTTCAGATTTTTGGAAAAGAGAAAGCATTCTATTTTCAAAAATAACCATTAGAAATAGTAGTAGCATTGATAGATAAAGTAAAACTACAGTTATCCATGAAATAGTGTACCAGAAGAAATAACCTCCTTCAAATGTAAGAATATAATTTGTTGCTACTCCGCCCACCATCGAAAATAGCAAAGTGAACAAGCTGACTAGTCTCATATTTTTCTTAAAGAGAGTAATGAACACAAAGGGGTACATCATCACGAAATAGGAAAACTGTATTTTTGGAAAGAACATCAAAAATGGTATAATTATAATGTAAGTTTTCTCAAATTTCCACTTCTTCTCAAGAATAAGTAAAAGGCTAGCTGAACCTACAAACACAATTGCTAGAATTAGGAAAATCAAAGATAAATTCACAGTTTCATTGTTAATAAGAAATTTATCGAAAAGTGTAGCTATTCCTTGATTATTGTCACGATCTAATGGATGATTAAACTGTGCAAGAAAGCCAACAGGATCTACGAAATAGAAGGGTAAAAATACAGCTGTAACCCCAACCAAAATGAGAAACACATTCAGAAATCCTTTGACGATATCCTTTCGATATATCAAAATCAAAGGAATCAGCAGGATTGGAAAATACTTAAGTCCAGCTCCTATTACAATACAAATCGAAGCAAAGAGGAATTTCTTTCTTTCTAGAAGATATATAGGTAATAGAATCAGAAGAGGAACTATGCACTCGTCTGATCCCCAGAAAGAAACTAGATAAAGGAAGTATGGGTTTACAGCATACCCAAGAGAAATCCAGAAGGAGTGTTTTGTGTTTCTAGATTCTAACAACTTATACAATATCAGAGCTGAAATAATCAAACAGCATGAGAAAAAGATTCTAAAAACATATGATGAAAACATCATACTTGTACTAGTCATATAGGTAGTATCTGTAACATAATCAAGTGAATAATTTCCTGTTAATATAATAGAAATTAAAACTATTGGGGCCCACAAATATGGGCTTAAAGGAGCTGCTCGAGTTGGAAAATCTCTATAAGGTAAATCACCTTTGAGAATTCCTACTCCTCGATTATAGAAAACTACTTGATCAGAGATTATTAAATCGAAATTGGAATCAAAGAAATGTAAGAAAAGTCCATGAAAAGCAATTGTAATAGAGTAGATAATTACTGCGATAATCACAAGTTTTATGAGATTATTTTTTTCTTCTTTCCTCAACTCTATATCTACTTCAATTTCATCCAAGGTTAAACTTCTCCGATTAATCTACATATTTCAGAAATCATAATATTTTCTATAAAGTTTGTTGTAAACTTGAGTGTTCTTTAACTTCTAGAAGTCAGTATAGCCATATATTTTTGCAGTATCTTTTGTTGTTTTCTTTATCACTTCAAGTTCTTCATCATTAAAGACTGGTTTGTAATATCTTGGTTGTTGAAGCTTTTCTACATACTCATGTCTAATTTCTTCAAATTTTTCAGCTGTTAGTTCTAGAAATTTCAATAATTCGTCAATAGTTTCTTCAGACTTATCTGTTAAATCCTCGTATCTAACTATGAGGGTGTTTTCAGCTATGTGTTTATTCAGTTTTAGAAATTCAGCTATATAAGAATAGATCATATTCCATTGCAAAGCCCAACCCTGAACATAAGTTTCTTCATTCTCCCAGAGTTTCCTTATCTTTTCAATTGTTTCTGTGGAATCAACGTTGACACATATTTTTGCTGAACCATACTCCCTATGTCCTATGATCTTAATCCAGTGATTCAGGTGTTTATTTAGTATTTCAAGTTCAGTTAAGATTGCATCTTGTTTTACCATTGAAGCAATGTGATTTATTGGATGTCGAACCATCATGATTATCTTCAGATTAGGATATAATTTATGAAGATATGCTAGTCTTGAAACATTGTAATTATTCTTAGCAATATATCTAATACTCTTCTGATTATACATCAATTTGCGAAGAATCAAATCATAAGTTCTTTCGAATTCAGAATTTGAAGTATTTTCATCAAATATATTAGACATTCTGTCATTGTGTATAGTATCAAAGAATCTCATCCAAATTGGTTCCTCTACTGCCTCTGGACTATCTCTATTCACCATTAAGGTATCCTTATGTACTCTTTCAACAGATTTCTTGAAGATAGGAATAACGATGGATAGTCTTTGAATCCAATGAGGAATGAAAGGATTTACTGCATGCATATATTTGTGATATGCTACATCAGGATGCTTACCAATCATTTCCACTGTAACAGTAGAACCTGCTCTTGCTAGACCAGTTACATAGATCGGTCGATCAACTTCCAGATTCTTGATTTTTCTTCTCAAACATCTTGCTTCTAGATTACTTAATTTAAGATTGAATTTTGGATGGTTATGAAAGAATCGAGCAATAAAGTACATAGATCTTGGGAACTTAAATTTTTGAGGTCTTTCAATAAAGAATCTGGAATTGGACATTCTATCTTCACTTCTATCTGCAACTATTAGTTGAAAAAACTTACTCTATAGCCTAATTCATAACCAAAGATTGAAAAATTAGATTTAACTATTTATCAAAGAAATGAAAAAACGTACTAAATGGATATTTATAGGGATTGGAATCTTCTTTGGAGTCATAATAATAAGTGGAGGAAGTTTCTTCTTGTGGTTGAA
>JAEOSZ010000018.1 GCA_016840095.1 Candidatus Heimdallarchaeota archaeon
AATCTGGACTCACAGAGGACATATTCATTGATCCAAAACATCCGTATACTTATGCACTCTTTGAAAGTATTCCTTCTCTTGAAAAAGATAAAACACGTCTTGAAACAATTCCAGGAAACGTACCAAGATTGATTAATCCTCCAAAGGGTTGTCGTTTCCATCCAAGATGCAAATATGCAACAGAGATTTGCTCTCGTGTTCGACCTCCTGAATATAAATTTGGTAGAGGACGTCGTGTCGCTTGTCACCACTTTGAAGAGTTAGACTTACACATCGATATGGAAGCGATTAGAGAAGCTAAAGCTGTCGTTAAGGAGGAAGCATAAAATGACAACACTAGAACAATATGAAACTGTAGATCTCTTCTCAAAATGGGATGCAAAAACACAACCAATTATCACTTTAGATAATCTTAAGAAGTGGTTCCCAGTCAGCCAACAAGCTGTACTTTTCTCTAAAGTGGTTGCAAACATCAAGGCTGTAGATGGAGTTAATCTCTTTCTAAACAAAGGTGAAACTCTGGGATTAGTTGGTGAATCTGGTTGTGGTAAAAGCACAACTGCAAGAGTTACTGTAAAGTTAGAAGAACCTACTGAAGGATCTGTATATTTCAAAGGTATAGACATTTTCCAGCCTATGACTCGTGAGGAAGAATTAGCAGTAAAACGTCAGTTACAGATGGTTTTCCAAGATCCTTATTCAAGTTTGAATCCAAGAAGAATGGTTCTTGATCTTATTAAAGAGCCATTTGATATTCATTATCCTGATATGCTCTATGAGGAAAAAGAATCAAGGGTTCTTGAAATTCTTGCTAAAGTAGGATTGGAAGATTATCATGCCTTGAGATATCCCCATGAGTTTAGTGGTGGACAAAGACAAAGATTAGGAATTGCAAGAGCATTAGCTATTCATCCAGAAGTTATATTGCTTGATGAACCAGTTTCAGCTCTTGATGTATCTGTACAAGCTCAAATCTTAAACCTCTTACATGACTTGCAAAAAGATTTCAATCTAACTTTCATGTTCATTGCACACGATCTAAGTGTTATCAAACATGTTTCTGATAGGGTAGCAGTAATGTATCTAGGAAAAATTATGGAAATGTGTCCAACAGGAGAACTTTTCCGTAAGACAGCTCATCCATATGCTGTGTCTTTACTTTCAGCTATTCCTCGACCAGATCCTCGTATCAAAATGGATCGTATTATTCTTGAAGGAGATGTTCCAAGTCCAATAAATCCTCCTACAGGATGTCCATTCCATCCAAGATGTTACAAGGCACAGGAGATATGTTCGCAAGTTACTCCATCATTAGAGGAACTAGAACCGGATCATTATGTGTCATGTCATTTTCCAGAAATCTAATTTTTCCCTCTTTTCCTTTTATTTTTTCATTTTTTTTGAACTACACGAGAATTTTTTAATGTACTAATTTGTGAAAATCATAATGCATGGTGCACAGTACTTTAAGAAACGAACTTATTCTTTCAAATCCTTTAGACAAGATATCTCCTATATGCGTAGGAATAGGTCCAAACTAAAAGAATATCGGAAAGCAAAGAGATTAACTCCACAATTCAGAGAAAAAATAATGTTAGTAGTCACTGCAGTTAACGAATGTAGATATTGTGAATGGGGTCATTCAATTTTAGCTTTAAACTATGGTTGTACTGAGGAACAGATAGAGCAAATTATGGAACATGATTTTGATTCTTGTGATCCAGAAGAAGTAATAGCGCTTGCTTATGCACAACATTATGCTGAAACAGGAGGATTACCTACTGAAGAAGCAAAACAGAAGTTAGTTGAATTCTATGGAGAACAAAAAGCTCAAGATATTCAATTAAGTATAAACATGGTTACGATAGGAAATTTACTTGGAAATACAATAGATGCATTTGAAAGCAGGTTTAAGGGATTGCCCCCAGAAAATGGATCATTTTTACTTGAATTATTTCTCTATTCTATAGGTTGGCCTTTTGTAATATTGATGAAAATAAAAATGAAAAAGAAGTATAAGAATTAGTATCCATCGTCTAAATTAACTTCGTTTATGAACTCATTCTTTCCTTTTGCAAATCTTATTATGTTTTTAATCTGTTCATCCCACCGTTTCAAATCACTCATGGGTGAAGCACCTCTGTGTGGAGATAAAATTACGTTTTCTAGAAAGTAAAAGGGAAACTTTGATGGGAATTTCCTTCCTTGTTCATCTTCTTCTGGTTGATAATCATACCAAACATCTATGGCCGCTCCAGCAATCTTCTCTTCCCTCAATACCTCAAATAAGCTCTCTTCGTCTATGATTGGTCCTCTTCCTATATTTACAAGATAACTATCTTTACCAAGCATTTCAAGTTCTTCTCTTTGGATTAAACCTTCAGTTACAGATGTCAAAGGAACCGCAATAATCAAGATATCAATTTCTTCAAGAAAAGTTGGAAGATCTTCAAAACTATATCTTGTTACAGGTGTTGGTAAAGGTTCTTTTTGCTTATCCCAATTCTTTCGAAGTATAGAAAATTTAACATCAAATCCAGCTAAAAATGTGTGAACTAACTTATTAACGGCTCCATATCCTAGCAGCCCAACTTTTTTTCCTCGTAAAGGAGTAGACGTAGCATGAGCATCTCCTCGTCTCCAAAGCCCATCAACCATCCAGTTATGGTGAAGTATTACTTTATTCATTAAGGAGAGTAAAATTGCTACAACATGCTGAGCAGTGAAATAGGCATTACCATGTCCATTAACTAGAATCAATTTCCTTCTCTCATTTACTTCTTTAAAGAGAGGAATAAGATGTTGTACTCCCGCGCCTGGATTAAGGAAAAGTTTGGCATTCACAGCAGCTTCAAGTAGTTCTTTTGATGGTCTCCACCCCATAATAATATCTGCTTTAGGTGCTAATTCCAAAAGAGTTTCATCAGATAAATCTGGAGGAACAATTAATTTAACTTGAGGATACCTCTTTAATCCTTTATCTAAATACTTCTTTAGCTTCTCATTTGGTTGCCAAATACATAAGACGTTGACATCTTTACTGCTCATTGAATTGAAAAATAATGACCGAATTATTAACCTTATCCTTAATAACTGTCTAAGTAAACCTCTTAATGTTCATACGAACATGAGGTTAGAACAATGCCAAAAGTAAAAGTAACAGTAATCAAACTAATTAATCCAGATGATATCTTTGAAGATGGGTTTATGCACCCTAAAGGAGATAGAATTAAGACATGTACTGCTTTTAATGAAGGAGATGAATTCATAATTGATAATCTGAATAAACCCGAAAAATTCTGTGGTTGGGCTTGGAGAGATATCTTCAAAGATCTATCAGTTCTCAATTTTGGTGGAGATTTTCCTTGGACTCCAAAAGGAGAAGCAATCACTTGTTGTACAGACGGTATGAGACCAGTAATCTTCAAATTAGAAAGAATCGAAGAATAGAGTATCTTTATCATAATCCATTTATTGAATTCCAGCAAGAATCATAATTGTAGTTCAAGATATTCAATGAGTTCATTTAATAATTTAACAAATTCTGGATTTATTGTTAGTAATAATTCGATGAAGTTTGCAATATCTCCAGGATCTACATCTGTTTCTTGCAAAGCTTTTTCAAATTTCGCTAAACTTTCGAATAATTTCTTGGAATGAGATTGTCCAATCTGTACATAACGCTTGTAAAAATCTTGAATTCTTTCAGATTTTAATTTTGAATCAACATGAGGTACTAATCTAGCCATAGCTGAAAAAGCATTTTCAATTTTTTCATATTCCTCATAATCTATTCTAAAAATTAATACCTGGGCAGTTCTCCCATAATATGATACATTGTGTCTGCCTTCACGAAGAATTGCTACTGTTTGAATAAGTCCAACTTCTTCTAATTTCTGTATGTGAAAATACAAATTATGCAAACTAATATCGAATTCATTCCAGTTAATGCCTTGAATATCCCTTTTCTCTTCTTTATAGACACCTATTCTATGGTAAATTTCCTGAGCATTCAAAGCTCTTCTTATTGATATTTTATCTGATTCCTCTTCAATTTCCTCTTTTATTCCCTCACCTAAAGCTTTGAGTATTACTTGTCTTGCAGTATGAGCATAATAAATCTTCTCAGCATCCTTCACAAATTGTATTCTTGGAAGTGATTCCCAAAAAGTATAAAGAATTTGGCGATCTCTAGGATCAAATTTTACAGGGATATTATCTACCATCTTAATTCCTTCTAAAATCCTCATCTTTTAATTTTTGCATTAGTTGAGATTTCTATACAAATATTCGCACAACCAATAATATATTTTACGGTTAAAATAATTTTAACGGTAAAAATATTTTTAAATGTTCGTTCTTCTTTGTGTGTATGATTGGTCGTTATGTTGAAATCGGAGATAGAATAGTTGTATTAGAGAATGAATATGATGCAAATCTAACGTGTATTTCCTCTGAAGAGGGGTTAATTTTCGTAGATACTGGTCGCAGAGATAATCTTGCATTGAAATTTAGAAAAGATATGGAACAAAAATTCAATAAAGAAACATCACATCTTCTTATTACACACTACCATTTTGATCATTATGGAGCTATGGCAGTTTTTAATGATGTTGAAATTATTGCTGCACAATCAGGTTACAAAGATTTCTCATTGGCTCTTCAAACGTATTTAACTAAAGAAAAAAGGAGAGAAGATGTAAACGAGTGGAAAGAAGAGTATAGAAAAAACAACATAGAACCAGATGCAGGCAGGTTACTTCATTGGGAATATTATCCAAGAAACGAGATATTTCTCCCAACAAAACAAGTTAAGGATGAGTTGATTTTAGGTAATGATTCTGAAAAAATAGTTTTCAAAGTTGTTGGGGGGCACTCAAAATGTACAGCTCATGTGTATATTCCATTTGAAGCTGTTGTCCACGTTAGTGATAATCTTGCTACTGATTCAAATGGTAATGATGGTGTTTTTCTTGGACATTCAATGTTCTTCTATAGACCGGGAATAAGTAGTAAAACAATCGACATTCTTGAGCAAATCAGTAGTTCTCCAATCGAAACTACTATTCCAGGGCATGGACCAGTAATTAACAAAGAGCAAACTACAAGAATCACCAAATATCTGAGAGACTTCAATATAATCATTCGTTCTTCTATTAATGAAGGATTAAGTTTAGATGAACTAATCAACGATTCAAGATTCACGACCTTTTATGATACAAAACCAGATTATTGGTCAACAATAATCCAAAGACAATATAATCTCATATCTGAGGAGATTCAAATTAAAAAATAAGGAAATTATAGGTGAAAATAATGTCAAAAGTGAAAATAACAGTAATAAAAAAATATGGTCCTAAAGATATTCTTGGACACGAATTTATCAGACCAAATGGTAAACCCATTCCAATCTGTTCTTTCGGAATTGGTGAAGAATTTATTGTTGATGAGTCTGGTAACATGCCAGAAAACTTCTGTCATCATGCTTGGTTTGGATTGTACAAAAATGTTCAAGTTCTAAAATATGGTGGAGGATTTCCTGAATGGACTGGTGAAGGAACCATTTACAATGCATGTCCAGATGGAATCAGACCTGTCATCTTCAAGCTAGAGAGACTAGAAGACTGAATTTGCTTAACTAAGGTGAATTAATTGAAATTTGATTCTGAGATAAGAAAGATTGAGGATATTGTCTATCTCTATATTGAAGGATTATATGATCGTAAGTTCAATTTGTTAGAAAAAGCATTTTGGAAAGAATCCAGGAATATTGGGATAACAGCTGAAAATGAGTTTTGGTTCAAAACGATGGAATTTTGGAAGAAAAAATGTTCAATCCCCCTAGAAAGCAAATTATCTGAAAACAGAGAAATTAGTATTGAATCTATTGATTACTGGCACAACTCTGCAGTTGTGCGAGTGAAAATGGTAGTTACTCACCCTGAAAGAATATACGAATGCACAGATTTTCTTTCACTTCTGAAGATTGAGAATGAGTGGAAAATATTCAACAAGCTTTGGTCTGCAAGAAACATTGAAGCGGAAACAGTATAGAATCATGTAAGAAAGTTTTAAACATACTAGAAAACAAATGTTGTTTAGATGATGTTCAAGGAAGAACTTATTGATCAAATCAGAGCTGTATTCCCAAGAGCAGTTACTGATTATACAGGGCGTAAGCGTGCTTTCTTTGATAATGGAACAGCAACACTTGTAGTTGACAATGCTGCAAAAGCAGAAGCTGTAGCTAGAATCAATTGTAGTGCAAATGTTGGAGCTATTTTTAATGAATCCAAACTAGCAACCGATACAATTCAAATGGGAAGGCAAGCCATTACTGATTTCTTAAATGCCCCTAGTCCAGCTACTATTATCTCAGGAGAATCTGCAACGTCTTTACTCTTTAACTTAAGTTATGCCTTAGGTAAGGAACTTACAGGTAATGAAAATATAGTAACAACAGATTATGAGCATTATACTAACGTTGATCCTTGGGTGGAGTTAGAACGAAGAGGGAAAGTGGATAAGGTTAGGTTTGCTAAGCTGAACATGGAAGAGGGAACACTAGATATGGACCATCTTCAAGAATTAATAGACTCTAACACAAAAATCGTCACAATAACTGGAGCTTCAAACATGCTAGGAACCATAAGTCCGTTAGAAGAAATTGGAAAACTAGCCAAAGAAGTTGAAGCTTACTTTATTATCGATGCAGTTCATCATATCCCTCATGGTCCAACTGATGTTCAAGCTCTAGATTGTGATTTTCTTGTTTTCTCAGGATACAAACTCTTTGCACCTCATGGAAGTTATCTCTATGGTAAAGAAGAACATCTTGAAAATCTCCAACCTTATAAAGTTAGAACTGCCCCAACAACACCACCTGGAAAGTATGAGTGGGGAACTAGAAATCAGGCAACTTTTGCAGCTATAAGTGGTGTAATGGAACATCTTCTTTGGATTTCTAGTGAAGTAGAAACTAATTACTCCAAAGAATATAGACAATTTGAGGATAACAAACGTGCATTGAAAATTGCAATGGATGCCATACAGAAGTACGAAACAGAGTTTTCCAAAGCTATACTTACAGGTTACGATGATGCCCCAGGTTTGTTAGATATGCCTAAGGTTACTATATATGGTTTAACTGACTTAAACAGATTAAGTGAGAGAGACCCTACTTTTTCCTTTGAGGTAGAAAATGTTCCTGAAGAAAAAATAGTAAATCATCTATGGAAAGAAGGTGGGATTGCAGCTCGCGCTGGTCATTATTACTCTTATGCTCAAGATATTTACAATAAGCAAAAAATCGTTAGAATTAGTTTGGTACACTATAACACTCTTGAGGAAATCAAAACATTTCTAAAAACTCTAGATGAGTTATGTAAACAAAATTAGGATACATTTTACTGGTAAATAGATAGATGGAAAAAGGAAGCTAGCTCTACTAAGCTTGCCAAATCAACAATAAGAATGCAACGTCTGAACCACCAAGCAGAGTAGGCAAGCTAGCTTCAGTAGGATATGAAGAATAGACTATATAAACACAAAAAAATGTCAAATTCCCCCTCAGAGAGGTTTTTAACTATACTAAAGATAGAACAGAAATGGCGCCGTTGGTAGGACTCGAACCTACGACCGGTCGGTTAACAGCCGACTGCTCCACCGAACTGAGCTACAACGGCAGCCTTTAGGTTACATTCGTTCTTCTTTCTCTTTCTTTTTAAACCTTTTTTTCTATTCTCTAATTTCAATTCCAGTTTTTTCAAGTGCATCATAAACCAAATTATTAATTCGGAAACGTTCTAGAGGAAAAATCCAGTCACTAGTCTCCGGGCAATATTGTGTGAGAGTTATAATAATCAATTCATTTTTTGGGTCTATGTCAAAAAGTGTACTCAAAGCACCAGCCCAACAGTACCAACCTATGCCATTTCTAAAAATATTTTTGGTTTTCTTGACTAGAACGCCTAACCCAAATCCATATCCCTGGTTTCTTTCAATTGATTCGGAATCTTGATATGGAACGTATTGCATATCGAGATATGTTTTGTTGTTTGGTAAATGATTAGAAGTCATTAGCTCTATTGTTTCTTTGGTTATAATTTGCTTATCTTCGTACATCCCCTTATTTAGCATCATAACACAGAATTTCAGATAGTCATCTAATGTAGAAACTAATCCTCCACCTCCTGATAAGAACTTTATTTTGTGTTTGAATCCTTCAAAGATAGCTCCTTCGACTTCTATCAATTGTTTTTCTTTATTCTTTTGGTATACTTTTGGCAATCGATCCCATTTCTCTTTAGGAACATAAAAATCCGTATCACTCATCCCCAGCTTATCAAATATTTTCTCTTTAAGAAAAATATCCAGCTTCTTTCCTGATGCTTTCTCTATTAAATAACCTAAAAGTTCATGATTGAAACCATACCACCAATGTGCTCCTGGTTCAAATGCAAGAGGTAGTGATGCGAGTTTTTTACTGAATATCTCTAATGAATCCATTTCAGGATATATATTAAGTTTATATCTTAATCTGTTATTTCCCTTTAATCCAAATTTTTCCCCATATAAAATATCAATTGGAAGTTTTGCATAATCACCGTAGCTTAAACCAGATGTGTGTGTAAGTAGATGTTTAATTGTTATTTCATTTTTAGCATCCTCTAAGACTACCTTACCGGTTTTCTTGTCATAAGATTTCAATACTTGTGGATTTTTGAATTCAGGAAGAAATTTACTGATGGGATCATCCAGTTCAAATTTTTCCTCCTCATAAAGAATTAAAGCAGCTGAACAAGTAATTGGTTTTGACATAGAATACATTCTAAATATATCATCAAAAGCAATAGGTATTTCATTTTCTTTATCTTTCCATCCAAATTTATCACAATAGATTATTCTATCTTTATGATAAACAGTACACAAGACACTACCAGTAATATCTTCTTCTATGTACTTCTGGAACTCTTTTGTGAGTTCAGCAAATGAATCTGGACTTATCTGATTATTAATCATCAAAATAACTGTAATAATTATGAAATTAATTAAGTTTGGGCTAAATTTGTAGTAAAAATTATCAATAAGGAAGTATAAGATTATACGAGGAAGATGGATATCAAAGCTCAAGAAGAGCTGTTTGAGAAGAATTGGGAGCACTATAGTAAAATAATGTTAGAAGACAGAGTTCCTCTTTTTGATGATAATGTAATTTATTCTGGACGAAAACTCTATGATAAAAATAATCCTCCATTTCTTGCATCTATTGTTAAAGTATCTCCAAAACTATGGGAGAATCTTCAGCAAATACAAGCTGAGTTTGACAGAATAGACTCTAGACACACGTATTTTCACCCCATTTATTATCACATTACTCTCAAAGAATTTGGTTGGGAAGATCAAGTAGATCTTAAAGAAATTACTGAAAAAATGACTAAAATACTAAGTGATTTCCCGCCTTTTAATTTAGAAATTAGAGGGATTAATTGTTTTGAAAGAATTATCTTTGCACAAGTATTTGATAAGAAAAAATACCTTGAATCTATTTTCAACAAGATTTTCGAAGAGTTTCCTCATCTGGAAAAGTACTTCCCCTTTTATCTTCCACATGTTTCTCTAACAAGAATTGAGACCACTGAAGCTAGAAACATAATCAGTAAGATAAATGAGAAGTACAGAGAAGTAAATATAGGCTCTATGAAAGTAGAAAAAATCCAAATTGTATCAGCAAGACCATATTTGTCAGTCGGTAGAATTGAAATCAAAGAGCATATCGAACTTAAATAAAAGTTAGTTACAATCAAAATACTTTTTATACGAATATTATCAAAACTCCTTGCAAAGTGTTGCCTCGGTAACTCAGTGGTAGAGTGATTGACTTGTAATCAATTAGTCGAGGGTTCAATTCCCTTCCGAGGCTCCATTATTATCTTTATTTGATCATTGCTAAGAAATAATAATACTAAACTCTTTTTTCAATTATGAATAAAGAAGAAGTCGAAATCTTTACTCTAAAGAAATCAGAAGAATTATCTCCAAAAATATCCAACTGGTTTGCTTTGATGCAGGAAACAAGAGAAAGGTTGCTAAGAATAGTTAATGATCTCAAAGATGAAGAGTTTGATTATTCTCCTGATGAGGGCTCCTTTGAAACTATTGGAACACTTCTGCTTCACATAGCAGGTGTTGAATGGAGTTGGATTTTCGAGGATATAGATGGAGAAGAAATAGATTTTGAGAGATTCAAACATGGATTCGCTCTACGATCAGAGGTAAATATTTCACAATTAAAAGGTAAAGGAAAGTCATTCTATTTAGAGAAGTTATCGGAAGTAAGGAATCAAGTTTATAATAGATTAACCAAATTCAATGATGAAGATCTTTCAAAATTAGTCGGTTCTGATAATGAA
>JAEOSZ010000098.1 GCA_016840095.1 Candidatus Heimdallarchaeota archaeon
GGATAATATTCAACAAATTCTATCTGTTCCCCGAAGTAAATTCTTCGAAGATTCTTCAACATCTGGAACTTGTATACAAGTAAATGACCAAGCAGTACCTATAGTGAATCTTAGAAAACGATTTCAATTTAATTTTACTTCAAATTTAGAAGACGAACAAAGTGGTGATGATTCCACTAACCTAGAAACTGAAATCGTAGTTTTATGGAAGAAGCGTGATCAAAGTCTTGGATTTATTGTAGACGATCTTTTAGGTGAAAGAGATGTTGTTATTAAACCAATACAAGACTTCTTGAGACAAATAGGAGCTTTTTCCAGCGCTACTGTACTTGAAGGAGGTCAGGTTATTTTAATTATAGATCCTATGAATTTTTTGGAGGTTGGATTAAATGTCTAAAAATAGTACTAAACAAAATAAAGAAAAATCATATGCAAATCTCTCAGAGTTTCAACTTGATGCTCTGCAAGAAATTGGAAATATAGGAGCTGGGCACGCAGCTGTAGCTTTAACACATTTTCTCAATAGGTCTACCTATATGAGTATCCCAAAAGTAGATGTGGATAAAATTGATAATTTAATTGACTCGGTGAAAATGCCAAAGGAAGAAAAAGTAGCAATTGTATCATTAGAAACTATCCAAGATTTGGAATACACTTTAATAGTCTTCTTCGATGAAAAGTCAATTCAAAGAATAATAGATCTTATGATAACTGAATTAGGATCCGATCCAGCAGAAATAATGGAATTATCACCTCTCTTTATGTCATTAATAAAGGAAGTTGGCTCTATTCTACTGTTAAAATATGTCGAGGCTTTAAATGATTTCCTTAATGTGGAATCATATCCGTCTCCACCTGTTTTACGAATTGGAACTGTGCCTTCTATTACCAATTATGAAGTTAAGGATTTGAGAACTAGATATCCTCAAGTGTTGTTAATAGAATGTGATGTGTTTACAAGTGAAAGAAAGATTCAAGTTGATATGGCAATTATACCACATGAGACAACTTTCGACCGTTTCATGAATACATTGTTTTCTGAAGATGGTGAATAAAAATTGAATAAAAACTCCAGGTTACAGAGATGGATACTGCAAAGAATGGGGAGAATAAGAACATTGCTTATGTTGGTATTGGAGAAATAATATCAGGTGATGAGAATAATATCCTTAAAATCTCATCTCTTGGATCATGTATTGGTGTGGTATTATTTCCAAAAGAAAATATCAACTTGAAAGTCGCTGTGATGGGGCATATTATGTTACCTTACTCTCCTAAAGATGGTGAGAAAAAAATACGTAATAGATGGGGACCAGCAAAGTATGCTGATAAAGCAATTCCTACCATGGTTGAAATGATGGAAAAACTTGGAGTAAAAACAGAAAATATTTTAGCAAAACTAGTTGGTGGAGCAAACATGTTTGGACATGGAAGTAAAACCCTTGCTATTGGGAAAAACAATGAAAAGGTAACAAAGAAGCTTTTATCACAACATAAGATTCATATTCAGAGATCGTTTACTGGAGGGGATATAGGAATGTCAGTTTCCTATGATGTTGAAAAAAACTTGCTTATTGTTCAACCAACAGGAGGAACACCTATCTATTTGTAAAGAGGAGGTATGGAGATTGATAAACATGGTACAAAAAGACAAATTCAATATAGAGCTTGAATCAGATAAAGGAAAAGAAGAATTGTTGATATATATTAAGAAGAGAGATATAGAATTTAAGGATCAAGATGAGGAGAGAGTCTTAAAAAGAATGAGATTAATTGCTCGAGAACTTTCTTTTAAGAATTTTTCTGACTTGTTGGATCATTTTAAGAAGAATCCAGAAGAATTCGAAAACGCTTTAGATTGGTTACAGAGAGCTAAAGTATATAATGAAAGAATCAACCATTATTACCCCTTAGTTAGAAGAAAAAAAACTATTAGTGAATATGCTCAAGACATAAAGAAAAAGAAAAAAAAGGATAAAAAATCAACTAAAAGAAGAGTAATATCTAACTTATCTGAAATACAAGTATCTTTTGGAGAACCAACTGATCCTAATAATCTCGAACTTGTTCTAGATACATTAGAAAAGAAGAAAGTAAATTATAAAGCTTATAAAACAAATTATCTTATTCGTCGTTTGCATCACAGAATGCGTCGTTGTGATCTTAATAGTTATAGAAAATATGCAGAGCTTCTAGAAAAAGATCCTGATGAATTAATACTTTTACTGAAAAGTTTCTCAATTAATGTTACTCGTTTCTTTAGGAACAAAGATATGTATACAGCTCTTAGCAACAATATTCTTCCTCAAATATTCAGAGAGCAAAAAGGGAGCATAAAGATTTGGAGTGCAGGATGTGCTGTTGGTGCTGAACCTTATAGTATAGCAATGCTTCTTGATAGTAATTCAAATGCTAAGGATAGACGTAGAGTCAATATTATTGCAACAGATATAAGTATGGATTTCTTAAAGAAAGCTAAAGAAGGCTTATTTCAAGAGGATTTACTAAAAGAAACTTCTCCTAATTTTATTCATGCATATTTCCAGAAAAAAGGGGAGTTATATAGAGTTTCTCCGAAGCTCAAAATGTACATGGATTTTAAAACACATGACTTGAGAACACCTCCTCCAGAGCAGAATTTAGATCTAATAATGTGCAGAAATGTTCTCATTTACTTTTCTCCTGAAGAAAGTATCAAATTATTTGAAAGAATGCATAGAGTACTAAAGTTGAATGGTTTCTTAGTTTTGGGTAAATGTGAAATGATGAGAGGAAAGGTTAGAGAATCATTCAAAGTAGTTGATCCCAGAAATAGAATTTATCAGAAGATAAAAGACTAGGAGTAGAATAAAAAAGATACTAGATTGTGATTTAAATTGAAAACAAAAACCAAAATAAGAATCTTCATTGCTGATGATTCAGCTGTTGCAAGACAAAAAATTACCCAGATATTAAGCAATGAAGGGAATCACATGAAAGTGATTGGCTCAGCTCCAGATGGAAAGGTTGCCTTAGAGAAGCTTAAACTTCCAAAATATGAAGCTGATGTAATTATAGTTGACATAGTCATGCCTGAAATGGATGGAATAGGTCTGATAAAGGCGATTATGAATAATTTTCCAACTCCTGTAGTTGCAATCTCAGCATTTAAAGATAAGAAAGATATCAACAAAGCTTTGTTTAGACTTGGAATAGAAGTTTTTGAATCAGGTGCTGTTCAATTTGTAAGTAAACCTAATAGTAAGATAAAAGGAGATGATAAGAGGTTTGTAAGACAACTAATAAAAACAGTTACTAGTTTAGCTGGAGTAAATTTAATCAAATCATTTACAACTTATAAATCACAGTTTTATCCAAAGGATGAGGAATTGGTTCAAGAAGAAATTCTAGATTCTAAAGTATCTATTATAAGATCTGTAGAAGATACAAGAAGAATCATAATTATTGGAGCTTCTGCTGGAGGACCAAAAGCTATTTCGTACCTTCTTTCTCAATTTAAAGTAGATTCTCCTCCTATTATTGTAATTCAACATATGCCAAAAGAAATGATGTTACCATGGTGTCAAAGACTTCAGAAATCATTTCCAAAATTGAATATTCGAATTGCTAGAGATGGAGAAAAAATTAGACCTAACCGTGTCTATGTTGCACCTGGGGGTTTTCATTGTGCTATCGATGGAAGCAAATCTATAAAATTAATAGAAGGGGAGAAAGTTAATTTTGTTGTTCCTGCAATTGACATAACTTTTGCTTCAGCAGCTGAAAATTACGGGAGTAATGTTTTAGGCTTAGTGTTAACTGGAATGGGAAATGATGGCTTTAAAGGTGCTAAAAGTATTAAGAAACATGGAGGAATAATAATAGCTGAACATGAATCTACAAGTGTAATCCATGCTATGCCAAAAGCTGTAATTAAAGGTAAGTTGGCAGATAGAGTTGTTCCTCTGCATAAAATCCCTGCAGTACTTCGAATAAATAACTGGATGTAACATTTGATTTGAATTTTTTTTGTATAAAGAGCCGCAATTCTTATAGTATAACTGTTATAAGAATGTCTATTTAAGAATAAAATCAAACATTTCCTTTGCAATTTTAGTTTTAGTTCCTTCGCTTAACTTAAAATCGCTTTCAATTCCAATCATCGCAACTTTATTGAAATCACTCTCAAATCCTGTCTCTTTCTTTGAAACATCATTTGCAATTATAAAATCAGCTTGTGCTTTTAACATTCTATCTTTTGCTCTTTCTACAAGCTCTGCATCAGTTTTCTTATATTCTGCCTTGAAAAGAACTAGTTGCGATTCAGGTGATTTTTGTTTGATTGCATCTGCTAATTTTTCTGCAGGTTTTAGTGTTAATACCAATTTGTTATCAGATGAAATCTTGTCATCTATCTTCTTCTCAGGAATAAAATCATTCATTGCAGCAGCCAGAACAATATAATCAAAGTGATTATTTTCTATAGCATCTAATGATGCATTAAGCATTTCCTTTGCTGTTTCAGTTTTGATGGAATCTTCAATAATTTTGGATGGTTCCAATTGAGATGATCCATAGACTAGAGTTACTTCTGCTCCTCTTCTCCAAGCTTCTAATGCAGCTGCATAACCCATCTTTCCTGAAGATGGATTGCTAATAAATCTAACACCATCAACAAAAGCACGTGTTGGTCCTGCAGTAACTAATACTTTCTTTCCTTTTAGAGATTGATCACTAAGTTTCCTCAAACAGTACTCAACGATTTCATCAGTTTCTGGTATTTTTGCCTTTTCTTCTTCAATTCTAGGATATAAAACCTCTACATTCATTTTCTTAAGTTTCTCAAGGTTTTCTTTAACAGCAGGATTATGCATCATAACTTCATGCATAGTTGGAACGATTATGACTGGAAGTTTGTTTCCCAATGCTGTACCTGAAATAAGGGTTACAGATGTATCCATAACACCTGTAGCTATTTTTGAAATAGAATTTGCTGTAATAGGTGCTATTAGTATGAGATCAGCTTTATCTTTTGACAAACCAGCATACTTTACATGCTCAACTTCTCCTTCTACAACAACTATTGGTTTTTCTCCAGTAGCCCATTCAAAAATGAGCGGATTAATGAATTTAGCCGCTTCTGGTGACAAAACTGGGATAACCCTGGCTCCATGTCTCATCAATAATCTGGAAATTTGAGGAGCTAGAAAACATGAAATAGAACTAGTGATACAATGAACAACTGTTTTACCTTCCAATTCTGTGCTTAATGTTCCAGTAATGTCTTTGGAAATGTGGGACATATATTGACCTTACAAGCTTCAAAAATAAATTTATGGCTAGGGGTGAAAATCTACATGTGCAAAATATATGCACAACCTAAGAATTTATAAAATGTCCGCACTAATTTCTCTTGATTAATTAAATAAGGTTAATAAAATGGCAAATATTAGTGAAAAGTTAAATGAGGCCTTTAACATTCAGATTAAAGAGGAATTAGAATCAGCTTACATCTATTTAGGTATGGCTGCATGGTTTGAAGAGAGAACACTCA
>JAEOSZ010000099.1 GCA_016840095.1 Candidatus Heimdallarchaeota archaeon
CACGAGTAATGAATCCCTCGTCTTGTAGAATATCTGTGTGATGTTTGAAAGTTCCTCCACGTAATCCAGTATCTTCAGAAAGTTCTTTTTGATACTGTGGAGAGTTTTCCAATATCTTCAACAATTTTAATCGATTTTTATCACCTAACGCAGATAGTAATTCAGCAGCATTTTCGTAAAACTGTTCAAGAGCTTCAACATCTACTCTGCCATTTGGACTAATAAGATCTGTATCGTCTCCTACATCCAGAACTTTTCGAACACCTTTTTTTCTGTCACCAGCAGCTGTTCGGAAAGTTGATTCAAGATTCCTTCCAACAGAATTTACTACTTTAGCGACATACTCTGAGATAGTACCATCCTCACCAATTTTATCACGAGATATGATTATTGGACCCTGCCCTTTTTTCTGAGCTGCACGAATCTTTCCAGCTCTTCTTTGGAGTCTAGAAAACTCTCTTCTAGTTTGAGCAAGTTCTGAACGTGTTCTACTCAAATGAGACATAGAGTCCATGAGTACTTTTTCTTCTCGTAAAAGATCTTTCTCTATCTCTACCTGTTTCTTGACGTCTCCATCTCTATATGCGTGTTCTAAACTACGTTGGATGGAATTTACATATCTTCTAGCTTCATCAACGCTTCTTCTAGCTTCATCAACTTCCTTTTGTGCTGCATCAATACGTTTACGTTCTTTACCAACGTCATGTTTCATTTCGGCATAATCTTCATCAGATAATTCAATTACCTTGGTAATTTTTTCTGTTTCCTGTTCTAGAAACTTATGTAAATCTTTGGAAACTTTTTCTGATATTTTCTTGGCAGTTTTCATTCCTTCTGCTGATGCTTTTTCAACCTTTTTCATGATATTCTTCATTTTGTCTTTAAATTCTTCAGATTCAAAGTCAAAGTTGAAATCAAAGTTAAAGTCATCTGCAAAAAAACCTTTTCCAGGATGTAAAGGCTTTACTGGCTTAGCTGGTCTAGGAGGTCTGGCTGGTTTAATTGGTCTAGCTGGTTGTGGAGCTCGAGGAGCATGATGTTCGCGTTCCTCTTTCTCCTTACTTCTCTTTGCCTTTTCAAGATCTCTTTGTAGTCTTTCGTTTAACCTACGTTCTTTTTCTTCAATCTCTCTTTGTGAAGCATCAAAATCCTTGTATGCTTCAGCTTGAGATTTGGACAAATTTTTGATTAAATTTTTTAATTCTTCAATTTCGTCCCTTAGTTCTTCAATTTCGTCTTCTTTTGACATTTTTTTTCACCTCAATAATGATCATAAGAATCCCTCCCTCTGATGGATTCAAAACCGGACTGAACAATATCTTCAATTTCTTCGCGGAGGTCGGATAAGTCGTCCTTAAGATAGTCCATCACTTCACTGAGCGATTCTTTTAGATTACTAACTAACTCCTTAAATGATTCCTTGAATTCTGGATACCAGTCTTCAACGGAGTTATCGTTAATTATTATTTTATATTCTTGATTCAAACAGGTCACCAAATAAGTTGAGTTTCTGTATTCTTTTTCTTTACTAATCTTCTGGCTCTCTCTAAATCACTTAATTCTCCTTTTAGTCTGCGGATCTCCTGATCCAAACTTTTTAGGGTTTCTTGATAGTTCATTGCAATCACCTTGTTGATTATTTACAGATTTCTGGATAACTTCTAGTTTTCTGTAACTATTCATTCACAAAGACCTATATAAATGTTTTCTAATATAACTTACAGAAATCTGTACATTGGTTGTTTTTTGGATGTACTACTACAGAAGTCATTGAAAATACCCTTAGATTGGGTTTTGTAAGATCTTCTAACTTATTGTAGGTGTGTTCAATATGAGATTCTATTTTTCAGATATTGCGTAGATGATACCGATATATTTTATTTAGATTCTGAGTTATAACTTGGATTAAATAATAATTGTGAGTTTAATAACCAAATTGACGTTAATCTAACAGAAACGTTTCGTATGTAGTTGAATAAAAATGATTAACTTAGAGAAAGAACAAAAGGAAGTAGCTTTAAGTTATGAACAAATTGATATTACAGAAGGCTATGTAAAAGCATATGAGTCTATTTCTGAAGAATCTAAAATTAAACTAACACCTAAACTAAAAGAAAAGATATATCCTGAAGGTGTTAAGAAAGTCACTTATAGTCCTCAGACTGAATCAGTGTACTACTACAAAACAAGTAGTAAAACAGATGTTCCGTATAGCAAACAATGGGAGATTTTTGAAGATAGAGGAGCACTAGTTGAAAGTCAACTTATTGAGCAACTAATTGACATTGATATAATTAATAATGATTTTCAAGCCATAAGTAAAGAAGAAGAAAGAATTGAGGAAATGCTCAATGGTGAATTGATTGCATCTATTGAAGAATTTCTACTAATTTATGGATCAAAGGCATTCCGATATCGTATTGATAAAGGAGAAAAGGAGAAATGCAGCATTATTTGTTTTAATAGAACAAGCATCAAAGAAGAAATTGTTTTGTTCTTTACAGATAAGCACATTGTTCTTAATAGAGAAGATGAAGAAGGGAATACACATCAAAGAGCTATGAAATACATGAATAGGCCTATTGTAAGTTGGTATTTTGAGGGACTTCTTCGGATAAAAAGATTGAGGGATAAACAGAAAGTGTACTCAAATAAACTTTCGAGGAAGAAGTAGAAAATAGCTTTGTTTTTAAAGGATATATAAACAAAATCATATCCTCCAGATATCTCTCTATATAATACTTGTTCTTTAATTTGGTTTAGAGAGTTTTGTTTAGTGAATTAACATCAAAAATTCAAAAGGTGATAGCGATGTTATATGAAATAAACTCCATTTATTGTTCAAGGTGTAAAGAATTTACATCAATATTTGATGCAATGAATCCAAATTTTTCTTCAACTGAACTTATCTGTTCTGATTGTGGAAAAATATTGGTAGTTATGAAAACAAAAATGCAAACAAAATTTGATTCCACATTTAGTTCAAAACAATTGGAAAATTACATCAAGAAGGAGAATCAAAAAACTGCTAAAGAGCTGAGTATACATAGAGTATCATTAGGAACCAATACTGCATGAAAAACATAATTCTCTCAACTCCTCAATCATACAACTTTTCAATGTTACTTATGATAGACTATTAGACAATGAAAGAAACAGAGATTGCAATTGCTGGAGGAGGACCGGCTGGATTAATAGCTGCTAAAACAGCTGCTCAGAAAGGGAAAGAGGTTGTTCTCTACGAGTCAAAAGAGCAGATTGGTGTTCATGAACATTGTGCTGGTCTGTTAAGCATTGATGGATTGGAAAGGTTAAAGTTAAAGAATCTCCCTTCAGATATTATTCAAAATTCGGAAGTTAAAGGAGCGAAAATATATTCTCCAACAGGTCAAACTATTTCTGTTTCAAAAAATAAACCTACTGCTTTTGTTGTTAATAGAGCAAAATTTAATCAATTTCTGTTTCATGAAGCCTTAGATAAGGGAGCTTCTATAGAAACATCGTCTAGGGTAATTGGAATAGAGAGAGTTAGAGAATCAATAGTACTTAAACTTGGTAAAAAAGCAACTTCAACCAACATTAAATGCAAAATTGCTATTCTTGCTGAAGGAAGATTCCCCAAACTAAATTATGAAGTTAATCTTCCATCGCCTTCCAAAAATTCTATTGTATTTTCTTCCATGTACATAATGAAAAATGTGAAAGATTTAGATCTTGAATATGTAGAACTCTATCAAGATCAGAAATATGCCCCTGGTTTCTTCACTTGGATAATTCCAATTGATGAAAATTCAGCTAAAGTAGGATTAGCCTCAAGTAAGGTTCCTGCAAGCAGCTATCTAAATTCCTTCATCAATAAACATCCAATTGCTAGTAAAAAATTAACAAAAGCTGTTATTGATAGGAAAATGAGTGGAGCAATTCCCCTTGGATCTTTCATTAAGAAAACATATGCTGACAATATTCTTATTGTTGGAGATGCCGCGGGTCAAACAAAACCTACAACTGGTGGTGGTGTAATCTTTGGTGGTATAGCTGCTGGCTTTGCTGGTGAAGTAGCTAGTGATGCAATCTCAGCAGAAAACTATACTTCTAAGTATCTTTCTAGATATCAAAAGCTATGGAAACAAGAGTTCAAGCTAAATCTGAAAGTTATGAGAATTGTTCGATCATATATTGACACATTAACTCACAAAGATCTTGAAAGACTTTTTCTTTTATTAAATAAACCTCATCTGAAAAGCAAAATTTCTGAAACAGGAGATGTAGATAATCAAAAAACTATAGTATTTAACTTACTTATGAGTTTGAGACTCTGGCCAATTCTTTTGTCAACAGGTTTGAAATTTATACTAAAAAAATGAAAAAAGAAGTAGTGACAATTTGTTGTATTGCACTAAATTAGTATCTTGTTTTTAAACCAGATAACTTTAACTTAACTTTGACTGAATTTTGTGTGATTACCTTGTAATCAGATGACCCTAGGGGAACAGCCAAGTCATGGTCGATAATTTTGTCATCATTCTTTCCTGGATCTCTTTCGAAAACATGAAATGGAACCTGTACTACTCCTCCTCGTGGTGCATCTCTAAATTCCGAATAGAGTGTTATTCCATCAGGAGGTTGAAAAACTTCATTTTTCTCAAGATTAATTGAACCTCTATTAGGTATCCTACCACTGTAGCTTGGTCTTTCTCCAACTCTAAAGTACAGTTCTGATTCATTTCCTAAAAGATCTCTATCTTCCAGGACCTTAATTGAAACTAACTCAATCCTTACTAAGAACCTGTCTTCAAATTCTTTAGAATCCCTTTGCCCTCGAGCATAAGTGTCCTTGTAAACTTTCTTTACAACTCTTCTTCCCATTTAATCACCTTGTATCTAATTCCAATAGTATTCTTATATATCTTTGCTAATGTCATTTAAGTAATTAGAATGGATTTGACCATAAAACCTAAACATTATATTTGACATACTTTTGTGTTGAGTTTTCATTCATTCCTCAAAAACTCAACTAGACAGAATTTACCTCTTCTTGTTGATGGTATTCTTTCACCCACTTTGTAATTACTGTCAGGGAGTAAGATTTCTAGTATACCTTCCCAAATATAGAGAACAAAATCACATAAATCGCGTTTGCCTTCTACACATTTTTCTCCTGGTGCATAAGTACAATAAGCTCTTGCTGGATATTCTACGTATGCAACTCTTCGGGAAATGCTTGAAGTAATATCTGTAGGTAAGTAATTCTTGAGATCTTCTGTTGATTTAACCTGCAAAGCTTTAGTAACGTACTGACCAATCATTGAGGATATTTCCTTGATATCTTGTTCTGAATCTCTGATATTTATTAATAGAAATTCAATTAAGAATAGAATATGAGTGTCTGTAAACTCTTCCTTTGCTTTCTTCACATTTGAATCTTCTACATCACTAAAGAAGGTGGTAGTTATTTCTGCCAAAACCTTGTGGAATAAAGGTAAAACCATTGTTGAAGGATATTCTTTCAATATTGGAGAAAAGATTGTCTCAAGGTCAAGATCCAGACTCGCTCTTATTTCTTCTTCTTCAACCGGAACTGATGGTTGAATTGGTAAACTGGAAGCTCTTTCTGTTACAGTTTGAGGTTGAGCTGTTAACATACTAGACTCACCTGAAATTGCTTTTGTTCGTATTATAGGAATTTGAGTGTCTACTTTCTGAATAACAATTTGAAGCTGTTGAGATTCAAATTGACTTGGTATTTGTTCTACTCTGACATCTGAATCAAAGAGGAAGTATCCTAAAGCCTTCATTATTCCTGATACTATCACTAGATAGGGGTGATGTGTCGATTCAGAAGAAATGAATCTGTTTGCTCCAAGTTGAATAATTGCATTATCTTCATTCTTTTCAATACTGATGTTTTTCCATCCCAAAACTTCCATTAAAAGATCAAATTGCTCTTCAATACCAAGATCTCTGTGAGGAGTGAAAAAATTGAAGACAGCATCAGCTATAGCACCTGTGATAACTTGTTCAGTATCTCTGTTACTAACATCAAAAGAAGCTATAATCTTCTCCAGAGAATTTATTAGAATTTTTGTTGCTTGTAGAGCTCGTAATTTGTCACTACCTTTGTTAGTCCACGTTGGCGAATAACCACTCATCGAAATCGTCCTTTGTATTTTGAAAATATTCTATACTAAGATTGGAAAATGCTAATATAACCTTTATGATGGTTTCCATCGTAAAACGCTATATGAAATGATTTTAGCAGTTTTGGTACACCAAATGGTATTCTGATGGATTCAATCTGAAAAGAGAAACCTATGCATTTATAAAAATAGTTTAATTCAAAAAGCTTAAAACACCAACCTTTACGTAACTCTATAGAGAATCAATCGCGTGATTAAATATGAGCAAAATGATTGATATGCCAAGATGTACAAGCTGCAATAAAGTTATTAGTCCAAGTGATGAAGGAGATACACGTTTCTCATGCCCAAACTGCAATGATGTTTTAATCATAAGATGTCCAAAATGTAGACTCTTTGGAAATGAATACGTATGTCCAAAATGCAACTTTAAAGGTCCATAAAAAGGTGAAAATGATGGGTGAAGTTTTATTAGTATATGAAATTAGACCAGAAACTCCAGAAGTAACTCCAAAAAAATTGGAAGAATTAGTTCGATCAAAGCTTCCTGAAAATGTGAAAATGCAAGATAATCCCGAGGAAAAACCATTATTCTTTGGTTTAATTGGTATAATTGGACAATTCATTATTCCTGAAGAAGATGGAGCACAAGATAATCTAGAAGAGACTCTCAATTCAATAGAAGAAATATCCTCAATTCAAATGACATTTGTTACCAGATTGTAGATTCTTTCCTCCCTTTTAGTCCCTCTTTTTCATTTTCAAAAGATTTTTGCATAGTAATTTTTATTGCCAATCCTTTAGTCCAATCATTTTTGTCTAAATCTTCAATAGTCAAACCATAATCGTATTTTTTCGCGATTTCATTAACTATCATGA
This sequence comes from Candidatus Heimdallarchaeota archaeon, assembly GCA_016840095.1. Lineage (GTDB taxonomy): Archaea > Asgardarchaeota > Heimdallarchaeia > Heimdallarchaeales > Heimdallarchaeaceae > UBA460. Next base: position 7,017 of record JAEOSZ010000099.1, read on the forward strand.
ATCCTAAGTGCTTACGAAGTGTTTCATCAAATGGGGATTCATCAATAACCCTTTGAATTTCATCGTTTAACTCAGGCTCAATACCTTTTTTATCAAGAATCATTAGTTCAAAGAATTCCTGTTCATCTTCAACCAATTCTCTACCGGTGATATCTATGTTTATCTCTCTGTTCTCAGTTTTCAGAATTAAACTTTTCAAAACATAATAAAACATGTCATAAAGGAATACTCCACCTAAGATTTTGATTACACTTGGTAAGTTAACCTCTATATTGAATTCTTTTTCACTATGCTCTTCTTTGACTTTTTCAAGTAATCTTAGAATAGTCATTTTAAGTGGAACAAAATGAACCTCTACTCCACTTGAGACATCTAGTACGTTTGAGAGTAATCGAATATCTTGAACAATTCCAGTACCTCGTTTCACAAGTGTATTCACTCTTTCTAAAATAACATTCTCGTCAGGAGGAATGCTGTCAGTTAAAAGTTCATAATAACCAGAAATTCCGAAAAGAATGTTATAAATATCATGAGTTAATACATTGAGATACATTTTAGATCTGTTTGAATATTCTTCTGCAATAGATTGTAATTTAGTTGCTTCAGAAATGTCTACTAGAGATAAAACTACACAATATTCTCCAGTCAAATTGTTTATAGTTGGGGAGAATTGTGCAAAAAATGTTCTTGAATCTTTTTTACCCATCTGAAATACCTCTATCTCAAGTTTCATAGTGTCCTTTGCTATGTTAGTCATAACATCACGAGATTTCTGAAGCATTTCCTTAGCTTTATCTGAATCTAAACTCAAAAGATGATCCAGTTTCAGGCCTAAAGTTTCATCATGATCAAGACCGAAGGTTGTCTCTGCTTGCTTATTCAAATATATTATTTCGAATCTATTATTTACAAGCATTACAGGAAAAGAAGAAAATTCTGAAGTTTGAGTTATCTGTTGTATATCATCAAGAAGTCGTTTTCTTTGAAGCGTTAAGAATAATTGATTAGCCATGATTCTAAGAAAATGAATATTGGATTCAGATAATCGTTCTGCAGTATCTGATATTACAACTAAAAACCCTAACATCAGATTTGTGGAACCAATTGGAAGTATAACTCCATGCTGCTCATCAAATTGTGAGAAGTTAACTTCTTCTATTTTATTTGGTGTATTGTAATATGGCAGATTTGAAATCACAAGTTGAGGAGATTTATAGTATTCTCTAACTTGATCACTTAGTCCCATGTCTCTAACTAATGAAACTTCATCAATATCTTTAATGAAAACACCAAGACCATCTATATCCGTCTTTAGTTTGATTTTTGGTAGTATTCGATCAAGAATGAGCTGAATTTCAGTAGTTTCAAGTGTAAGATTTGACATCTCAACAATTAGATCTGTTTGATGTAATTTCTGATCAGAACTATATTGATTATACCAAAAAGCAAGCATTTCGGTTATTAGTAAAGATATTTCTTCAATTACCATTAGATATTTTTCTTGGTTATGTTTCACAGTATTTGGATAGAGAAAAACACTAACCGCACCAATAGTAATTTCCCCAAAATACATGGGACATATAATGAATTCATTAACGTTTTGACTTTTTAAAAATAATTTATAATCTTGGTCTTCAGCAATAGTCTCAATTGAAAACCACCCTGTATCCGATTTTGCAAATGCATCTGTATATGGATTCTTCTCATCAAAAGCATCCATCTCAATTTCTAAATTGCCTTTTAAAATCTGCTCTTCCTCTATGTAGAGGGGGTAAAGATATTGATTTTCATGATCATAGTAGCTAACTAAAATTATAACCGGGTCTAATGCTTTTCTTATAATCTTACATGCTTTTTGAATCATTGCAATTTTTGTTCTACTATCAAGTAAATCCCCACTAGATAATGATTTGAGAAATTCTACAATTGATGCAATTACAAGATTTTCATCCATTTTTAATCCCGATTTTCTTTAACTGGAATAATTTGAGCAGTAGTTACTATTCTTCTATGCTAATGATAAGATGACTTATTTAAATCGATTTTGTATAACTGAAGGTAAATAGTCGTTTTTATCAAGTAATACGAACATCTTGAAATGAATTTATAAAATAGCTTCTATTGGCCATTTCAGATAAAGTAAAGTTAATCAATATTAATCAGAACAATTAGTTATAGAAGAGGAGATTAAAACGACAGGGCAGAATTCAGATATCATTGCTGAAAACGCAGATTCAATTTATGCATTCTTCTTGGGAAATAAAGATGGGGTAATCTATAAGGAAAGCATATTCAATGAGGAAAAATGTCCAATTGATATTCTTACAAATCTAGTAAAAGCTTTTTGTTCTTTTACTGAAGAAACCAAAATTTCAGACCGGGGAACAATAGAATTAACAAACACAAAGATATCTTTCAGAAAGATTCAAGATATAACTTATGTTCTTAATCATGGAATCCAGGAAAGAACCAAAGCAGATTATGCAATAGATTTCTTATCTAATGAATTTGAAAATAGATCAAGATCCAAATTTCATAGTTCTGATCCTGAACAGGTTTTTTCTGGAGCCTCAGCAGTTTACAATCAAGCAGTAGAAGAACTCTTTAGACCTGTAATTAACAAGGAAAGCCCCAAGTTTCGAAAGTATAGGAATGATGATATTTTGGATTTAGAACTAGTGGATGTTCCTGTTAGTTTTGATGATTTGATGATAGTTTCAAAAACTCCTGAAATGCCAAAGAAAGTTGAAAAACCTTCAAAAAAGGATGAACAGATAACTCCGGCTGAAGAACAAACTCCAGAACAAATGCTTAATGCAGTTACTTTCAATATTCTTAACTCAATACAAGGTATTGACCAATTAGTGTTTGTTGAATATGAAGAAGAAAAAGCAGAGATATTCTTCCAAAATGGTGGTTTAGATCAGGATTTTGTTAATAAAACTCAAAAAATATGCGAGAAATATCTTTCAAACATTCTTGAAATTATGAATGATGATCAAACACAAAATGCAATAGATGTTACGAATAAACATCAAATTATTTTCGTGAATTTAGATGAGAGGAATTTCATGTATGCAATTGCTTCAAAGGAAGTAGATGCAGTTATGATGGATCCTGTTTTTGAAAGGATAGCACGTAGAATCAAGAAAATGGTCTTAGATTTCAAGAAAGAAATCGAATAGAGATTACAATGATAATCTATCCAAGGGTGACTTTTTCTTCAAAGAGATAACTCTTCCATTCTATTTTACAAGAGCATTCGAAGTCACCACTAATATCCTCTAAACTTTGTGACATTGTAAATTTCTTTAATGCATCGATAATTTTACTATCACAATCACCGCAATTATGTGCTCCTCTTTGAGTACCTGCGGCAACAACGTCACAAATTAATCTTAAGTGAGGATAAGTAGATTTAATCTCATTACATAAGTGTAATAAAGACCACAACCATGGAGTTCTGTAGTGTTTTTTTTCAAAAAGATGCGAGAGATAAGTTCCTCTGTGTATACTTATCGCATTTATTGAAATAGTTTCAACTCCAATCTCATTGAGTTTTGAGACACTCTGCAGAATGTCTTGTATTGAATTAAATTCCGAAACAAAAGGCGGTTTAAACAGAAGATATGCCTTAACTCTTGCTCCAGCTTCTGTAATTCTCAACATAGCTTTTTCGAAATCCTCCCAGAAGAATCCCTTATTGATGGATTTCATCAAAATGTCATTATCAGCACTTTCCAAACCTATGGCTACTTCAACTTTTGAGATATCGGTAGATTCAGCTATAGTGTCTAAAGCTTTCTCTGTTACATACTCTGGTCTAGATTCTAGAACAATTTCTTTTACTTCCTCATATTGAGATGTTTCTTCAAGAATTCGTTTTTGAATGTCTTGAGGTACCTCTGAAAAATCAAGAAAACTGCCACTGGTAAATAATTTCACTGAGTAGATATCACTTTCCTTGATTGATTCCTGAAGTTTTATTTTGAAAGTTTCTAGCATGGTATCAAAATCAGATTCCTTAGGATTGTCATAGATATATCCACAGATTGAACAACCTCCACTTTTAGACAATGCCCAAGAACATCCTCTAGTTGGAAGAATGAAAACAATTGCTTTACCAGGTCCAGAGCGAAGTCGATGATCCTCAACCCAGTGTACAACCTTTCTAGTATGAGATCTATCACCAAGTGATTTTTCTCGTATTTCTTTGATTGATTGTGCAAATTCTATGTCGAATTTCATTTATTCACCCTCACCTTTTTCTTTACTTCAGCTACTTTTCCTGATGTCATTTTGTTCATGTCTAATCCAGATACCAATGCTCTTGCAGTTGCTATTACTTTATTCTCATGAATGACGAATATTTCATCCTCAGGTAGGATGTGTTTATCTGCACTCAAACACCCTGGAGCATAGATATTACTTCCAGACGCATAATTTGCTCCAAATTGGAGTTTGTTTAAGGAGATTTCGGCAATGTCTTCAACATAGGCTGGAAAAATTGATAGAAAGCCTGAAGATGCGTGAATTGTACCAATATGTTGTCCTTCTCTAAAAATTTGGGGACTTTTTGGGTATTTTCCTTTTAATTTTATTTTATCTGGGAAAAGGGTTTTTCCTGTTCCTAGACCAAACTGAAAGTCAGCAATCGCTCTTAATTTCTTAACATTTGAGTTTATTCTTTCTAATGGTTCAGAGAGAAATTGTGCTTGAGTAGAAACTAGAATATCTGCTAGTTCCTTTAATGATTCATGACTTGTGGTTGGAGCTCTATGAGCAGTATCAATAACCTTCAAAGATATACTCTTTCTTACTCTTTCAACAATGTCTTCATAGCCATGACCATGAAGGTGATTAATAACTATGCTATCTTTATAGTAGTGAGAAAGTACTTCTTTGAGAAGATTCGTAGTAATCTCGATTTCTTTTTCTGACCAGTTTCCAGCTACAGGAATATCATAAAATCTTGCTGGATATATATTTTCAAGTTCTCTAGGAACTACTGATAAGGGTGAAGTAATAATCAGCTCTGATAAGATGGAAAAAACGCTGGAACCAGCTTTCTTTATTGCATTTCTATACATTAAATGTGATCGTGAAAAAGAATACGGTTTTCTTGCAGAACAAGGGAGCAATAATACTATTCTAGAATTTGAATGAGGTCTAAATCTTTCCTTGATTCGGCTTCTAAATTCAGAAATTACTGGTCTACACAAAGATTCTTCTCCTACACACTTAACAGGAGCGGAAGAATTTAGTGGTGTTCTCTTTCTGAAGAGATCACCATAGTTTGTGTCTAAGTGTCTAAGAGTTGCAGCAAATGTTACGTTCTTATGAATATCTTGTTCTACAATAGTTCTTAGTGTGCCACTATTAAGAGCAAAATTTACTCGAGCAATGGCATTTTTCATTATCTGTTCATTGTGACCAAAAATGTTTTGTGGAGTTGAAGAACAATAAGAACAGTAACAGGAGGGATGATTATCTAATGAGAAAGCTCCATCCTCTGTAAGAAAGAATCCATTTTTTGAGATTTTATAAGCAAATGAATTGTCAAAAAAATCTATTCCAATATAAGTAAGAAAGGAATAGAGTGCTGGAGATATTGAACCTGGTAGATAAAGCCCTATATCTGGAGACAACTTGTTTCTCAGTTTTGTCATTCTTTCTGCTAATTTTCGTTGATTTGTAAACAGTTTCTTCAAATCATTGAGCACTATCAAAGAACAATCTGTTTCAAGTATCTCGTCAATTTTGTTGGATTCATAGTAATCTATAGGTAGAACCAAAATCTGTTTTTCTAGATTTGGTAACAATAAGAAATTCTCTAAATATGATTCATAATCTTTTTTTGATATTTGCTCAGGAGCATATGATGGATAATAGGGTTGTAAGGATAGTTGATTTGATTCAAACAGTATTTTTTCCTTTTTTGAGTCTGGAATATTCCAAACAAAGTTTAAGTCTACTAAATCCTTTGAAGAATAATCTGGAATTAAAGGGGAATCTACATAAGCAGAATACCCATTCATTGTCTCTGGTTCTTCTATTGAAATAAGACCAGGAGATAAAGGGTAATGAGTCCGAGTCTCAGCTAAGATACGTCCAAAACCAAATTGTAGTAGTGGTTGGAAGAATCTCATTTCAATCCCAGAAGTTTTCTATGCAAAAAGGAAAGACAAACAGAATAAAAAGAAATTGGTAAATAAGAAAATAGATTTTTTATGGAGATAAACTAAAAAAGCAATATTACAGCTATACTATGAACCGAATGATTGACTACATGCTTCAAGAAATTAATGAACAACCCACTTTTCTGAAGAATCTTCTAATTACAAGTAAAGAAAAAATTTACGAGAAACTGAATCAAATCAGAGAGAAAAAGGAAATAAAAAGAATTGTTCTTACAGGATGTGGAGATTCTTTATGTGCAGCCTTAACAACAGAATACGCATTCAACAAGAAGAAATTATCAACTATGGTATTTCCTCCGATGGAAATATCGAGATACAAGTACAGGTTCTTTGATCTTTTAGATGATAAAACACTTTTAATCCCAATTTCAGTAAGTGGGAGAACTCCTAGAGTTGTAGAAAGCATCCATGCAGCAAGAAGTCGAAATTGTTCTATTTTAGCAATTACTAATAATCCAGATAGTCCAGTTGCCAAGAAATCAGATGATATCGTTTATGCAAAATCATCAAAAGTTGAATCGCTAAAAACCACTTCATATGAAGGGGAAATCAGTAGTCAGTATGTTGGATATGAACACGATGTTCCTCAGACAAAGAGCTATACTGCTGTTCAAATGGCATTGTTGCTTCTAGCAGAAAGTTTTGGAAAAGATCCGGATTATTCAGAATTAGAATCAATACCAGATATTGTAAAAAAAACGATCGAGAATCCTATAATTAAGGAATTAGGAATCAAACATTCGAATGCGTCTAAACACATTTATTCAGCATCAGGACCGAATTATGGAAATGCTCTTTTTGGAGAATTTAAAATGTATGAGTTCTCACTAATAGGATTTAGTAAAGAAATAGAGGAATATTGTCATACTGCTTATTTCATAACAGAGAAGGGAACACCAGTAATTTTCATGGCACCAAGAGAAATAGCCTATCAAAGAGTATCAGAAATTGCACCAATACTTAAGAAGATTATAGAAGCAAATCCGATAGTTCTATCAGAAGAACAACCTGATTTTGATAACTCTAATTGGCTAGAAGTACCCTATGCTGGTTCTGAGGAAAATTCTGTTATTCCCTATGGAGTCGTAGCTCCACTATTTGCTTACTGGGTAGCTAAGGAAAGAGGTTTGAATGTCAATACATTCAGAGGGGGAGTTGAACAGGAAAAGTATGTAGAAGGATCTTACTATACAATAAGAAGTAGTAAGGTAAAGGATGATTACTGAATAAATGAGATGAAGAATGTTGACGGGCTTGGTTGGATTTGAACCGACGGTTCGATTTTGTAGAAATATAGAATTCAGAATTTTAATGAACCATAAATTCTCCTGAGAATAGATCTACTAAAACAATTTTCTAAACCTCCACTCCTTATTCAATGAGGAAGATATTTATAAACTATCAAATCAAAAAATGGATGTATAAATAATGAAGGAAAAAACACGAAAACTTGGAAGAAGTGGTATAGAGGTTAGTTCTCTCGGATTTGGTTGCTGGGCTATCGGTGGTCCTCTTTGGTATATCGTTAATGATGAGCGTCACCCATTAAGTTATGGAACTGTAAACGATAAAGAATCGATTGAAGCTATCCATCGTGCTCTTGAGTTAGGAGTGAATTTCTTTGATACTGCTGATGCATATGGGTGTGGGCACAGTGAGCGTGTCTTAGGACAGGCAATAGAAGAACGACGTGAAGAGGTTATTATTGCAACCAAATTTGGTAATGTGTTTGATGAAGAGAGCAGGACGTGGCTAGGGCATCCTGATCCACCTATATCTGCTGAATATGTTTGGGAATGTTGTAAAGCGAGTTTAGAGAGGCTCAATACAGATTATATCGATTTATACCAGTTTCACTGGAAGGATTATGACACTGCCCTTGTAACCGATCTTCTATCAATTTTAGAGAATTTAGTAGATGAAGGAATGATCCGCTCCTACGGCTGGAGTACTCCTAATTTAGAACAAGTTAGAGCATTTATAGAGGGACAAAATTGTACAGCAATCCAATATAATTATAACATACTGGAACGACATCCAGAGATGCTAGCTATGTGTAAAGAAAACAACCAAGCAAGCATAACTCGAGGACCTCTAGCTATGGGATTACTGACGGGAAAGTACACTCATGATTCAAGTATCCAAAAAAACGATTTACGAGTTCATTGGAACTTAAGTAAGGGGAGACATGCAAAACAGTTGGAGCAGTTGGATTTAATTAAAGAAGTATTGACGAGAGATGGACGAACATTGGTTCAAGCAGCTATGGGTTGGCTCTGGGCTCTGGATCCGCAAATTATTCCTATCCCCGGATTCAAAACAATGAAACAGGTTGAGGAAACTGCAGGAGCACTGGAATTTGGTTCACTAAGTCAAAAACAAATGCAAGAAATTGATAAAATATTGGAGCCCTATAAGGACGAATTGATTGTGCTCGATTGAATTAGCGAGTGTTGTGGCATATCAATTATTTGGATCATGCTTTTCTTAGAATAAAAAGATAAAGAATGATTATTAAGGAGTATTGAACTCCATATTTTCAACTTTGAATTTAATATAATCAAAATCACCATCGGGAAGGTACCAAGTACCTACGAACTTTGTAGGAACCAAGTAATCTCCAAATTTCTTATAATCCTTATAGTACCCTCCCCATTTATCAAAGGAAATCCCTTTTTTGATAGCTCTAGCTCTTTTACTCTCAAAACTAATCATTTCTCCTTTTTCATTAAATCTAAAAACACCATCCGCCTTGATTCCACAATCCTCAATAAAAACGCGAGCTGAAGTACTGTTTATCTCTTCCCATGTTAGGTAATCTGCAGTTAGAAATGCAGTAGGGATCATAGCTAACTCAGATAGGAAACGAAGAAGAGCTGCTTGATCGATTTCTGGTCCTATACTCTTACCCATAGGCATTACAGAATTGAGTTTAATTTTTACTTCTCCTTTTCCTTTGAAGTAGTAATCCCTAGCAGAAATAGAAAGAATTGGAAGTGGTCTAACTATTCCTTTCCAATAGAATGCTGGTATATCAGTTAGATAATGGTAATGACCTTTTATTTTAAACCAAGGACGTTCAGGGTCAGTTTTAAAAAATCCACCATGAATCATTTTGGAATAATATATTACTTCTGTTTCCTCTTCTAAAACTAATTGAAGAAACCTTTGAACAGGTTCGGGAAAAGAATCCAAGTTCTGAAATGAAACTAATCTTCTTTGCTCATTCTTTCTATCTAAGGCAAAATTCAAGATTTCCTTTTTCATTTAAGTCAAGGAAAAAAATTGTTGTTAAAAAGATTTGTAAATGTAATGAAATGGCGGGCTAGCCCGGATTTGAACCGGGGACCCTCAGGTTAAAAGCCTGCTGCTCTACCTAGCTGAGCCACTAGCCCATTTACGTTTTCTTCTGTTTATACTCTTTTAATAAAACTTTCGTTTTGCATCTATTTATTACCGAAAACCATACAGTAACTGTGATCATATCCATATCCGTAAATTCCATCACTAGTACCTGAATTGTCATCCTCCCACTTTACGATTATTTCTCCTTCAAAATGTAGAACCTTGGAGATTTCCTTTGTTACATCCCAAGCGAGTGTTGTAACTTCTCCACTGATTTTTTTTAGATTTGCGACTTCAACAATAATTACAGAGTTAGGTTTCATTAACTGTTTTAATTGACTAAAAATGTGTACATAATCTTTCAAATACTCTTCATAACTTCCTTTTGTAGTATAAGAAGTGAATGGATTTTCGTTATCGTTTTTAGACATATATGGTGGAGATGTTAAGAAGAAGTCGCATTTTGGAAATTTATATTCCACTAATTTCTTTGCATCTCCTTTGATTATGTTTTCTTTATGTTTCAAGTTTTCTCTGATGTAATTCCATCTAGTTTCATCGTATTCTATTCCATATGGAACTCTATTCATTTCTTCTGCGACAAAAAGAGTGGTTCCCAAACCTGCAAAAATATCTAATACCAAATCTCCTTTCTCAGTGTACTCTTTTAGAAAATATTCTACAAGTGTTTCTGAAAACCTATTATCATCTCCTTCGAAACCCTTAGGCAATTTTTTCTTCTGGATTTTAGGTAATGAAATAACGGTTTTCATCTGTTCCCACATTCGATATTAAACAAATTTAACCATATCTGTTTTAGTTAATGTTACTTTTCTTCGTGTGGCTGGAGCATTCATTAGGTGCCAAACAGAGTATTGTTCTTCGTATGGATAAGTTGCAGATATTGCATCAACTGGTACAATTATCTCCAAACCTCTAGTTGCTGCTCCTGTAGCAGTATGAAGAACTGCGCCATTTGCTGAAGTACCCACAATAATCACTGTTTTGATTCCATTGTCAATTAAGATTTGTTCCAATTCTGTGTTTTGGAATTTATCAACACTTGCTTTAATAATAATCTCATCCTTAGTGGGGAAGATTTCTTTTCTAATGTCATTCTTTGATGCAGCACTAGTTAAGCTATAAACAATTAGCATGTTGTTATCTCTTGCTTTGTCAAGTAACGTTTGAATATGATGCAGTTTTTGTACACATCTAGGTCTTCTATCTTGATTACAATTATTATTTTGAATATCTAAAACAAGTAGAGCTGTTTCTCTGAATTTCAATTGAATGCCTATTAATTCTGGAGCACTAGGAACTTTAACTCTATCCCATTCGTCAATAATGGTTTCTTCAGAAGCCATAACTGTGATTTAGTTTAACACTATAAAAGATATTTGTCAAATAATCATCTTAAATGAACAGTTAATCAAATAGAACATATCTCTTTGATTAGATATTACTGGCGCTTTTATAGGTAAAAATAAGTAAGTTATTGATGACTCAGGTGTTGAGAGCAGAATGTGTAGAAATAGCTTATCATCCTGTGTTAAGCAAGCTTTGTCATCAAGTTAATCTCTATAACAGAGCGAATTTCCTTGTGGTTACTCATTTCTGAAGGACGTATTGAAAAATTTAAGTATCTCAATCATTTTACGTATGACAGCTCAGAAAGGTGTAAGTGTGAATATCGACGAAATCCAAGGGGAAAACATGAATATTTTTGATCTATCAACTAAAAATTCTATTTTCAGAGAGATAGCAATTTTAGTCTATTTAGCTCAGAGAAGAGCAGCTGAAAGGGAAATAGAAGTTACTACTACTCAACTTGCCAATTATTTTTCTATCTCACAACAAACTGCATCAAGATGTTTACAGGATTTAGATAAGAAGAAAATAGTAAATTGGAAATCTACTCCTAAGGGTTCCTTAGTTCAACTCACACCAACTGGAATTTCAATTCTTGAGCAACTTCGTTTTGAATTAGAAAAAGCACTTCATCCTGATTTATCATTTATTACACTAAAAGGAAAAATAATTACTGGTACTGGTCAAGGTAAATACTACATCTCACGTCCTTCTTATCTTAATTCATTCAGAAAGAAACTAGGTTTTACACCCTATCATGGGACATTAAATGTTAGGATAAATTTAGAAGATAAAAATGGCTTAGATTTGATAAGAGGTTCCTGGCCAACAATCATTACTGGATTTGAAGGTGAGGAAAGAGAATTTGGAGATGTTTTATGTTATCCTCTCGAAGTAGTTAATTTAGATGCAAAAGCTGCAGGAATAAAACCTACAAGAACTCACCATGGTGAAAACATTCTTGAAATTATAAGTGATGTGTGTATTAGAGACGAAATGAACCTGAAAGATGGAGATGAAATCACCATCAAGTTTTCATTAGAACAAGAAGAGACTGGGTAAAATGATTGGAATTGAAGACAAACTTGTTATCAAACAGATCTACACTAACTCTCTCAAAGGTATTAAATCTTCACTATCAAGTATCTCCCGGCAATTAGGATTTTCTTTGGAATTTGTTAGTTCGCTTATTGAGTCTCTTGTAGAAAAGGGTTCAGTTGAAATTGATCCAGACAATAATTATCACTTAACTGCAACTGGGCGAAAACTGATTTCAGTTGTTTTAACAGGTGGTACATTTGATATACTTCATGTAGGACACCTATTCACTTTCAATCAATCTAAACTCCTAGGAGATGTTTTAGTTGTTGTTCTGGCAACTGATAAAAATGTTAAGAAACTAAAGAAGCATCCAACAACTAACTCCCAAAAAGATAGGGTAGAATTAATTGATCATATAAAATCGGTTGATGCAGCAATAATCGGTGATGAGCACGATTTCATGAAGATAATGGATCTTGTTAAACCTGATCTGATAACTGTAGGATACGATCAAAAGCATGATGAAAAGGACCTTTATGATACAATATCCTCGAAAGGATATTCTCACGTAAAGATTATTCGACTTCAAAAACATGTTTCTGGCAAATCAACTTCAAAAATAGTACAAGAAATAATAAAACACAATTATAGACAGTTTGATGAGGAGGACTTAGAAACCTTATTAAAATTCCCAGATTAAATCAAATTGTATGTTTGTCAAGAATAAATCTTCCTTATTACAATTGTCAAGGAACATTTCTGAAGAGAGGTTAATAACCTCATTAATTGATATAATTGAGTATATTCTTGAGCAGGCACAACCTAAAAATCTGTTATCATCATTTATTAAAATTAGTGACGATAAACTAGTGATAAAAGATAGAAGCTTTGATTTTGATTCATATGAGAATTTTTACTTAATTTCTTTTGGAAAAGCTTCTCAAACTATGTCCTATTGGTTTTTAGAGCGTTTTCCAAGAAATTTTTCTCGTATTATAATCGTATCACCGGATGATAAAATACCTGAATTAAATAGTTCTACAAATTTAGATTTTCACAAAACAGGTCACCCAAAACCAAATCAAGAAAGCCTCAATGCTGCAAAGAATGTTATTTCTTTGCTTGAAAAAAATACATCTAAAGATCTGTGTATTTTCCTTATCTCTGGTGGTGGTAGTTCTCTCCTAGAATATCCCGATTTTGGTTTATCTCTTGATGAATATTCAAGATTAATGGAAATTATGCTTTCTTGTGGTTCATCTATTTCTGAACTTAATACTATCAGAAAACACTTTTCGAAAATTAAGGGAGGAAAACTAGCTACATTATCAAAAGCTTCTATTTTGACTCTAGCTATTTCTGACGTTATAGGTAATGATCTCTCGACCATAGCTTCTGGTCCAACTGTTCCAGATAAAACAACTTGGAATGATTGTGGTGAGATAATGACAAAATACTCTCTTGTTACTTCTTTACCAGATTCAATCAAAACTATACTAGAAAATGGAATAGAAGGATTTCTAGATGATACGCCTTCTGATGAAAATAATTTCACCCATGTGAAAAACTATATTGTGGGTGACAACCTGGCTCTTCTTGAATTATTGAGTATAAAACTCAAGCTTGATGCAACGTCTGAAATTATAGATCACAGAATACAAGGTGAAGCAAAAGATATTGGTGAAAAATTGGCTAGTATTGCAAGTACTTTGTTATCTAATCTAAAACATGAAAAGAGAAAAACAGTTCACTATTTATTGTTTGGAGGGGAAACAACTGTAAAATTATCCTCATTGCGAGGAAGGGGAGGAAGAAATCAGGAATTAGCTTTATCTTTTGCTCTATCTTCTAAACATAATGAATCAATTTATTTTGTGAGTTTAGGTACTGATGGGATCGATGGTAATTCAGAAGCTGCTGGAGCAATAGTCGGACCTTTTACTATATCTAATTCTGAACTAAAACTAGAAGCTAAAAAATCGTTAGCTGAAAATGACACCAATTCTTTCTTTAGCAAAAATGGAGGAGAAATTCTAACAGGACATACAGGAACCAATCTCATGGATATTGGTGTAATATGCATAGTAGTTGGGAAAGATTAATCCCTATTTTCTTTATCTAAGCGTTTTTCTAAATTCTTGCTTTGTTGTGCTACAAATAAATCTGATAAAGTCCTTTCAACTAATACTCGTGCAGTGTCCTTCTTTCTTCTTAAATCTGGGACCAGATTCTTACCAAAATCTATCTGTAGATAGGTACCATATAGTTCTTTCATGATGTTATAATAAATTTTTGCAGCGTTGATATCACCCTCAACTAGCCTTTCAAGGACATATCTTCTTAGTTCTCCTATAAGATCTGCAATTCCTAATAAATAAGCAGCATCAGTAACATCAAGATCTTCAATAGAAGTTAGTATCTTGTTTTCTATAATGTCATATAGTAATCTGGCTTCAGCATATTCTTGCATTGCAACACCAATAATGCCGGTATATGCTTGTAAATCTTCTTTCATAATTTGGTTAATTTTTTGCATTTCTTTTTTTGCATTATCCAATTTTTCCTTAGCTTCTAGTGTTTTTCCTCTGTGGAAATTTTCAATACTTTGACCAGAAAATTTGATGATAGTTCTAGACAATTTGAGCAACTCTTCTCTGATATTATCACTCTGTTGAAGACGTTCTTCAATTTTTGTTGCACTTTCTTGAAAATTAATTGTGTCAACCATATTGTTCAATAGATTGATTTTTTTGTATTTCAAATATCTTGTGTTTGATATGTATCTATGACAAAGAACAAGAATTTAATAGTGGCATTCTTTTTGTAATCAGAAAGACTCTAGGACGATTATATTATGTTTCTTTCCTACTATGCTAATTTGTTAAAACGAGTCGATGCTTCTTTAAAGGAATTTATACACAAAAATGCCAAAGGTATCGATACAAACGAATTTTTACAATATTACTATGACGAAATAGAAAAATTTCTTTTCTCTGGAGGAAAAAGAATTAGACCAATTCTTATGATTACAGCTGGAACAGCTGTAAAACCTGATGTCAATATGGAAGGTATCATTAAAGCATCTCTTTCTCTGGAATTGTTACATAATGCAAGTCTCATACATGATGATATAATGGATAATGCTGAAACTAGAAGAGGTGAAACAGTTTTTCACAAAGTTTTAGGTCAATATTCAAAACAACACTACAATAGTACAATCCAAAACCATGCAGATTTTGGTGTTGCAATGGGTATTTTGGGAGGAGACTTTGTTTATAATATGGCTTACAAAGCTATACATGTAAATGATTTTCCTTCAGAAAGCGTTCTTAAGGCTTCTTTAGTATTTAATGAAGGTTTCTTCAAGATAGTTCGTGGGGTAATAATTGAAACAGATTTCATGGGTAAGAACAATATCTCAGAAAATGAATATTTGGAAATGATTTATGGTAAAACAGCTGCATTGTTTGAAACAGCTACAGTAATGGGTGCAATATTAGCAAATGCAACAGAATCACAAATAGAGAATCTTAGATATTTTGGAAAATATGTAGGAATAGCATTTCAAATTGTAGATGATATAATTGGAACATTTGGGAATACTAAGAAAACTGGAAAACCCACTGATAGCGATATCAAAGAAGGTAAGAAAACACTTCTTCTAATTAAAGCATTAGAAATTGCAAACGAGTCTGAGAGAGAAATACTCGAACGAGTAGCTGGAAACAGAAATGCAAGTAGTGAAGACGTAGAATCTGTCAGAGAAATTTTCGAAACTACAGATGCTCTCAAGTATTCAAAGGAAAAAGCCGAGGAACAATATCAATTGAGTCTTTCATACTTAGAAAAAGCTGACCCAGAACTCGATATTAAATTTAAAACCTATCTCAAAGATATTGCAGAAAAAGGTGTAAATCGAGATACTTAATGGTGATTCTTAATGGATTTATCAACAGCAGAAATTGTCTGCTTAGGAAATGAATTGTTAATAGGTGTAACTACCAACACTAATGCTACATTCATTGGAGAACAACTTACAAAACTTGGGATTGAGGTTAGAAGAATAACTTGTATTAGAGATGACTTGGATTTAGCAGTAGAGTTCTTTCATGAGCTGTTTCAAAGAGAACCAGACATAATAATCGTATCTGGTGGTCTTGGACCAACATATGACGATATCCAAATGGAAGTTCTCTCAAAAGCAACAAATATTGAACTAGTAAAAACCTCTAAGGCTCTTGAACAAATAGAGAAATATTATTCATCAAGAAACTTGTCTTTAACCGAAGAAAGAGAGAAAATGGCTTATCTTCCATCAAATGCTTTAGTTTTTGATAACAATGTTGGAAGTGCTCCTGGTTGTCATTTTGAATATAATGGAATGAACATTTATTGTTTACCCGGTGTGCCAACAGAAATGAAAGACATTATGACTAGACATATAATCCCAAAATTGAAAGAAGTGAATAATGAAGAATTAATTGAAAAAAAATTTCAGATATTCGGATGTGTGGAGAGTCAACTTGCACCTTATATTAATGATCTTAAGAATGAATATATGAATCTGTACATAAAATCTCATCCAGCTTACAAAGATAAGCAAGGAATCGTTATTCACATCTCAGGAGTAGGATCTGAAATCAAAACTCAAGTTGAAGATGCGATTTCAAAGCTAAGAGAATATTTTAAGAATAATTTCCCTAATACTAAGATAATAGATTTGGAGGAGTAAGAATAATGGCAAAAAGATATTATACAATATTTATGTTAGGAACCGCTGGAAGTGGAAAAACTGTTTTAACAAAAACTATGCTCGATTGGTTTAATGAAAAGAAACTAGATGTAATTACACTTAATCTTGATGCGGGAGTTAGACGGTTACCCTATAATCCAGATATAGATGTGAGAGATATTGTAAATATCGATAATTTGACTGATAAGCTAGATTTAGGACCGAATGGTGCGATGATTGCAAGTATGGATCTTATTGCTACAAAAATAGATACCGTTCGAGATGAAATTGATTATATAAAACCAGAATATCTTCTTGTGGACACACCAGGGCAAATAGAGTTATTTGCATATAGGAGTAGTGGAAGATTAGTTTCCTCAGTTATAGCAGAAGGAAGTCAACCTGCTTCAATTTTCTTAATTGATCCATCACTTGCTTTAAGACCAGAAGGATTTTCTAGTATCTTATTACTTAGTGTTTCAGTTGCATTTCAACTGGCTTTACCTCAAATAACAGCTATTTCTAAATCAGATATAATTGAAAAAGAACAAATGGAACATCTGGAAAATTGGATTGATTCTCCAGAATCCTTAGTTACTGATTTGCAGCGTAGTGGTATTGTTTCTTTATCTCAACAACTTGGTATGAGTATAATTGACATCTTACAACAATTCAAGTCTACAGGTGATCTACTCCCTATAAGTTCAAATACAGGATATAATATTGACACACTAATTGCTTTGTTAGAAAGGGACTGGGGAGAAAGAGATGACTTCTATGAATAGATATTGTTGTTAATCTAAGATCCATATCTTCTTTGTCTTCTTTGATAGGTTCTGATAGCTCTCCATAGATCTATTCTTCTGAAAAGTGGCCAATGAACCTCTGCAAAATAATATTCAGAAAATGCTGATTGCCATAAGAGAAATCCCGACAACCTTTCTTCTCCTGATGTTCTAATGATTAGGTCTGGATCTGAAAGACCATTAGTGTATAGGTGATTGCTAATTAATTCTTCGTCAATATCATCGAAATCAATGTTCCCACCCTTTACCTTATCAAGAATACGTTTCAGTGCATCTACAATTTCTGCACGACCACCATAAGCCATGCAGATATTTAGTATGAAGTTGTCGTGCATTTTGGTTGCGTTCTCAGTCAATTTGATTTCTTCTTGAACGCTTTCTGGAAGGAGGTTTAATCTTCCTAAAACCTTAACTTTTACTTGATTTTTGTAAATACGTTTATCTTCTCTAATTTTTCTTAAATTATCAATTGCAAGTTTCATAATTGACTTTACTTGGTCATCAGGACGTGAGAAATTTTCAGTCGAAAATACCCAACAAGTTATTACTTTTACATCAAGCTCCCAGCACCAATCTAGAACTTCTTCAAGTTTATCAGCACCAAGTTCATAGCCAGTTTTATAGTCGACACCTAACATTTTACTAGCTCGCCTATTACCATCTAAAATAATACCAATGTGTTTTGGAATAGGCTTACTTCTAATTTCTGAAGAAAGCTTCCTTTCGTATAATCTGTAGATGAATTTAGGAGTTAATAATCGCATAGGTTTCCCAGCTATAGAGATTTTGAGCTTCTTACGGGATTATCTTGAAAAATTACTTTATTAATGCTTGGTTTTGTAATTATTCAAAAATTTACTGGAAAAGAATTTAACAAAAATACTACTTAGAAGATGAAAGAATTCTAAATCAAACCATTTTCTACCAATAGTCTAAATTCATCAAGAGAAAGGTTTTCTCCATCTTCATATTTCTTGAATGCTTGATTAACACTTTCTTCAATGCTAGATTTGATCCTATCTTTGATTTTCTGTCTATGTTCATTCTGAGCTTTTTTCAAGAGTTTTTTAAGCTCATTTTTCTCTGTAACTTTAGCTAGAAATTCTTTATGAAAATTATCTGCTTTTTTCTTGTTACTCAGGAATTCTTTGTGATATTCTGTAGCCTTTTTTCGTAAAGCATTGATCTGATGGAAATGCTGATTCATTAGATTGTGGTAGATTTGAGATTCTTTTGCTGAATCTACTATTTGAATATGTAATTGATTAATCTGTTTTTGGGAGGATGAGATTTTTTTCCATAATTCTGTTTGATGAGTAGTTATATGGACTTCTTCTGCTATTTGATTTAGATTATCAGAAAGTTTTTCCAGTATTTGGATCATCTCTTTTTCTTCTTCTGGTTTTAAAACACTAGTTTGCAATTTCCACTCTAAACCGTCAATCTTTGCATTTAAAGTACTCATACTTCTTCTTTTCTTTCGAATATCGCTCTTATCTAGAGATTGTTCTTTTTTTACTATGTCCTCTAGAGTTTTCTTATCAGACTTTAAGCCCTCTTGCAGTTCCTTCCTTTTCTTCTTCAGTTGCTTAACCTGTGTGTTTAAATCATCTCGTTTACTTGTGAACTCTTTGGCTTTTTCCAATAATTCATGAATCTCTTTGTTGACTTCATTTCTTGAGCTGAGAGAATCTTTTGTGAATTGATTATGTTCATTTCTCTGATTTTTAAGGCGATTGATGCTTTCTTCTAGTTTACCTAGCTTAACTACTAGATTTTCTCCAGCAAAAAGTTCTTTGGATTTGTCTCCCATTATTTCAGCTCAAGTCTTGAAAAGAGTATGGTTTTTAAAGGTTTTTCGTAAGCTGACAATAGCTTACATAGTGTGTACATGTTACTATGATTAGTTGAATTACAAAGAAAAATAGATAAAATCAGTTAAGTTGTCTTTCAACTTCTTGAGCTGCTCTAGCCATATCAAGAAACACTAAACCCAATTTTGCCTCTTTTCTAGCAGAAACAGTTAGAACTGCATTTTGTCCAGCAGCGATTGTAATAATATATCCATAAGCTCCTTCGATGAAAATCTTTTCTAGTTCTCCTCTTTGCATTTCTTGAGCTACTCTTTCTCCAAGTGAAAGCATTGCTGCTGTCATAGCAGCTAAACGAGCTTCTTCAATCTCCTGAGGAAGAACTGAAGCTATTGGTAATCCTTCTATAGATACAATTGCTGCACTTTCAATTTCAGGAACTTTTATTTTAAGATCACTTAATGTAGTCTTTAGTTCATTTGTCTTGTTTTCGAATGTTATCCCAAAAGCCATCCAGATTACCTACTCATTGATAACTTAGCTACATCTTATAAATGCAGCTATTGCTTGTACATCTATCACAACATTACTTTTAAACTTATTTGGTTGGGCAAAAGAAAGTTCTAGACTAAATCTCTTTTAACTTTTCTTTTTGCTTTGAAACGTATTCCCGAATCATTTCAGATGAAGGCAGTTTTGTCATAATGTTTCCATTTTCCATTACTTTTTCCAGCAATTTGCTCATTTTTTTACCACAAACTTGACATTCAATTTCTTCCTTAGAAAAATCATCACATAGGAAAGTATGACATTTCTCACAATATCCAATTTGTTTTCTTCCTGCAAATTTTCCTCTTTTTGCAATTGTTTCTTCTTCAAGTTCTACTATATCAAGTGCAAAGTCAATTGTAGGACTATTAGCAACATAGGTTCCAATACCAAACCCATCTGCTACATCCCTGAGTTCCAGTATAGATTCTTCATTAAGACCACCACTGAGAAAAATCTTAATGTCCTCTCTGTTTCTCTGCTTGAGTTCCCATTTGATTTCACGGATAATGTCTCTGAAACTTCCTTTTCTGGAACTTGGTGTATCTAATCTAACACCTGAAAGCTTTTCTCCAATTGCATCCAAGGCTTGAAGCACTTCAACTCGTTCGTCATTGAAGGTATCTGCAAGAGCTATTCTAGAAACTTCGGGATTGATATGTTTGTCAAAGGAAATCATTGCATCTTTGATTCCACCTTTAATCATAATAAATGCATGAGGTATGGTTCCGGTTGCATCTATTCCTAGTTTTTCGGCACTTAAAACACATGAAACACCATCGAATCCAGCAATATAGCAAGCTCGATCAATTATCGGGGCTATTGTGGGAGGCATTCTTCGAATACCAAAAGATAAGAGAGTTTTATCATCTGCAGCTTTTCTTAGTCGAAGAGCTGATGTCCCGACACCTGATTGAAAACAAAGAAGACCAAGTAAAGGTGTTTCGTAAATCGCGAAATCTCCATAATTCCCTTCAATTACTAGAAAAGGCAACTTAACACCGTTGATATCTGTATATGGTAAAACAGTTCCTTCCTTTATAGAATAAACATTTACAGGTAACTTAGCTTCAGATAATAAATGTAGAACATCTTGTAATCCAAGAAAAACTAGGTTTTTACCATCTCTGGGTATCCCGCCTGTTGTAACTTCTGTCCAGACTTTGATTTTTTCTAAGTTGTCTTCCTTAAGACATTCTTTTGTTCTTACAAAGTAAACATCAGTAGTTTTACCTTCAATAATTTCCTCTTCAGTAGCAAACCACTTTTCCAATTCTATCAACCACTGAACAATGACTAGAGGTTAATTTAAGGTTTATTCTGATGAGGAAAGAATTGATGCAAAAAACAAATACTTTTCCTAGTAAAGATTTTGATTTATTAATTTAAACCTTAGATTTCAGAAAACTAACTTGATTTCCTTGTTTGTAAATTCTATAATTCTCTCTTCAACTGATTTTGAAGTTGATGCAATTTTTTCCTCAACTCCTTCCAGTTCTCTTCTAAGTGAGAGAGTAATTCTATTTCTATCAATTGTTAGATTATCGATGTCTTGTTCAAATTTCTTAATTTTCACAAAAAGCTGCATATCTTCGAATTTATGGTGTATTGCTTCATTTTGTTTTACAATGAATTGAGATCTCTTCTGATTTTCTAATAGGTCATCATTGACTATCTCATCTATGTTATCAAAGGCTCTCTGGAGTTTTTCCTTTTTCATTTGAATTGCAGGGTCAATACTAATTTCTTTTAGATTTTGAAGTGTTGATTTTATCCCGCGATAACCTTCTGATTCTTTAATAAAAAGATTTAAAGGATCTTTTATCAGACTCTTCATTACTTCTTTGTCATAAGTATCAAGATCTATTTTCTTGTTATCTGAAGCTCTTAGTACCTTGCTACACAATTTTTTAATTTCAGAAACCTTGTTTGAAATTGTAATTTCTATGTGATCTAGTTCTTTTTTGTTGTTTTCTAGCTGTATGAAACCCGGATGATTCTTTAGTTGATCTAATTTTACTTGTTGTTTTTCGATTTCTTTGGTTAGCTTCTCAACCTCATCTGCATGTGAGTTTATTTCTTCTTCAAGCTCATAATTTCTCTCAACTAATTGAGTGAGAATTTCAATATCATCGAGAACTTTTTCTTTTGGTATAATCTCTGCATAACTTACCATTGTTTTAGTTTCAAAATTATGAATTTCTTCTTTAAGTCGAGTAAGAGATCTATCCAAGCTTTTTACTTTATCCTTGTAAGATCTATCTCGTTTTAACCAGGAAAGATATTTTGCTAGGAAACTCAAATATGAATTTACTTTGTTCTTTAAGGATATTGCAAAATCTTCTAGATTGTTGTAAGTAATATCTTCAGGGATCTCAATGTCTTCAAATATTTCATGTGTCTTGTTGTAAATAGTGGTAGCATAATTCTGGTAAACATCTGGATCTTTAATATCAGAATAATCAAAGCGATGAGCTGAGCTTTTTAATTCTTCAACCTTATCGTTGATAGATCTAATATGCTTATTAGCACTATTTCTGTATCCTGAAAAACTTGAGGATACTTTGCTATTAAACCATTCATATACTTTTTCTAAAGGTATTTCTTGGGACATTGATACCTACCTACCACTCGGTTATAAACCTATATAATTATAATGTTTTCTAATTTGAATATGATACTTATTAAATTGTTTGCAGAAACAGAGTTTTCAACTAATTTTTCTAGCTAGAAAAGAAAATTTGTTAAGTTACCTCACCAAGTGTGCACAATGAATCAGATTTCAATTACTTGTCATGGGCATGAGAATATTCTTTCTACTCACAAATCAACATTGGAATTCACTACAGATTCATTTCTTACATCAACTGGTGATTGTATTATTGGAGTAAAATCTTCTCTCAATTTAAGGAATCTACCTGATGAATTTAAAGATAAAATTAGATCTGAAAATAGCAGAATACGAATAATTCTTCAGATTGGTGAAAAGAAAGAAGAAATTAATGGATTTGGTCATTCATCTTTACAATTATCTGATTCTAGAGCTATAATAGTTAGAAAGAGCTCTTTTGTTTGTCCTAAAACACTTGCAATTAATGCTGATAAGGCAGCTTGTGATATCTCTACTGATATAATTAATTTGTTGAAAAATCCTAAAACAGAACTCAAAGTTTCTATTTCTGTTGAGGTATGACAGCTACTTCTAAACAAGCATGAATCTCTCTTGGAGCACTTTCTCTTATTTTTTCAAAACTAATGATTTCTTTAATTTGCCAGTCCTGTTTACTTAGTTTGTCTGTTAATATTTTCTCCATTTCTTTCAAAGAATCTGTATCAGAAACGAATTGATAGAAATAGATAATAGTTCCTGGTTTTGCAATTTTACATGCTACATCTATATAATCATGTGCTTTACCTGGTAAATTCATAATTATTTTGTCTGCTTTAGGTAATGTGTCAACAACAAGTCTACAATCTCCATGTGTAGGAATTATCATCCCTTTAAGATTATTAATCGCAACAGATTTTTCTAAACTGATCAGAGCTTCTTTGTTAATATCGATTGCGTGAACAGTACATATATTATACTTAGTAATATGTAATGGAAACGAACCTACTCCTGTGAACAAATCAATCACAATTTCTCCTTCTTTAACAAGATCTGCAATTCTCTTATGCTCATGTCCCAATCGAGGACTAAAATAAGAGTTACATATATTCACAGCTATCTTTACTCCGTGTTCAATATGAATTGTTTCGCATTTCATTTTTCCAGATAGATGTTCTATCTCTCGAATCCTTAACTCACCTGAAACTGCTGAAGCTTTACGATAAACAGAATTTATTGACGGAAAAAGAGTAAGAAGTGCTTCTCCTAGTTCAAGTTTATAGGTAAGAAGATCTTCTGGGATATCAATTATCACAATATCTCCAATTATATCAAACGCTTTAGGAATCCTATCATGTAGATTTTCTGGTATAGATTCATTAACAGCTTCAAATAGATTATTAGGTTGTTTCTCTTTTTTAACAAAACAGAAGGAATCAAGTATATACTTGAATTCAATTGCAACTGATTCTAAAACTTTCTTTAATTCTTCAATGGAAATAAGAACTGGAATTACGATAGCTTTTTCTTTTCTAATAAACTCTAGTTCAAGGTTTATGATACGGTGTTTCCTCAGAATGTTTAGTATGAATTCAGCACTAGAATACGGTACTTGAATTCCACATGATTTGATTTTCATTATCCATTTCCCTTAAAGAAAGCTTTTAAGACTTATTTCTATCTATTGAAGGTATACTTTGCTTGCAATATATTAGTGTAGTGTGATTTAGGTTGATTAAAGCAGTTCTTGTACTAAAGACCTCTGGTTCATGTAGATACTATAGAATCTATGATAAACTATGGTCAGCTGAAGAGAAGAATGTGGAGGTAGTTAGTTATATTACTGCTGTAACATCAATCATTGGTGAGTTTGGAGAAACATCCCCCAAACTAATTGAATTTGGGAATAACGAGATAGTCTGTGAAGCAAAAGGTGAATATATTCTTACTATTGTAAAAGAAAAAGGAACTTTCGAATCTTTAGTTAAAAGAGTTAAGAAGAATTTTCAAGATAATTTCCAACCTCTCGAAATTATTCAAGAAAGTCCCCATTGGATAGAGGATGATGATTTTCTTGAGAAGGAAAGGGAAGGAATATATCATTTCATGCGAAATCTAAATTTAATAATAAACAAGAGAACAATCATCTCTCAAAGAAAAAAACCAACGATAGTAGATGTAGAAGATGATTTAGAAAAACCTCTACTCATACAAGATGTAGACATGTTAATAACACTAGAGTCAGGACAACCTGTTTTTCTTATGCTAACATTATCACTCCCTTACGATGCTACACTAATTACAGCTTTCATGTCAGCTGTTCTTGACTTAGGAAAATCCATTGGGTTGGGAGAACTAAAAACACTAGAGAGTGAGAATATAATTATTTATGTTCAGAAAATTGAGAAAGCATTTACAGTTGTCATATCTCAGAACAAGGATTATAGGTCAGTTTATAGAAGATTCGCAGAGTTTGTAGCTGATCTATGTAATGATTGGCTCTACACAGAAGGAATAGAAATAGATGAAGCTTTTCAGATTTTTGAAGAGAAAAAACATTTTGAAGAGATAATCAAGATTTTAATTGATACTGATACTTGGGAAAAACATCTTATCAAAGAGTGGGAGAGAGATTATGCAGAACATCAAAGAATAGAAAACTGAAATGAAAAAAAGTTAAATATACAGTTTCTATTTCTTTAATGTTATTCAAAGGTGAGAAAATGTCAAAGAAAAGTGTGTGCTGGGTATTAGTTTTATTGATTTCTTCTATGTATTTCACAATGTCTATTGATGTATATTCAGCTGTTAATTTTGAAAGAATTTCTTTAAGAAAACAAATAATTAACTCACCACTTTATACAGATCCTATAATTATAACTTCTGATGATAATTTTACAGATTATGGTTTCCCTGGAAATGGGACTGAGGAGACACCTTATGTTATTGAATCATTTGACATAGTAACCAATTCTAATACCGGTATTCATATTTATAACACAACAAAACACTTCATAATACAAAATGGAATTGTTGAAGCAAACATAACATGTATAAGGATTGATAAAGTAAGAACAAACACAGCTACAATCAAAAATTGTTATTGTACAGGAGCTTCGATTGGTCACATTGCTTATGGAATAGCAGTTCTTAATAGTGCAAAATGCGAAATATTAAGCAACGTTTGTGTAGGCAATAATGTGGGAATTTTCATATATTATTCAGATTATGCGTTAGTAGAAAAAAATGAATGTTATAACAATAACTATGGTGGTATCGAATTATATTATGGTCAATTCTCGAATATATCAGAAAATTATCTCTCGATGAATGATTGGGCAGGATTAGAACTCGAAAGTTATTTCAATAGTAGTATTGAGAGAAATTATATTGGAAATAATCTTTATGGAATATATGGTGATTATTATTTTGAGTCAAGCAAGGTGATATATAATCAAATAGTTGAGAATAAACGATATGGGATAAACCTAAGAAAGTGTAAGTATAATCTTATTCATCATAATACATTCATTTCTAACAATTTGGATGGTTTAGGTAGAAGTCAAGCATATGATAATCAGGAAAAACTAACCAACATGTGGTATGATGAACAAGCTCAGGCAGGAAATTATTGGGACGATTTCAAGAATAAAGAACTTACTTATAAATACAAAATTGATTCAGGATTTACTGGTGAAAGAGCGTTTGATAAGTATCCTCTTAATGAAAATTTGGAACCGATTGAGCATATTTATACTAATCTAGTACTAGGTATAGTATCGTTCACATACCTAATTCTTCTAGTAATTTTTACATCCTATAAAGTGAAAAAAAGGAGACATTCAAATAAGAATTTAAAGATTTAATAATCAAATAATCATAACCTCTAAGCATAGAAAGCTGATTAGGTAAAAAGTTAAATATTCTCTTGCCACTTCTAGATGTTGTAAAACAGAGGAGAGAATTATGCAGAAGAAATTCAGCTTATTTATTATTACTACACTAATTCTAAGTACTTTTCTTATAAACACGATTACCTTGTATTCAGAAGCTAACTTAGGAAGAAGTTCTTTTACAAAACCTGTAATCAATGCTCCACTCTATACTAACCCAATAAATATCACAATGGATCTCGATTTTGATATCTTAGGGATTCCTGGAAATGGAACCGTAGATGACCCATATATAATTGAATATTTTAACATCACAACTTATGATTCTTATGGAATATATATAACTGGAACAACAAAACACTTCATAATACAAAATGGATATGTTGAAGCTCTTAATACTGGAATAAGAATAGTAAATGTAGGTCAAAACACTACAATAGTTAGAAATTGTACTAGTTTTGGAAATACAAGACCATATTCTGGTTATGGTATTTATATCAATTCTGCAGATCAATGCAAAATAATAAACAATACCTGTTCAGAAAATGATACAGGCATTCGTGTTTATCTTTCAGATGATGCAGTAGTTGAAAGGAATATTTGTTTTGTTAATGAGCTAGACGGGATTAAAGTTTCACTGTGTAATTTTGCTCAAATCAAAGAGAATACTCTTGTAGCAAATGATGATGAAGGTTTGGATCTTTATTTTGTTTTTAATAGTACTATAGAAGACAACATTATAAGTAACAATCGAAGGGGGTTATATCTTGATCATCCGCTTTTTAGTAATTTTACTCTTAATCAAATTGAAAGAAATGATATGTATGGGTTATACGCGGATGATATGAACTATTGCAACGTAACTTCTAATAGATTCGCAGAAAATGAAGGATATGGACTAGATCTTCATTATAGCGATTATAATCAAATTTATCATAATAGCTTTATTTCTAATAATCTAGATGGCGAGAGTCAAGCTTATGATAATTCAATTGACTTAAGCAATTTCTGGTACGATCCACAAGCAGAAACTGGTAATTACTGGAATGACTTCAAAAATAATGGATTTTCTTACAAATACAAAATAGACGGAAGAGGAGAGGTTGATATGTTTCCTCTTAATGAGGATATGGTTCCTTATGAACACATCTATAGTAATCTAGTTTTAGGTATAGTTCTGTTTACATACCTAGTTTTACTGACCGTTTTCTTCTACTATCGGATGAGAAAAGAAGAACTTCAACTAAGAATTCGAAGATATAAATATCGGAAGAAGCAGAGAGAGGAAAGACCATTCGACAAAGATTATGAAAAACTATTAGAGAAAGAATTCGACAAAGGTCGAGAAAAACTCTTTACAGAGAGTGATAAAAGATATTAGTGGTGAGCCTGGCCGGATTTGAACCGGCGACCGACGGATTTCTCCACTCTTTTTTTGCTTAAGAGTCCGCTGCTTTAGGCGTTTACTGACGCATCAGTTTAAACTCTACCTAACTGAGCCACAGGCCCACCATTTGTTAGGTATAGTCACCTAATACCTTATTCATATAAAATTTTCTCTTCTCAACTCTTTAACCAAATAGATTTTTAAACAAGTTTCAGCTAAAATGGTTGATGTCAACTGAAAGAGAAGTACCTGAATATGCTAAACCTGCTTTATATGTTGGAGCATTGATTCTCAGTTTTCTTGCAGCAATTCTGACTTTTGTTTCTGAGTTTGGGTGGTGGCAGGAAGGATATTCGTGGGGTTACGATTTTGCCTTATATGGTGAATTTGTTCCATGGTTTGGTAAATTGATACTTGTTCTATTAGGATTAGGTTTCTTAGGAGTTGCATTTCTTGCTTTACAACAATTATATCCTATTCTCAAAGTAGATGATGAAGTTCATGATAAACTTAGAAAATTAGGTTTTTTCCTAACAATAGGTATGATTGGACTGACTATCCTAGTTACAATTGTTTTTGTGGTTATGGTAAGCGATGCTTATGATTGGGATTTGGGAACAAGTTTCTATGGAAGTATTTTTGGTGGTTTGTTATCTGCTCTCTTCTTCTGGCTTGCGGGAAGAATCGAAATACCTGCTAAATAGAAGTAATCAATTAGTTTAAACATTAAAAGATTTAAACTACCTTTCTATTTCTTTTTAGGAAAAATTCTATATTGTAGGTAAATTAGATGAAAGAACTAGATTATTTTGCAAAACAGAAAGAACAATATCTAGATGATTTATTTGAACTAATTCGGATTCCAAGCATAACTCGAGATCAAAAAGCTGTTCAAGAAGCTGCAAATTGGCTTGAAAAGAGATTAAAAGATTCAGCTGATTTTGTTAAACAGATTCCAACTCAAGGAAATCCTGTAGTCATCGCTGAATGGAAACCTCAGATTATTGAGATTTCTGCTAGTAAAGCACCTACTACTATTCTTTTCTATGGTCATTATGATGTTCAACCTCCTGATCCATTGGATAAGTGGCATTCCCCTCCTTTTGAACCAGAAATTAGAGAAGGAAGAATATTCGCAAGGGGTGTTGGAGATAACAAAGGTCAATTTTTTGCTCATATAGCTGCCATAGAAAGTGTGGTTAAGACTGAACAGTTACGTACACATGTCAAACTCATTTTGGATGGAGAAGAAGAACTAGGCTCAGCTCATCTAGATGAAGCGATAAGTAAAGAAATAGACTTCTTTAGAGATGTAGATTTGGTTGTAGTATCTGATGGACCTGCTGATCCTACTTGGAAGCCAACCCTTGAATTTGGAGCTAGAGGAATTGTAACAATTCAGTTACATCTACAAACAGCAAAAGGTGATGTTCATTCAGGAAATTTCGGAGGTATCCAACCTAATCCCGTTTGGGATGTAATTACACTTCTAAAAACAATGAGAGATGATTCCGGGAAATGTCTAATCGATGGTTTTTATGATGATGTTTTTACTCCCAGTGAAGCAGCTATTAAAGCTGTCAAAAATCTCAATCGTGACCCTGAAGTTTACAAAGAGCAGTTAGGTATTTCATATTTTGGTGAAGAACAAGATCAGCCTCTTGTTCATAAATTAATGTTCAGACCAACATTCAATATTCGAGGTATTGGTTCTGGAAGTGTCAAAGAAAAAGCAAGGACAGTTATTCCAAAGGAAGCGTATGTTGAGATAGATATAAGACTTGTACCAAATCAAGAACCAGAAAAAATCAAACAGCTTTTCTTCAATCATATTGATAGATTGAAGGAAGAGAACGACCAGTACAAAAAGATACTAGAAAGATGTTCATTCAGATCTGAAACAAGTTTTTATCCTATGTTTACTCCTATAGAACTACCTTGGACAGAAAAACTTGAACGCTCTATACAGAATGGATATGGAGAAAAACCATTACTGATTCCTCTTGCTGGGGGGAGTCTTCCACTGTATTCTCTGTATAAAGCTACAGAAAAACCAATGTATATTATACCTTATGCCCAACCCGATGAAGATAACCATGCTCCTAATGAAAATCTGATGGTTGATTGGTTCTATAATGGAATAAAAACAAGTATCTATCTATTAGCTGAGCTTGGGAGAGATTAGTTATCTGGTGATGTAAAAGAATATTAAGGAGCTTTCTGAAGTGAAAGTATGAATACTGATATTCAACCTTTAAGGATAGTTATCACTGGAGGTTCAAGTGGAATAGGTGAATCTACAGCTTTTGAAATGGCTAAAAGTGGCCATAGTTTTTATTTAACAGGTAGAAATGAAGAAAGGCTTTTACAAATTTGCAACGAACTTAAAACCCTTGGTTGTGAAGCTTACTATGGTGTGGGAGATGTGGGAGTAGAAGAAGATGTAGAGAAACATTTTCAAGATGCTAAAGAGAAATTAGGTGGAGTAGATGTTCTTTTTGCAAATGCTGGTGTTGGCTATTTTGGAAATCTAGAAGATTTAACAATTGAACAATATGATGCTCAGTTTAATACAAATGTTCGAGGAGTATTTCTTTGGATTAACAAAGTTCTACCACTGTTAAAAGATCAAAACAAAGGGGATATAATTGTAACCTCTTCAAATTTAGGTTTGAAAACTGGGGCTAGATGCAGTCTTTATGCTGGATCTAAGCATGCTGTGCAAGCCATGGTGTGGTGTTTAAGAGATGAATTAAAAGGAACTGGAGTAAGAGCCGCAACTATCAACCCTGGTTCGGTAGATACTCCATGGTTCAATGGAAAGGATGTTAATAGATCTAAGATGCTAGCTGTTGAAGATATAGCTAAGGCTGTTCGCTTCATCATTGATCAAGATGAAACTTCAAACATAGATCATATCCTCTTATTGCCTGGTAAACAATAAGAAAAATCCCTCTCTCTTTTTACCTAAACAGCATATAATTTTTTGAGAAGAACCTCTCGAGATAGAGATTGAAATGCTCGCTTTACTCCAATTCCTTCAATAGCTATTGTTTCATAAACAGGAATATTGGTTCCCAAATTGAGAGAATCAACCAGTTCCTTCTTTGGCATAGCATCAGGGGCATCCCTTTTGTTAAGTGCAATGACTATAGGAATTTCTGTTCCTATTTTATCTCCCAATTCATTTTTCAGTTCTTCTGCAGATTCTACATTATCTGCTAGCATTGCTCGTGAGGAATCTGCAACAAATAATAATCCATCCACTCCTTTCAACACCAGAGATCTTTGATGTCTATGTCTTCTTTGACCAGCTACTGTATATATGTCTAATATTACTGAAGAAGTAGCCATAAATGGGCTGAAATCAAAATAAATGGTTCTTCCAGAAGGATCTTCAATGCTATTTAATCCTCCTTTCTTAATTCCAGTAACATCTGTATGAAGTTTCTTCAATAGCGTAGTTTTGCCTGCCAAGCTAGGTCCAACAAAGACTAGCTTAAAATGCATTTTTCCTGATGCGTCTTTTCTCATCTTTTCCTCATCAACTTTTCAATAATGTCTCCGTGTTTAAGGGTTACTTAACTTTTTTCTCTTAATACAATTAGAACATAATCGTTTTCAGGAGCTACTAAGATTTCTCCATTGCTTGTATCTAGAGTGAAGAAATTCAACTCGCCTTCATTTAGTTCAGTAACTACTGCCTTTGCTCTTCCTACTAGTGATGCCACTAAAGCAGACACATTTTCTCTCATTTCCATACTGAGGTTTTGTGTGCTTGAAATTGGCAATCCATCGTTACTTGTAATTATTACTCCTCTTACTCCTGGATGCTTCTCCAAAGATTTTAAAGTATCTTCAAATTGTTTTTGTGATATCATTCGATATTCTCCTTTAATTGGTACCAATTTATTAGTTTTTTAATTAAAGATATTAATTCTGTTATATACATATTATGAATCATTTTTAAAAACTTATGATAGTTTTCAATGTGTTTTCTAGTTAGTTTTATTGATTTTAGGTTATAAGATTTACAATTCACCAAAATATACTTTAAGGTTAAGATTTTCTAGAGAATAACCGAATTATTGGTCATGTTGTATCCTATGACGATTGATAAAGACATACTGGAAGAGAAGAAAAAGGTACTTTCTAAGCTTCGTTTTCATAGTATTGATTTAACAGATAGGATGGTAGAAGCATTTCTTAACGTACCTAGAGAAGAGTTTGTTTTGGAAAAGCATAGAGATCGAGCTTACATTGACACTCCTCTTCCAATCTTATCAGGACAAACCATAAGTGCTATCCATATGGTGATGATTTACATTTCCCCTAAATGTACAGATCCAAAAATAGGTGATAAGGTTCTTGAAGTAGGGGCTGGTAGCGGATATAATGCTGCAATGTTTGCTGAAATGGTGGCACCTAAAGACACTTCCACCCCAGGTCATGTTTATGCAAGTGAAATAATTCCAGAGCTTGCTGAGTTTGCAAAAACGAATATTGATAAAACAGGCTATTCGGATTGTGTAACCATTCTTCAATCAGATGGTGGATTGGGGTATCCTGAGGAAGCTCCTTATGACATTATCTCTGTTGCAGCAGCTAGTAAGAGGGTGCCCCCACCTTTGTTGAAGCAACTGAAAATTGGAGGAATCCTAGTTCTACCACTTGGAAAAATGTTTTATCAAGAACTTGTCATTATTAAAAGAGAATCAGAAGAGGAATATTCAGAGAAAAAAATGGGTGGAGTTGCATTTGTACCCTTAACTGGAAAATATGGGTAAATTCCTTCTTTTAGGCAAGTTTTTTAACTAAAATATAAAAATTAACATGCTAGGCGAACACTTATGGGTGTCAAAAAAATTAGTGAACTTTTTCAGGGAACACCAATTGAATTGGAACAATTAAGACAGAAGAAACTAGCAGTTGATGCATATAACATAATTTACCAATTTCTAGCTTCAATTCGTGGATATGATGGGGGGTTATTAACAGATTCTGAAGGTGTAGTGACCAGCCATTTATCCGGATTATTATATAGAAATGCAAGACTGATTGAAAAAGGGATTCAGCTAGTTTATGTTTTTGATGGTGCTCCATCAAAATTGAAGAGAGAAGAAATTCAACGAAGAGCTCAAGTTAAAGAGAAAGCTAGGGTTGAATATGAAGATGCTCTAGAACGAGGGGATATGGAGAGAGCTCGTACAGTTGCTCAACGAACTAGTAAACTAACAAAACCAATGGTTGAAGATAGTAAAAAACTTCTTTCTTTAATGGGGATACCTATTATTGAAGCTCCACAAGAAGGTGAATCACAAGCCGCACATTTAGTAAGAACAAACAAAGTTTATGCAGTTGCATCTCAAGATTATGACAGTTTGCTTTTTGGATCTCCATTACTTGTAAGAAATCTAACACTTTCTGGACGAAGAAAACTTCCTAGATCTAATAGATTTACAACAATAAATGTTGAACTTTATAATCAGAGGGATTTACTTCAAGCTCTTGAGATAACACGAGAACAATTGATTGATTTATCAATACTAATTGGTACAGATTTCAACCCTGATGGTGTTAAAGGAGTTGGACCTAAAACAGCTTATAAGTACATTAAATTGCATGGTAATTTAGAAACAGTGCTAGAAAAAGAAACTAAAATCGAACTTCATGCAGATTATGAAGCAATTAGAGAAATATTCCTTAATCCTCCACTTGTTGAAGATGTCAATTTAAAATTCAAATCAGTAGATGTTGAAGGAACAGTTAACTTTCTATGTGAAGAAAGAGGATTTGCAAAAGAACGTGTAATAAGTACTATACAACGAGCTAAAAAAGGGCAGGAAACTGCTATGAAACAGAAAAGTCTTGATGCATTCTTTGGATAGTGATTAATATGTCTTCCAGATACTCCATTTTTGTAAAATTAGGTTCTAACAGAGATTTATCTAAATTAGAACTATCTGTTTTGTTGAAGAAAATTGGTTTAGAAGACATTACTTTCACTGAGTGGATGGATTATATTTTTTTAAAATTAAGCAGAAATTATTTCACTAAATTCTTTAAGCTACTTGATAATACTGGAAGCATTATCAAAGCTGGGTATCTCAATTCTGAAGTAAATGTTGAAAAAGAAGTTGAGTGGAAAAATAAAGTTAAGGATCATCTAGTTAAGAATATAGATAAGCATTCATCTGACAAAATCAAACAGTTGAAAATAGCCTTGGATGTACAAGCAAAAAACCTTGACTTGCGTAATAACATTGTTACTTCTATAAGAAAGATAATTACAGATTATACTAATGATATGAAGATACAAGCAAAGATTTTAGGAATAAAAAAAACCTATTCTCAGTTATCTCCATATCAGTTTTACAAAGAGAATCTTCATCGGAGAGGTTTTGAGATTACCAGTTTTGTTGTAAAATCCAAAATCATCTTTGGTGTTACTAATTGGGTTACCAATCCCTTGTTAGACATTAAACAAGATGAGGGGCGACAAAGTAGACTATTCACACATGGAACATCTATCAAATTAGCTCGGACACTAATCTTTCTCTCTGGAGTTTCCAGTGATGGATTGGTGTTAGATCCTTTTTGTGGAACTGGCACAATATTAATTGAAGCACTTAAACAAAAAATGCAAACCATTGGTGTGGATAAAGATCCAAAATGTTTCCGAATTTCTAAAGAAAATCTCAATGCTTTTAGTTTAAAATATCCAGCCAAAGCCAAAATGAAAGATAAGTGGACTGTCTATAGTCAAGATTCAAGCGATTTAGTAAAAATTCTTAAAAGTAAAAATCTTGATGCCATTGTAACAGAACCATATCTTGGTCCATTTTTGAAGGATTTACCTTTGACGGAAGAAGCAGGTGAGATTATGAAATCTCTTGAAAAGCTTTACATCAATGTTTTACGAGAGGGATCCAAATTTCTGAAAGACAATGGTAAAATTGTATTCATACTTCCAGTCTACAAATACCCAAATGGACTTGAAATGAAACCGAATGTAGAAAGAATTGCCAGTCAATGTTCATTACATGTTCAAGAAAGAAGTAAATTTTTCCACATCTCATTACCAGTGCAAATAGGCAGAAAACATAATGTCATAAATAGATGTCTGATTATTTTCACAAACCAATTAGAATAAGCAAGATGAGTTGGTTACAGGTTTTATGATACTAGTCCTCACCAACAGCTAAAAAGTCCATGTCTTTAGTCATTCTTTGAATTCGACGTTTGGTTTTTGAAATCCATCCAACATGGATTAATCCTTGATTCTCAAGAGTCATTAAAGCTTTGTTAAGTTCAGTATCTGAATAATCTCCGTACATATCTTTGAGTGGATTTTCTAAATCACTTTCTAGAATTACTCCTCCTCTTTTCTCTAGTATAGCTAAAACACATGATTTGAGGGGTGTTACTTTCCACATACCGTCTTGGCTCATGAAATACATTTCATATATCCGTTTAAATGCCTTGTGTTTGAGAAAAAAACTGTTCTTAAAAGGTCTTCTCAAGAGTTTGAATGCCCTTCTGAACAGTTAAACAAAGACTCCACGCAAAGCAAAATTTTTAATAGGTGTAATTTTTGACGTCTTCAGTCATCATGAATGCAAGAAATAGGATATACCTGATATTCTTTTTGGCAATAGGAATCATCTTTCTAATTATAGCTATTGTACAAAGTCAAATTCAATTATACGATCAAATCAGTTCATTTACCGATTTCGTAATGAAAGATTTCTTGAGTACATATGTAACTGGTTTTCCAAACCCAATAACAGGCTAAAATAGGTGATCAATATGGCTACTAAACAAATAAAACCAATACTCTCAACAATACTCAGACCTATCCAGAATCATAGAATAAGAATTATAAGATTTATTGTACAATTTATAATGTTTGGTCTTCTTAATGGTTTAATCTTCGGATTAGCAAGATCACAAATTGTTCTTCCTATAGCTTTTCCAACAGGAGGACCATTCTCAACAGTATGGAATGCTTTTGAAGCTTTACAATTTGCTCTTACTACATGGATATTTCCATATTTAGCATTGTCAGTGTTCATGCTTTTTGGATCGATTTTAGGAAAAACCACTTGTGGATGGGTATGTCCATTTGGTCTCTTTCAGGATCTATTTAGATTAATTCCTATAAAGAAAAAGAAAGTATCTCGTCCAACTAATAAAAGTTTGAGCAGAATAGGAACTGCAATACTTATCTTCATCTTGATAATGTCATTCGTAATAGGTATTACTTTCTTTAATAGTGGTACAAAAACAACCTTTGGGGCAGGCAAAGATATGCCTTATAGTACCATAGATCCAGCTTCAACACTTTTTGCAACATTATATTATTATCTTCAATGGGGAATGCAAGAGGCTTCTTTTGGGGCTGAAATAGGCCAATGGAAATTTCTCTTCTTCTTACGAATAATAATCTTCATTGTTGTTCTTGTATTAATTACATTATATCCAAGAGCATATTGTAGATGGATCTGTCCAACTGGAGTTCTTTTAGGATTCTTCAGTCGATTTAGTATATTTGGTCTGAGAGTTAATAAGAACAGATGTACTAGTGGGTGTGATAGCTGTGAAAAGTCATGTCCAGTACAAGTGCCGATTCTGACGTATGATAAAGAAGTAACGGACAAGATGTGCATAAATTGTGGTGAATGTATTGATGCATGTAAAGAAGGTGCATTAAAACTAACAATCAGAATTTAGTTAATAATATATTTTACTTATCTCTTTTTACTTTATTTTTGCTTCAGTAAATGTTCTATAGATATATATAGTAAATTATCAATAATTTATTGTTAACTTGGGAAGAAAACAAACCGTTATATAGTTACAATTAATCAAAAAAATAGATAAGAATAAAGACCCACAGTCTGAGGAATTAAAATGGCTGATAAAGAAATTACCCTTAGGGTGGCTGAAGCTAAACAAAGAGATGTAGGAAGAGGTAAGGTCAGATTAGATAGTATGGCTATGTCTAAAATTGGTGTTTCTACTGGAGATATAGTAGAAATTGTTGGAAAACGTTCAACAACTGCAGTAGCATGGCCTTCATATCCTGAAGATCTTAAGAAGGAGATAATTAGGTGCGATGGTGTTATCCGAAGAAATGCAGGAGTTTCTTTAGGTGACAAAGTTGTTGTCAAAAAGGCAAAAGTTAGTGTAGCAAGACAAGTAACCCTTGCTCCTGAACAAATGTCTGTCAATATAGATTTCAGCTTCGAAAATTTCGTTAAAAGAAAATTGTTAGGTCAACCATTATCAAGAAAAGATACCGTATTAATTCCAATTCTTGGCAGAGCAATACCCTTCAATGTAGTTACTACAGTTCCATCTGGAATTGTTGTGGTAACAGAAGGTACTCAACTCAAAGTCGCAGAGAAGCCTTTAGTAGAGGGAGAAAAATCCGCTCCAAGTGTATCTTATGAAGATATAGGCGGACTTCACCAAGAAATTCAAAAAATACGAGAAATGGTAGAACTTCCACTTAAGTTTCCTCAGTTATTCGAAAAACTAGGAATTGATCCTCCTAAAGGTGTGTTACTTCATGGACCTCCTGGTTGTGGTAAAACATTAATCGCAAGAGCCGTTGCCAATGAATCAGCTGCTCATTTTATTGTGATAAATGGACCAGAGATTATGTCCAAGTTTTATGGTGAATCAGAGCAACGTTTGAGAAGTATTTTCAAAGACGCAGAAGATAACTCTCCAAGTATTGTTTTCATAGATGAGTTGGATGCAATAGCTCCAAAAAGAGAAGATGTTACTGGAGAAGTTGAACGAAGAGTTGTTGCTCAATTGTTAGCCTTAATGGATGGTCTTGTGTCACGAGGACAAGTAATTGTTATTGGGGCAACCAATCGACCAAATGCTGTTGATCCTGCACTACGAAGACCTGGAAGATTTGATAGAGAAATAGAAATCCATGTTCCTGATAGAGATAGTAGAGAAGAGATTCTACTCATTCATACAAGAGGTATGCCATTGGCACAAGATGTTGAACTCAAAGCTCTATCTGATGTAACTCATGGTTATGTAGGAGCTGATCTTGAAGCATTAAGCAGAGAAGCTGCTATGAAGACACTGAGACGAATCTTACCATCGGTTAATATGGATGAAGAGAGTATACCAGCTGATGTTTTAGATCAACTTGAAGTAACACATGAAGATTTTCTATTAGCATTCAAGGAGATTACACCAACAGCAGTAAGAGAAGTTTTCATTGAATCTCCAGATATCCCGTGGGAAGAAGTAGGAGGATTAAAAAGTGTTATAGAAGAGATTAGGGAAGCTATAGAGTGGCCGTTAACAATGCCTGAAGCTTTTAAGAAAGTAGGAATAAAACCTCCTCGAGGAATACTACTTTATGGACCTCCTGGTTGTGGTAAGACACTTCTTGCAAAAGCTGTAGCAACTGAATCTGAAGCAAATTTCATTTCAGTCAAAGGACCAGAAATTCTTTCAAAATGGGTAGGAGAAAGTGAGAAAGCAATAAGAGAAGTATTCAGAAAGGCTCGATTAGCAGCACCTTCAATTGTCTTTTTCGATGAAATTGATTCACTAACTCCGATACGTGGAATGTCTTCTGATAGTAATGTAACAGAACGTGTCATCAGTCAACTTCTAACAGAATTGGATGGATTGATAGAACTAAAAGATATTGTAATTCTAGCAGCAACAAACAGACCAGATATCGTAGATCCAGCTTTAGTTCGTCCAGGACGTTTTGATAGGTTGATTTACGTAAGCCCACCAAATCAGAAAGGAAGGTTAGAGATATTCAAGATTTACACAAAGGAGATGCCACTTGATTCATCAGTATCCCTTAAGGATCTATCGTCTTCTACTGAAGGTTTCGTTGGCAGTGATATTGAAGCTTTATGTAGAGAAGCAGGAATGTTAGCTTTAAGAGAATCATTTGATATTGAAGCTGTTAGAATGGATCATTTCAATGCAGCCCTTGAAAAGATACATCCAACTTGTACTACAGATGTTTTAAAATATTATGACAAAATTGAAGAGAAGTTCAAGAAACCAAGTCAAGTTACTAGCCCAAAAGTAGGTTACACATAAGATTCTTATTTTCAATATTTTTTGTTTAAGTTTCTTCTTCTTTGACTAGTTGAGATATTAAACAAATTCTTAAAAATAATGGTACGGAAGTGAAAAT
Source organism: Candidatus Heimdallarchaeota archaeon (assembly GCA_016840095.1). Lineage (GTDB taxonomy): Archaea > Asgardarchaeota > Heimdallarchaeia > Heimdallarchaeales > Heimdallarchaeaceae > UBA460. The sequence continues at coordinate 45,957 of JAEOSZ010000099.1, forward strand.
AGAAAGGTTGTTTTCACTTGATGGGGTTCTATATTATTAACAAAGAAAAGATGGAAATCTTATTTTGTAGACCACTTTCTGTTAAAGCAGATGAAGCAGAAGTAGATTCTATAGTTAAGACTTTGTTAGATTTTTATATACAATCTGATGAACAACCTTTGTTAAAGGATTTACAAGTACTGCGATTTGCAAAATCAAAAGTAGTTTTCATGAGTAAGTATTCATTCTTGTTCATTCTTCTAAGCCCCCAAAATTACTCAACTGAAATGATTTCTTCACAACTTTTCTTCTTCATGAAACTTTTCTTAAATGCTTTTGAAATAAAAGATGAAAAGAGTGCTAATGAGTTTTTACATGAACTTGAAGGAATAAAGAGAAGGGAAATTTCTGAATCATTATCACATTCATTTATGTTATGGAATGTTCTGGATTTACATGTAGAAGATATTGACAAAAGGAATTTAATTGAAGTCTTTGAAAATATTTTGAACTCTCTTTGGCTTGGGATTAGGTTATACCATGTAGAAAATGAATCAAAACTGCCAGCAGATTATCTACAAGAAATTAAGAATGCTACGAATAATTATCTAGAGAAGAACTCATATCTAATTAAAGAGAAATTTACTTTAGAAGAGGATGAAGGTTTCAGTTTCTGTGATATTGATATTCAGAGAGGAACAACAGTTGAGATTAAAAGAGAATTCATGTTGCTGTTAAAGGAAATAGTAGATCTTATTGATGATAAAATCGGAACAAAGGATCTTAGGCAGATTTTATCATCAAAAACACCGTCTACAGTAAAGGTTGAATGGGAAAGAATGATGGGTTTAGGAATACTACAAGATGTACTAAATATCGTTTGGAGGTAAGAGAATGAATCAGTTACAAAAAATAATATGCGTTGGTTCTGCTTTTGTTGGAAAAACATCACTAGCTAGAAGATTTACATTAAACACTTTTATTCACAGTTATATTCCTACTTTAGGAGTAAGCTGGCTAACAAAAACAATTACCTTAACTCCAGAACAACTAAACGAAAATTTAACCAAGGAAATTTATAGTGATCCATTAACAATAAGATTGAGTCTTTGGGATACAGGAGGGCAGGAGATGTTTACCTACCTTCGTCCTAAATATTATGCAGGTGCCACTTGTGCAGTTATTGTCTATGATATTACTAATCAGAGTTCATTTGATGATTTAGAAATCTGGGTGAATGAAGTTGTTTCGAAATGTCCTGATATCCCAATCATTATTTGTGGAAACAAATTTGACTTAAATGAAGCCAGAGCTTTAGATAAAAATACAATTCTAGAATATACTCGGTTGCATAAATTTGATTATGTAGAAACATCAGCTCTTTCAGGTTTCAATGTTGATAAGATATTTTATCATGCAAGCAGGTTATCTCATCAATTTGGAGATGAAATGCTAAAATTCAGAAAAGAATTTTCTCTCTAATTAGTTTGTTTCTCTCTATATTTTTCAGTAATAAAACACAAGGTTTATCATTTTTAGTAAGAACTATTTCTCATGAGTGACGAAGATTCTTCTATTATAACAGAATATGTTTCTGTTGATTGTAATGAGCCCTTATCGAAAGTTGCGTCTATGTTTAAAGAAAAAACCAGAGAAATATTGGTTTTTGAAGACAAAGATGTATTTCTTGGCTATTTAACAAAGAGACATGTTACACATCAATCAAAAGTTCTTCCTGAAACTAAAGTATCTACTTTGATTAAGTTAGTACCTACAGTAAAGAAAGACTCTCCTCCTGATGTGATTGCTAGAGCTATTCTATCTGAGAAAATTTTCTCTGTTCCTGTAGTAGATGATGGTAAGATTATCGGAGTTATTCGAGATATTGATCTACTACGAGATTCTGAAAATGTATTTGGTAGCAAGAAAGTCAAAGAAGCAATGACTCAAAATCCTATTGTTGTTACATCAGATGTATCTGTTGCTAAGTTCATTGCAATTTGCAGAACTAACAATATTTCAAGAACTCCTGTTGTTAATGAATCGAATGAATTAGTAGGTATAATGAGTCCTCACGATACAACAGATCTGATATTATCAAGTTCTCCAGGACAAACAAAAGGAGATAGAAAAGAAAAACAAATTGATTTACTTTCTACAACTGTTGGGAAGCTTATGACTCAAGAGGTTGTAACATGTACTGAGAATGAGTTTCTAGTAGAAACATTAGTCAAACTTGATAAGGCTGATCATAAAGCATTAATTGTTGTTGATGAAGATAATCATCCTATTGGAATAATTACTACAACTGATTTACTTGAAGCAGTTTCCATGCCACCAGAGACTGAAGGGTATTATTTTAGGGTTCTTGGAGATGTTGATGATGCTGATATGGAATCAGTTATTGAAATGGGTGTAGAAGTTGTTAAGAAGTATGCTGATATCATTGGTACATCTGGTCAACTGTATATTCATGCAAAAGCAATACCCAAGAGAAAGTTCCGTGGTGACATTCTTTACCAAGTAAGAGTTAGAATCTCAACAAACAAAGGAAAAACCTATGTTTCCAGATCTGATGGTTATGGTGTTTTTGGAGCTCTAGCAGTTGCTCTGGACAGAATTGAAAGAGAAATTGTTTCTGAAAGAGAACTAGAAATACAGAGTCAGCAAACTGGAAGTGAAAGATACATTCTGGAAGAGATTGAAGAATTATAGTTATTTTTCTTTTTTCTCGATTATTTTATTTTAACAATGCCCTACCGTTACGCTTTTTTATGTTCTTTTTTGGTAGTGATTGACAATGAGTGATTCACAACCAAAGAAGAAAAGAAAAGCAAATTTTGCTATGTTGAATAGAGAAGTAATTAAACCTGGATATTGTGTATCTTGTGGAGGGTGCGAAGCGGTCTGTCCAGTGTATGTTATTTCAATTGAGCAACTTATTCCAAAACTAGTTGGAGGGTGTATATCATGTGGAGCTTGTGTAGATATTTGTTTGCGATATAAGCAACGAAAAGAACAAACTACATATGATGAAACAAGTTTAGGAGAAATACTAGAAATTTACAAAGGTCATTCGATATTTGAAGATGTTAGAGAAAAGGCACAGAATGGAGGTATAGTTACAACTCTGCTTCTAAATGCAATGAAAAAGGAAGATATTGATGGTGCATTAGTAACTGGACACATTAATGATCTCTTAGGACCTATTCCTCGTTTGGCACTTAATGAACTTGATATTAAAAAATCTGCACGTTCAAAGTATACGCTTAATCCCTTACTTATCAAACTCACTTCGATAAAACTAAGTCTGAAAAATTCAGTTGCGGTGGTAGGATTGCCTTGTCATAATGAAACTCTAAAAAATATCATTGATTTGAAAAACTTAGGTGCAGATCACAGAGTAAAATATAAAATTGGTCTCTTTTGTATGAGTAGCTATCATCCAAGAGATTTTAGAAACATCCTTTCCCAAAACCTTGGTTTGGATGCTGAGGAATTGACTAAAACAGATTGTGCTCGTGGTAAGTTCTTCTTTGTAGCTCCAGATGGAACTACTGACATCAAAATAAAAGAATGTGCTGAAGCTAAAGCAGAAGGATGTAAATACTGTAAAGACTTTGCTGCTGAATTTGCTGATATATCTGTTGGCAATGTAGGTGTTGATGACGATAGTAACCTAATTATCATTCGAACTCAATCTGGAAAAGAACTATTCGAGCTAGCTCTTCAAGAGAAAATTCTAGATGTTGAAAAGGTAGAGCAAGATAAATGGGAAGAAACTCTAGTCGCTGCTCTTAAGCTTTCTTCAGTCAAAAAGAGAACTACTAAAGCTTTGCCACCAATCGAAACTGATTAATCCCCATTTACTCTATTTCAATAGGTGAGAAAAATAACAAGAGTAGAGTTAATTCCTTTAAAGCTACCAATAATAGCTATAAATGATGATGTTTCTACTCACATTATTAATTCTCTAGAGAAAGAGAAATTAGAGATAATTGATGGAGATGTTTTTGTAATAGCCCATACAATAATCTCAAGAGCTGAAGGTAAAGAATATTTTTTGCCTGAAATCTCTCCCTCCCCTTTTGCTGAGATTATTGCAAGAAAAACAGGAAAGGATCCTGCCTTAGTACAATTAATTGTTGATGATGCATCAAAGATTCTTAAAGTTAAAAACAACATTATAATCACAAAAACTAGACATGGATGGATTTGTGCAAATTCTGCTGTAGATCAATCAAATGCTCAACCTAATTGTGCTGTGACTCTTCCAGATGATTCCAATAAATCGGCTAAGAAAATCTACAAAAAATTAACTAAACATCTGAAAAGAGATCTTTCCATAATCATCTCAGATACGCATGGAAGAGCTTTAAGACGAGGTGCAATTAATGTCGCAATTGGTTCCTATAATTTTCCTGTAATTGATGATGCAAGAGGAAGAAAGGATATTTTTGGGTATGAACTCACTTCAACAATAGTTGCTTTAGCTGATGAGGTTTCTTCAGCAGCTGAACTTGTAATGGGACAAGCAGGTGAGATGACACCAGTTGTTATTGTAAGAGGAATGCAGTTTAGATCTCCGATATCTAATATAGAAGAACTTCAATTTGAGGATGAAAGACGTCTTTTCAAATAGAATAATTGCAATTGTCACCAACAGCAATTTAAAAACATATAATTTTAAACTAGCTTGTAAACCTTCTATTTGAGGTGGCTTCTATTGTTTAAAGGAATGAAAAAATCTTCAACTGAAAAAGCAAACGAGGAATTAGGTAAAGCAAAGGTAGCTGCCCAACAAAAACATTACATAGATGCTGCTAAGTTTGCAGAAAAGGCAATTGAAATTTTGAAAACGGAAGACAATAGAAAGCAAATGGACTTAGCTAAAGCTTTGCATAATGAATATCTTGGTATGGATGCTGTAAAATTCAACAAGGCTCTGGAAGCTGCTAATTATCTTGGTCGCTCTGGAGGTTTTTATCAAAGATTAGGTATGATTACTGAATATCAGAGAGTATTCGAACAACAAGCTAAGATTCTGCTAGTTATCGCAAAACAGCTGATGCAAGAAAGAAGGTTCGTAGATGCAGCATCTTATTTTGAACAAGCAGCTATTGCTTATCAGAGGTTAAATAATAAAGCAGAAGAAATGGATTGTAAAGCCAAATCTTACATTTCTAGAGCTGCAGCTGAAAAACATATATCCGGAAGAAAATTGTATCTCAAAAAAGCTGTAGAATTGATTGAAGAAAGAGGTTCTGATGAACCCATTATAAAAGCTCATCTTGCCTTTTATAATGGTCTTTTTGTGGAAGATGAAAGACCTGAATTGGCATTGCAGTATTATTCAGATGCTCTTCAAAATTATCAATTAGCAGGCTCAAAAAGCAGAATCAAAGAAGTAAAAGCAAAGATGGAAAAACTAACACAGAAGATATAATTGTGCTATCTTGAATGTAGCTGTTTTATTTTGCGGGGGCAGTAAACAAACATTTAAAAGATTCTTAAGGCATAGATTCCCAAAATAAAAACCGGAGGCTTTACATTTGGTAAGCATATTACAAGCACTGAAAGTTTCAATTCTTTTCTTATTTATAGGTTTAATTCCACTACTTGTTGCCCTCCTTTCATTTGCAGCCATGTTGAATAGTGGAGTACTTAATTTAGGATTTGTTGCAATCGACGGATCTGCCATAGCATACATATGGCTTATTGGTTTAATTGTAGGGTTATTAGTTTTCTTCGTTGGTTTATTCAAAGCAATTGGAGATATAACAGAATCTGCCTTAATTGAATAATTCAGAAAATACAAAATACAATTTCCTTCCCTCTCTTTTTGAAATCTTAGTTATTCTTGGTTAGGTTGTCTATTAACAAGTTTAGAGTTCTTTCCTATTTTTATCCCGCAATAGATTTAAGTGTATTAATTCTACTATTCTCACAGATAGGGTACCATCATCTGCTAAATTGATTTAGGAGAATTGAGATGATACAAACATCAGAAGAGAGCATAACTGAAGATACTTCTAGTTTAATGGTACCAAGTAGACTAGAATATAACCGAATCTTCAGTCTTTCAAGCTTTGGAAAATTAATTACGATTGGTGCTCTAGTAGGTCTTCTGTATCTAACATATTCTCTTCTAAGTTATTATCTAGAATCTTACTATTTCCCATTTGTAGTTATATTTACAATAATCCTCTTTTTTGTAATTTGGGTTTCTAGTCTATATTTTCTATTTTCATTAACTAGTACAGATATAGAAAAAACAGTTATCAAGAAAATCCTTCCTCTGTTGTTAGTTACAGCTTCATTAACAGCCTACTTCGCAACAGTAATTGAGAATAAAGCATTTTTATTGGTGTTCACATTTAAGGATCTCTTAACGACAATCGGGGTACCAGGCATTACTTACCAAGTAGCTAATGCAGTGTTGTATGTTTCAGTAATCCCAATTATAGAGGAAATAGCCAAAATATTTCCACTTCTTATATTACTTGGTAATTTTGTAAGAGTTAACATTAAGAAGAAGAACATAGTTACCAATCTAATCCCTACACACCGATTATTTGTCTTAATAGGAGGGTTTTATGGAGCAACATTTGACTTATTTGAGCAGTTCCTGTCTTTTTCAATATTGAGTAATCCTCCTCAAGGGTATTTTACATCAGCATTAACTAATCAAGAAATACTTGATGTTCTAATTAATACTAGAACAGTCTTTCCGTTACATACAATAACTTCTATGTTGCTTGCTTTCGGTCTAGGTTATGTCTTTATATCTAGAAAGGACAAGAAGAAAATTTTGTCAAGGATATTATTCTTCCTATCTTTTTGTGTATCAGTGGGATTTCACGCATATTGGAATTATAATTTCCAGATATTTAATGAGAAATTCACTCTTTCCCAGCTTCATAAAATGGGATACATATCTTATGCATTTTTTGGATTCTTCATCTTATGGATTGTATTCAAGATCCCTAGACTATGTCCTACGTGTTTTAGTGAGCATCGCTCTAAATACTGTAAAGTAACAGAGAAAGATTTTGAGAAGTATAAGGAGAAAATTAGAAAGAATAGACGAATTGGACAGCTTGTCGATAGAACTACTAAAATGTTCGTTTGTCCAGAATGTCAATATCCTCTTTACAATGGAGAATTTTGTGGCAATTGCTGGTCTTATCCTAAACTTCAGTGTGAAAACTGCAACCAAGTTATTCCATCTTTTAGTAGGAACTGCTGGGCATGTGGTGCTGATCTTCCAACATTGTTTGAGAAAATGGGCTCTTCATCTCAACCAATTTATATGAATCTCTCTGTTGGTTTTGCTAGAATCCTAAGCATTGGGATATTAATCATCTTCGTATTTGTTTTCATAACCATTGATGATACTTTACACTTTTTGGGTAATACAATTTTTCTATTAAATGTCATTATTGCCTTAGGAGTAAGTGTTATTTGGTATGCGTCACCAAAAAACAGAGTAAAATCAATTCTAGCTTCAATCAACATTACTTCTATTGTAGTATTTTCTCTACTAATAACGACACTTTACCTATCTATATTTGCAGTCTTTTTGATAATATCACTCTATCAAATCTTCTTCGGTTTGGTTGGTATAAGTCTGATTCTGCTTGTTGATTCTCTACTTATATTATTCATAATAAAAGCTTCAAGGGGGACAAATCTCATAATTTTATAGGTGATATTATGGCAAGACCAGATTCCACATATGTTCCCCCACAACCTAAGAAGGATAAAGGGGAATCCCCACCTTTTAAATTTGATTTCAAGTATCTTCTATACAAGTTATTCTTCCCTTCCTTGAAGAATAGAGGGAAAAAGGAATATGTTGGAATTCTTGTGAGAAGAAGCTCAACGTATCTAGCAATTGCTTATTCCATTGCTATTATTCTTAGTATAGTCATGTATTATCTTAGCGATCTATCATTATTCTACGGACTTATTTGGAGCCCTGAAGAAATCCTTTATCTTCCGTTTCTTTCTACTTTCATTTCACAGAATCTAGATTCTTTGGTGGCCAACTACATAGTAACCATTTTTTTACCTTTTTTCTTATCAGGAATAATATGCTCAATAATTTGGGGAGAGGAAGCCAGAGACCTTGTTCTTAGTTCAGCAGTAGTAACTTTTCTATTGTTCATTACTTTGCATTTGTCACAAGTAATAATATTCAGCTCTTTGGCAGCAAGTATTTCAGGGGTGCTTTCAGGATTTTGGTATTTAGGTTATATTTTCATTTTTTCCTTTTCTTTCCTAATAATATGTTCTTTAGGAGGGATTATTGGTGTTCGATTTGGAAAACTGTTTATCAATATGTTCCTTCCTAAAAAAGGAGCTAAAGTTTCATATTCTAACTTAATACAACCTAAAATGCCTCTTTCTGTTCAAACGATATTTGATTTGGATAAACCCCCAAAATCTGAAGACAGGCAATATCATGCTTTATCAATGATTTATATGAATCAGAAGGTAGAGACTCTATTAAAATCAACTGAAAAAGAACATTGTAAGTATTTTGCGGATAGTAAATGTGCATACCTTGGCTATGTAACATCAGAACACAAATATCAGATTTGTTTGACAGACTATTGGCCTTTATGTAGAATATATGCTTTCTTAAGTGAAAGCAAAATCATAGTCGATGAATCTCTTGGAGGTGATAAGAATGGCTAGGGATATCTCGAAATATATCAATCTTAGAATCCTCATTCTTATAGCCTGTCTTGTTGTCTTTGTCTTAGTAAACAGTTCTCAAGAGAATTATGATGGGATTAATGATGTTTCTGTAAGTATACTTACTACAACAAATCTTGGTACCTTTAATTCAACAACAGGAACTTTACCCACTACTACTGGACCAACTTTTCCTACAAATCCCCCCTCTACTCCCTCAAATGGAGGAATTACACAAACAGGAAAACCCAGTGTACCTTCTAGAGCTTTACCTATTGGGATAGGAGTAGGAATTGCGATTCTGATATTCTTATTATATTTTAGAAGAAGAAAGGAAGTTACTCATACGAGTCAAAAAACAATACAAAAACAATCCATGGTATCTTCAAGAAGAAAGAAATTTAGAACCCAAATTGTAACACTAGTAGAGTTATTGGAGAAATTCTTGAAACATGGTAACTTTGCAGAAGGGATTATCTTCGGTTATCACCAATTAGATAAAAATATGAAAAGAGTTCTTGGAATTAAGAGAGAAACTTATCTTACACCAAAAGAATTTTCTATGTCATTAAGTCTACCTGAGATTTTGCCACACTTCAAAAAGATTGTAGATATTTTCTATGAAGCCCGTTATAGAATATCTCCAATGAACTACGATAATCTTGAATCCTTTATCCTTGAATTGAAAATTATCAAAGATATGAGTGGTAAAGAAGTCGATATTCAGATAACACAAACAGAAGAAATTGGTGAAGAAATATGAAAATTTCAAAAGCTTTCTTTTCGAAAAAGTATTCACCATTCTTTAAAATGGTAATCCAAACATTGTTACTTTTTGTTATTTTTACGATTCCTTTAAGTATCAATATTACTCACACTCCTCCTCCTTATACAATGTATAATACTACTCCAAGTGGGTTATCAATTTTTAATTCATTCCTTCAGGAAAGAGGATTCAATACTACTAGAACGATTTTATCTACTGACCCAATTTTGAAACTTCCAGATTCATCAATACTAGTAATCGCTGGAGGAGCAAAAAATTACAGAGCATCAGAAAAAGCGGTAATTGATTCATTTGTCGCTAGAGGTGGGACACTTCTTCTTCTTGGAGGATCAGGATCCTCATATGATCTTGCAGAATACTTTGGAATTACGATGTCTGTTTCTATGCTTCTAGCAACAGAAAACTATTATCCCTCACCTGAATACATTTTCACTCATTCTCCAGCAACTATCAATGGAACTTTGTGCTTTGCATATTCAAGGGCAATTCTTTATGTTGCTCAAAGTGATCATCAAATTGAAGTTCAATCAATTTCTACTGCTCCTACTGTTTTTATTGATGGGAATGGTGACAAAATATGGGATCAGATAGCTGAAGATATTAGAAGCTACAAGGTAGCTGTAGCAGTAAGTAGAGGTTTAGGAACAATCGTTACTATTTCTTCTATGAGTTTTCTAACTAATGATTTATATCTTGCTGGTTTTGATAATTTGAATCTCACAATTAGTTTGATTGGAGCTTACACTGGAGGAACAGAGCCACTTGTCTGTTTTGAAGAAAGTCACAAAAGGTGGCCTTTTGCTTCAACTGAAGGCATAATTAATCAGACTTATGGTAGTATTATTTTATTATCCAAAACAAGAATTTTTATTTTCATAGTAATTCTTCTTTTATTGTTCTTTTATTACATAACTCCTAGATTCAAAGATGTTTTCAGAACAAAAGAATCCTATAAAAAATTCATTTCAAAAAAGATTTGGAGTAGAAGAAGAGAACTATTTGATACTTTTGGGTCACCGATAAATCCTACGGTTGAGGAAAAAATACTATCATATTTGTATTTTCAGCATGAACTTTATCCAAGAAAAGCTTACAATTATTTTATTTTAGAGAAGATGAAATTTGTACCTTCTCATTTATATGAAGAGGAAGAGAGAGAGCTTTTTGAGCTCGCATTATCGAAAAAATTAGATCACGATACATTCCTGTTTCTGTTTAAGAGACTGGAAGTTATACAAAAAAGAAGGCGATATTAATGACACAAGTACAAGAAACTAAAGAGATTTTTGGCAAAATAATGGGCGAAATGAAAAAACGGATAGTTGGAAATGATAATGTTATTGAACTAATGTTTGCTTCACTTTTAAGTGGGGGACATGTTCTTCTAGAAGGTGTCCCAGGGATTGCTAAAACCTTAATGGCCAGCACTTTAGCAGAAGTTATCAAAGTGGGTTTTAAGCGTATTCAGTTTACAAGCGATCTGATGCCTGCAGATATTACTGGTGGAAATATATACGAAAGAGAGACTAGTTCTTTCAATTTCATTGAAGGTCCAGTATTCACAAATGTTCTTTTAACTGATGAGATAAACAGAGCACCACCGAAAACACAATCTGCATTATTAGAAGCAATGCAAGAAAAACAAGTTTCTTCTGGGAAGAAAACATACAAACTACCAGAACCATTTATGGTTATTGCTACACAGAATCCAATAGAATCAACTGGTGTTTATCCTCTCCCAGAGGCCCAAATCGACCGTTTTCTTGTTAAGATACCCGTTTATCCTCCTTCTCTCCAAGGAGAAATTTCAATGTTAACAAAGAAGAAAGATGAAATGTTTGCTGATGTAAATGCCGTTACAAAAAAGGATACTTTGAAGAAATTATCGAATGAGATCGAAAAAAGTGTAATTCTTAGTAACCAAATAATTGAGTACATTGCAAAACTAGTTGTTGCTACAAGATCAGTACCATCTTTAGCTTTAGGGGCAAGTCCCAGAGGTTCTATAGCTCTGTTAACCTTAAGCAGATCCATTGCTGCAATAAGAGGAAGAGATTTTGTAGAACCCGATGATATCAAAGCAATTTTCTTTCCAGTGATGAATCACAGATTAATACTGTCCCCTGAAGCTGAAATTGAACAAATTAGAGTTTCAGAAATTATCCAAAATATACTATCAGAAGTTGAAGTAGTAATTTAGAAATGGTTAGAGGAAGATGAACATGGATGATGAACAATTCTTTGAATTAACAAAGAATGGAAAGATTTTCATTCTTTTGGGAAGTTTGTCAGTTATTCTAGGTTTATCTATTGATAACTATCTTTTAATCATTCCAGGGTTATTTTTTTGGTTAATAATAGCTTCAGCATTTGTTCACTACTTAACAACACAAGATGTTTCTTTTGAGACAGATATGAGGATATCAAAAGAGTATCTAAGAAGTAGAGGATTATTAGCTGTTGCAGTATCTTTAACCAACATATCAAACAAAAAACTTAGGATAAAAACTAAATTACAATTTTCCTACCATTTCCGTAGTATTAACCAACCAGATCATTTGTATCTAAAATTGGAACCTAATCAAACACAGAACATAGTTTGGATTTTGTTAGCAGCAAGAAGAGGGAATGCTGAAATTGGACCTATTGAAATAGCTGTAGGTCCTCATCAGCAGCTGTTCAAGAACATACGAATTCTAAAGAAAGTTGAAACAATAAAGATACTCCCGCAGAGACCACGTATCAATATACCTTGGAAAACCAAAAAAGAATTACTTCTTAAGATGGTTCATGAATTTGCTCAAAGAATCAAGGGACGTGGAGATGAGTTCTTTGCTTTACGTGACTACCTCCCCGGAGATGAGGTCAAACATATAGATTGGTACGCTACTGCTAGACATGATAAATTAATTACTAAGGAATATGAAGATGAAAGAAATCTCCATTTTCTGATATATCTAGATTTAGGGAGTGCGATGTTTGGACCTAAATTCGAATATTCTTTGTCATCAGCTGTGGAAATTTCTTCCCTAATAAGAGGAACAAGTCATGATTTAGCTGTGATTGCATATGGAGATTATGTGAATAAATTCATTGTTCCTCAGGTTGGAAAGAACGAATTGAGATTAATGCTGAATCTATATGATATAGAACCAATTGGTGTTGAGAGCAATTTTATTAATGCTGTGAAATTTACCAGAACAAATCGGTTATATCATTCCATTGCAATCATCTTTTCAGATTTAGAAGGGGATTTAAAGAGAAAGCTTCAAGGCTTACACTTACTTCACTCAATGGGAAGTAGAGTTATATTTGTTAATTTTTCTACAATGGATTTCAACATTCTTGCTTCTTCAGATTTGGTTATTGAAGATGCGGAAAATAAAGAATATCAGGACATTATGAAGGATATTTTTCCAAGTTTGGTGAGAGATGAATATCAAAGGAGAGAAATGGAAGTAAGGAGAATTCTTTACTCAATAGGTGGAGATTATGTTGAGATTAATGGGTATGAAGATAACATAATTCTTTCCTTATATAGGCTGATGAAAAAATACTCTCCATCACATAGATTAGTACAAGAAGCATTGGGACGATAATATGAGAATCAGAGATAAAGTTTACGAAGATGATTGGAAACAAACTAGAAAGATTGCTCCTGGTTCCCAAATCATGATATTTTGTCATCACCTTTTTGGAATAGCTGCAATTGCAGTGATAATTCTCCAATCTGTTCTGAGTTTAAATATCTATATTTTCACTATATGGCTTATTATAGGTGTTATTAATCTCATGTTAGATCTTGTTAGAGGAGGAGATCTAAATCTTAGAAATGAATTAAGTTTTGGTTTCTTCTTTATTCTAGGTACTGGAATATCTCTGCTATTAGCTAATGTGAACTCAATGTTCTTTCCAGATACACTAGGTAGAATAGATATCATATTATTTCAAATATCTGCAGGTATTTGCATAGGAGTAAGATTGCTTCTATCTCTGTTCTTCTTGGAGTTCTATTCACATGAGAGATTCTATGTTACACCTATTAGTGATTATTCAAGAGAACAAGTGAAGAATTATGAAGATAACTTAACCTTAACAGATTTTGAGAGAAAGGTTATCAAAGAACTCGATGTATTTCAGAAGTGGTGGATATTGATTAAAAAGATGTTATGGCCACTTATTTCTATTCTAATTCTAGTTTTGTTTGCAGTTATTTACTCTCTAGTTATATATTATATTATACCTCAAAACTCTATAGCTGAGTTTATTATACGTCCCTCTTTAATTGTAGTTGCGATTCTATATACAATCCTTCTCATCAGAATGAATGCTGTCTTACCTAAAATTAGAGATGAACCTACTTTATTAATGAAGGATGATGAAGAAGTTTCTGATTCTGAAGAATAGCTTCATCAACTCTCTATTAATTTAGTTAACGTAAATAATTGATATAATGTAAAAGAGAAAAACCTAACTACCATTTTCAAGAATTTCTTTAAGAGTTTTATATCTTCCACATGATTTATCATTTTCAGGGCAATATCCATAAAAATCACAATAAGCACCTAAATCTTTGAAAATCAGTGGTGATACTTTTTGAGCTTCTTCTAACATAATTTCTGCTAAACGACGGATTTCCCATTGGCTGCAAAGGCAAAGCCGTTGGACAAAGAAATCTACTAAAGAATGTGCATTCATTGATACAATCAGTTGAGTTGTTGTTGCTCCTGGAAGAATAAATCTTGCATCCTCCTTAGGAATACCACCATCTACCATCTCTTGGTAAAGATCACTACATTCTTCTAGTTTTTTGTTGTAGTGCTCAATGAACGTCGATTTCTTTATTGTCTCTGGAATTACAGCTTTGAAATTTTTTGCATCAACATATCTCTGTGACTGTTGTGAATAACTTGCAATTCGTTTTCTTACTAGTTGATGGCTTGCTACTCTGCTTAATCCTGAAACATAAAATACATAGACATTATGTTCTAAAATTGATAGATGTCCATTTTTAACGATTTTACTTAAATATTCTGCAGGTTTTCTTTCAGCATCTGATCGTATCTCTTCATAATCATGGCCACCTGAATAACAAATAGCAGCCGCCATTTTTGCAATCAAATCAGTTTCCTTTGGATAAGAAATCAGCTTTACTTGAATGTTTATCACTTCCGATTTGCTATACTCTCAGTTGAGATATGTTAACCATTTGTTGATTCAAGTGAGTAGTATATGAGTGAATGTATGACATTCCTTCACTATTCGTTTTGTTGATGATGTATCGACTTTATTGATTGAAGTAAAGTATTATTCATTTACTTCTAAGTATTTTGTTTTAGTGTTTTTTCAGACTTTTAGGAATATCTTACTTCATTAATATTATCAGTAAAATCATATATTAACCCAAAAACCTAACTTTGAAATGATATCTTTTTATACGATGGTGACGCTTTTCCCTCTCAAAGTCTGAAGATATGAATTTTAGAGGTTCTAATTTTCTCGAAGCCAATGGCCATTTTGCAAGTATTTATATCGCAAAAAGTTTTTGAATAATGTAGGAGTATAGAGTCATTAGGGTAACCATCGGTACTCTTGATGCTTTATAATCACGAGGAAAGAAGATGTCAGAAAGTAAAGACTCGGCACAGAGTGTTAGAAAATTAAAAGAGGGAGTCAAACTAAAAACAAAACCTGCTGTCGTTCCTAAGTATAGAAAAATTAAGTCAGGAAGGACTAAATTACCTATGGCAGCTATGATGCCTAAAGGTATAACAGTGTGGAACATTATTTTTTCTACTCTGTTTCTTGGTCTTTTAGTTACAACAATTGTTAATTCTTATTTCATAGAATTTCTCTCAATTCCATTGCCAGATCTGTTTCTGAAGTATCTCATTCCTGTAGCTCTAATTATAGAAGTCTTTTTAGTTTTGATTGCTTTTGAAGCAAAAGCAATTTCTTTTCCAAAAATACACACAAGACATAGTGTGAAAAGAATAATGGTTGTAGGATTTATTATAGGATCATTATTAGTATCATTCTTTACTCCTTATTTTAATTTAATTGGAAAATATCGTGATTTACCTCCTGGAGAAATAACTCCTATGAATACAAATCCATCATGGTTTAATTCAATATTTACAGGAGATGCTCCATTTTACATTGATGGTATTTTAGATCTTTTAGATAATATGGATCTAGACCCTGATCTTGATATTGATGTTATAGCACATGTGAACGCAAATAATGGTACATTAGGTGATTATCTTTACAGATGGGATATACGGGAATATTATCAAGCAAGTTCATGGGATTTTATTGAAACGAGTGGGGACACTAGATTTGATGTTCCTTCCGCATATTATAACCCAGATAACCAGATAGATAAACCAGGAGATTATCATGAATTAGATATTACTCAACTAGTATATAGTGTCCAAACAGCTCTTCTTACTCAATTGATATCTCCATGGAGTAATAATTACAATAAACCATTTTTGACCAATGATTTGAACTGGACTGATAATCTCTATAATGAAAATGGGACTGCTGCTGTAGATGGAACAGTCAGTGTAAAACATAATCTCAATAATATGTTATCACTAAAAGCTACAACCAATCAAATAGGTTTTTTTGGTAATTTTAGCTACCAAACTCACTTTGTTAGTGATGATAATATATCAGCTATAATAGCTGACTCAATTGATTATAACAACCCAGCACTTTATTCTAGCTGGTTTAATTCAACATATGCACGATTCCTCCAGAAACCCTTAAATTACAAAACAATTTCTCCTGGTGTTGCTGCATATGCTGCAGCTGCTTCTGCTTATGGAAAAACAAATGGCCATTCAACATATCAACAGACTACATATATTTTAGAGAAAATCGTATCAGATTTTGGTTTACCTACTGCTGATGGTGGTGATAATAATGGACAAGATAGAGCTCAGCTTCTTATTGATGGCTTAGATTCTTCAGCTTCTGCTTATATTGCACTAGCAATTATGACCTTAAGATTAAATAATATACCCTGTCGTCCAGTGATAGGTTTTGCTTTAGGAGATGGAAGTGCAACAAGCAGAACTCTCTCTTTGAGTGAAAATCTATATGCTTGGGTAGAAGCTCTTGTACCAGTAGACAATGGTGCAGGTGGAATAGCATATAAATGGGGCCAGTATCAAATGGGTCCCTATATTGATGAAGATACAAGCACATTACACTATTGTGAAAATACGTTGTATTCCTCATTCGATATAGACATAGCAATGTTTGGTGAACCGCTTTTATATCTCCCAGTTATTCAGCAAGATTTAGGTGGTGGTCAATATGTGTATATCAATGATTATGGTAGAAATTACACTCTAAGAGCAACAGTATCAGATGACACAGGTTTAGTAGAAGGTGCAACGGTTAACTATGCAACGGTAACGGCAGGTCAACTTCAAACATATCAAACTAATCCTGCTGCATTATTGGCCGTAGCAAACAATATAGGAACGGCAATAACGGATGTTTCAGGGGTTGCAGAACTGTATTCGGTATGGAATCCTCTTGTGTATGATATTTACAATCCAAGTAACCCATTAGGAACAGCTTACGTGTTGTTGGCGTATGTAACCTTACTTTCAACAAATTACACAGGTTTTATTATCGTACCAACGGGATATCTTACAGGTGTAAGTATTAATGCTACACAAGAAACTATTCCAAATCCAAGTCCACCTCCTGTAGGTGTATTTGATTTATTCTTAGTGCAAAGAGGAGTTCAATATCAGATTTCAACTGAATTATTTGAAGACGAAAATCTTACAATTCCTCTTGAAGGTCGTTTAGTTACCTATTACATTTTGGATGAAAATGAGAAAAATGATCTGCTATTAGGAACATTGGATCCAGCAACTCTAAGAGTCTTAGGACAGGAATTAACTGATTCCAATGGTAATACAACCATTAATACGATGCAAGGATCAACAAGCATCTTCTCAACATTAACTCCTCAAGTGACTCCTGGTGCAGTCTACTACATCGCTGCAATATTCGGTCAGAATTACACTTTTACGATTATACTTTATTTTGATGGAAAATACTCAACTGTAGATTCCAGTGACTATTTCCACAATAAGGGAACTGATGGGGAATTCTTTACTCCAGATGTAGATATTTATCTATACCAAGAACCTCCAGGTGGATTACCAAGTCCAATGATTGGTGAAGATGTTGAAGTATGGTTAGTAAAACAATCAATATATGATGCAGCAGATACAACAGATTCAACTACTTTGAGAGCTGATTTAGTAGCTGCTAGTATTGCAGAACCATATGGGGCAAATATTGTTGCTACTGGTACAACTGATGTAAATGGTTTCTATAATACAACCCTCAATGTGAATGTAACGCAATATGGTCCAAGTTTCTATAGACTTGTAGTGTTATATTTAGACACGTGGAATATTTCATCACAAATAACGATTACTTTCCCACCGGCATATATGAGCTATTCAATGGTGATAACTGAATCTTCAGAACCCACTCAAATTCTCTTAATTTATAACATTAGAGAGTATATGCCTCATGTGGCTGAACTTAGAAATACTGAACATTTTGCTGACAAAAACTGTTTAGTACTATTACCTTCTAAGGATGTGAAATACTAATATGAATAAAAAAAGTATCTATCAACTTCTAACTTTAGTTATTCTAGCTTCAATAGCAGGTAGTCTAGTTACACCTGTATATAGTGAGGTAATCATAAATCAACAGCTTGAAGAAAATATTTCTTACACATCCAATTCTTCAATTCTTCAATCTGAATTTCAATCTGATTTAGCAAAGAATGAGTTCAAGTTTAACTCACCATATACTAGTTCAATAACTCCACCAGAGATGAGAACAAACGAAATCTCTAATAGAGCAATAACCCCTCATGCACAGAAATTAGATGTGAAATTGAAAAATTCTGATATAGGTACAATGAAAACAATAACGTATCCTAATCCATCAGATCAATTTTTCAGAGGAGACTCTTTTGATGTTACTGGAGTTCTATGGTCAGGTTTACCTGGTGATTTTTGGGTAGGAGAAACTGTTTATCTTTATTATAACATTACAGAAGCAACATATGAAGCTAGCCCACTGTTTTACCAAGGTAATCCAGATTATGAGGTTGGTTCAGCTGTTACTGTAACTGGAGGAGTTTTTACAATTACTTTAGACACCTCTGACTTGGATGTCGATCCATTTTCCAAAGTTGGAGATATAACCTTACTCACTTGGTATAGAGGTGGTACAAATCCTGAGTGGGCTGAAGGTAGTCCAGGAGATGTAACTGTTGAGTTTTATGGTCAACTTGAACTTGATATAGATGTTGTAGTTAGTAACCCTAGCAACCCATACTCATTTACAACTCAGGTTCTTTATGATAATGGTACAGTTGTAGATACTGATGGAACTAACCTTGACTATGATGTTGATTGGACAACTTACAGTGGTTCCGATGATAGTGGAACAGCTGGTTTTACATCCAATCAGCATATTTATAGTAACACTGCTCCAGGACCAGGAACTGATACTGTAAGTTATACAGTTGATTATGATATAACTCAATTACCATTTAGTTTCTTTGTAAGGATAGGTTCTGTAACCTTTAATCCTTCTGAACTTTTGTCTCTAATAGTTGGAGGATTTACTGAAGATTCTGCATTAGTTGATGCATATTATGTTACAGGATCTGGATTAAGTAAATTACCACAAGAAATTGAGATAGGTGACACTTTCCAGATAGATGCAAACTTGTCCTCAAGTTCAGGTTTAGAAGTTGGAAGTACCATTACTGTAATTTATTATTATGAAGGTTCAAATCATACATCACCAGTAACATATACAACCAATGCTACTGGAGCAGTGAGAATTACAACTTACTTGGATTCATCTACAAACGTTTCTGATGTGACTCAAGGGTTAGTAATCTATCTACAACCAGTACAGGCAGAATTTCCAGGAGCAAGGATGATTGGAGATTCCTTAGATTCTATTTTAACAGTAAACATTACAACGGTTCGCATTGCTATAGACAATCCAACAGGAAACTTCTATACAGTAGGTTTACCCATTGATTATACTGTAGAAATTGAGGATGCAAATGCTAATCTGTGTCCATTTGCAAGGTTTCAAGTTGATTTTACAGGAGAACCTTCAGCTTTCTTCTTCACTGTAGCCAGTGGTGACAGAGATATAACTTCTGCAGTTCCAAGCTATGTAGTTCAAGCTCAAACTGAATCCATCACAGTTACTGGATTGGATTATGATGGAGGTACTTACAAATATTATGCTCCAACTTCACCAACCAATTTTGATAATTTCGAAATGTATTATGCACTAACATTAACATTGACTGATAATGATGGAGGAAATGTTTTAGATGGAACTTCAAGGGATGTTTGGAACAGAACATTCTGGAATGATTTCGAAACAAATAATGATTATTATGAACTTTC
>JAEOSZ010000100.1 GCA_016840095.1 Candidatus Heimdallarchaeota archaeon
AGAATTTCTGGATGGCAGGAAAGAAACTGAAGCGAGGAGAGAAGTATGATAAATTCAAGAAGGAGTTTGCTCAAAAGCTTATCAAAAGAGTTGAAACAAGAATACCTGATCTTGGAGAACACATTGTCAGCATGGACATCAGCACCCCATTGACTTATCATAGATTTACTCTAAATCACCATGGTTCAGGATTAGGGTGGAAAGA
Organism: Candidatus Heimdallarchaeota archaeon; assembly: GCA_016840095.1. Lineage (GTDB taxonomy): Archaea > Asgardarchaeota > Heimdallarchaeia > Heimdallarchaeales > Heimdallarchaeaceae > UBA460. The sequence continues at coordinate 206 of JAEOSZ010000100.1, forward strand.
TATGATCTTATGGAAGCAGAAAACTAGATTTGCTAAGGGGGTGTATCATGCAGGTATGTGGAGCTTTCCAGGACCTATGGTAGAACCATCTATAGAATCGGGTAAAAATGCAGCTTTGCTTGTTCTCAAGAAACTCAAATAATAATTGCTTTATCAATCTATGAATAGAATCCCTTCAGTGTTTTGCTCTAATTTGAATTGAAATCCATTATCTACATAGAATTCAATAGTTTTCAGATTTTCTAATGTAACAGCAAGAGCTATGTTTTCACAATCCATTTGCTCAAAATATTTTATCACAGTATTTCTAAGTAAAGCTTTCCCTAAACCATATCCTTGATACAAAGGATCAACTGCAAAATCAGCAATGTATCCCCTCTTATCAGTAGGTGCTAAGTTAACAATATATCCAGCAACATTCCCCTCTTCTGTTAATGCTATGTAGGAATTTTCACTACTTAGAGTACCATAATATCCACTAAACAGCTTCTTTATTAAAGAAACATTGAAATCAACTGTTTTTTTCGAAAGTATGCTCATATTGTCCTCAAAGTCTACATTTGCATAGACTTTGTTTTGTACTTCAGCAACTTTTACCCAAGATACGTCATTCACACCAACTATTGTGAACTTCTTCGATTTCTTATTTCTTGAAACCTTAAACTTCTTTTGAAATTTGAAGTGATCTGTAATAAGTTTTGGTAGTTCATTCTTCTCTTTGTCATACCATTTATCTTTGTAATCTGACAAAGCCAGATACATAAGTGCTCTTTTCTGAGTAGTAATCATCTCTGTAAGTTTTTCAATGTTAATATTTACAAAACTGTTTTCAGTTATTGTGTGAGAGAAAATCACATCAATGTATTCTTTTTTACAGAAATTATTCAGTTTATTGAATAAATTGGCTTTTTTGAAGTCAAAATCAGGTTCAAACGCTACAAACAGAACTTCAAGAATATTATAAGATCTATCATCACGTACTGAAATAATTACTCCTTTTATTTCAGAATCATCCTTAAATGATAGAACATACATTTCTGGAATATTCACAAATCTCTCTTTGATTTCCTCTGGAGTTTTATTGAATAGTTTGCCTAAGAATTTAGATGCATTATCAAACTCTTCTTCATGATTCCACTTCATCAATAAATGCAAAGTAATTGGATATTATAATGTTTCTCCTCAATCCCCAAATTTAGGAATAGTTAACTGTAAAACATAGGTTATCAAATGAAAAAATGAAGGTGAGAGAGAAAACTCTCCAAATTGCTCTTTGACTAACTTCTTTTTTGGATGAATTTCTTTAACCAACCTGGCATAATGTAACCTAAGTAACCCAGAAAAACACCAGCTAAAGCAAAAGACCAACCTATATAGTAGAATGGAGAATAACCTTTTCCTAGAGAGGCCATTACGCTATCTAAAGCAAAGCTTACAAACAAAATACTCACACAAATTCCATAAATAGCTATAAGATTGAATCCAGTTTTTGGCAGTTTTTCTGTATTCATTTTTGCTTCTTTAAATGCATATACAGATATTATAATATAAGTTACTAGAGAGATTAATGCCAATAATATCATAATGTAAAACTTCTTTGCAAGTAATCCAAAAGATGTATCTGAAAACCAATAAATTATGGCTTCGATTGACATTCCTATCGCAATTCCATTTATACCTATAAACGCCAGTACAAAATCAACTCCTTTGTTAGCGAACACAATCTCAACAAATGCAATAACAAAGCAATTAGAGACTGCCAACAATAAGAATGCGGACATATTTCCAATGTCAGTGTATGCAACTATTTCGTTTCCCAAGAAATACCCTAACCATCTACCTAATGCTGAAGATAAGCTTGCTAGAGAAAAACTAGCAAAAGTCAGTAATAGGTATAATACAGGTTTCTTCTTTCTTTGAATATACTTCATCAAAATCAAAATAAAAACAATTATCAACATTACACTAATGAATGTTTCAAATATAACAGCAGAGAGAATTACTTCAGCCATATTTATCACCAAAATGAATCAGAAACGATTTTTGTTGCTTTTCTTTTAACAATCTCCTTATCTCCCTTTTCAATCATTTCCTCAACGTATTTTTCTATTTCATCGATCTGCTCTTCTGTAAGTAAATTGTATTCTCCTATGTTTGGAAAATTACCTGAAATATTCTGTAAGATTTCAGAGGTTATTTCATGTATAATAGGTCTTTCTACTTCTATGTCACCTTTACGAAGTAAAGCTACCGCAATTTCATCAGATAATTCAATGAAAACTTCAAATTTCTTTGTATCTACAAACTTTGGAACACCTACATCAATTTCTTCCATTGCTGATTGAATTGCTGTTAATATTCCACTGAAAAGAGCTTGATCTGAAAAGCTGCTATCATCATCTCCTCTATCCACAACTACAATAGGTATTCCGGATCTAGAAATAATATAAACAGCTTGAATCATCAAATAATCAATTTGCTACTTGAATTTAAATGTGACGCATGGCTTTTTAAACAAGATTGCTTTTTGAAAACTAAAGATTATATCCTTTATAGAGCGCTCTAAATACTTCTTCTTTGGAACCCCCATGCTTAGAGATTATATCAATAATTATAGCTCCCAACAGTTGGATTTCTTCAGCTGTAAATTCTCTCTTATCTAACTCCTCTTGTAGTTTTCGAAGAGCTGTCCATTTGTTAGCTGAAAAATCAATTCTTCCTTCATACCTATCCTTTAGTTCATCTATTAAGTAACTCATTAGTAACGCTATAATTGATTATTCGATATTTATAAACATTAGGAAGATTGTAGAGGTAGATTTTAAATAGAGGACTACTGCCTATTCTTTACCTACACTTTTGAGTGGTTCTATGAAACTAGAGCATAAACGGAAACTCACAAGATTAATTCTTATCTTATTCTTAGCTTCGTTAATAACAGTCATGACTCACCCTCAGATTCTAGTTCAAGCTGATGATGATGAAGATGAGGAGGATGATGACAATGGAATAGGCTTAATTGAAGACGATTTAGCCAAAGATATAGGTTATATAACCATAGGATTATTTGGAGCAGGAATGCTCAATATCATTGCGCTCTACATTTACAAATTTACTCGGAGATTTCTAGATGATGAAGGAAGAAGTGGAAAAATTAAAAACTTCACAAGAGAAGCATACCTAAAAACAAGAAAACCACTAAATTATTTGCATTACTTATTAACTCTAGGTGGAACAACAATCATACTTCTTCATGGTATCGAATTTATCAGGAAAGAACAAGAGGTAGGAGTATTTGGATGGGTTGCTACAGCCATTTTTCTATTTTATATTCTAACAGGAACAATTATTAAACTAAAGCTAAAACCCCTCTGGACTTCAAAGAAAACACGCAAAATACTAAATACTCTTCACAGAAGCTTGCTGGTTTTTCTTGCAGTAATTGCAGTTCATATTGTTCATATAATTTTGGCAGATTAGGTAAAAAAGCTTTAATTTAGCTTTTTTTTTATTTAAAAAAATAATCATCTAATGTAACATTTATATGCCTTAAAAACGTATTCTGTGTTATGTCAGAAACGACAACTACTACAACAACAGCAAAGAAACCAGCCAAATCCAATTGGAAATTCGCTGGTTATTGGAATGTACTTATTGGTGGATTCATACTTTTTATTCAAGGTTTTCTTGGATTCTTTTGGCTCTTTGGAGCAAATATCCTTAGTGCATCAAATTTCTTCAACTTTGGCGGAGTTTGGGGTGCTTGGGTAGGAGCAGCAATTACACTTTTGCTATCATTTCTAGTTCTATTACTTATCTGGGAGTGGCTCCAAGATCTGCTTAAAGTAGGAGCTTTAGTAAAAGATCCATTATGGCTAGGAATAATCTTCATAGTTATAGGTCTTCTTACATTCGGAATAGGTGGAGCCTTGGTACTTATTGGTGGAATCTTCTTTATAATAAGTTCACAAAAATAGAGTGAAAATTTTTTTCTTTTTTTCTTTTATTTTTTCATTAGAAAAATGAGTAGATTTAAATTCTAAAGTGAACTTATATTTTGTTAGTGACTTAATATGAAGAAAATAGTAGGACTTTCAATTTTAGGAACAATAATAATTGGAGGGCTTGTTGTTGCTTTTCTACCTGTTATGGCCTATGGAGGATTCAGTGTCTCTACTGTAGAAGGAACATTGTCATTCCAAGGAGATACATATATTATTCCTCATAGTGATGTGAAGCAATTACCTGCAGGTGGTATAAGCTTCTGGACATTAGATCTAGAAAATCAAACCCAGAGCTCATACCAATACTTCTGGGGAAAAAGAAATGTCCCAGAAGAAGAAGATGATGGTTCAGTATTCTCACTGAAACTGACTCTTACAGTAACAATAACAAACGATCTTAATGAGACAGTTCAAGAGATCTATTATGGAGCTTTCTTAGGTTTAGATCAACATAATGTATCAATGACATTTGGTCCTGGTGAAGGAATAACTGAATCTGGATACTATAACATTTATCTTCACTTTACATTGGTTGTAAAAATCCTTCTTGAAGAATTTAATTTAGATATTATTTTAGGTCCTGTTAATATTTATGTACAACTGGCCTAATCTCATTTCTTTCTTTTTTTTACTTTAGTTTTTTAACGAATAATCTTTAAATATATCATTCACATTAAAAGAAGAATTAGTAATCAATTTACTAAAGGCGATTAAAATGAAAAGAAAAATGATTTTTATGATATTTCTAACGTTACTTCTGGTTATCCAACCAGCAGTAAATACAAATTTATCTTATGCAGATCAAATTTACAATCCTGCACCTTCTGAGATGACAAATTCTGTTACTCAAATAGTTAAGCAAGATATAGGTGCTGGCGGTGAAGAACAGCTAATTACAAATGTTGTTCATAATGGAGGTTTTGAGGAAACTTTCCCTACTGGAGGTCCTGTAGGCTTTAACTTTGGTGGTGGGGCATTTCAATACGTTAACCCTACTTCAAGCGAAGTATATGCAGGAACTTATTCCTGTGATATTCAAGCATATGGAAACCTACAATTCAGCGCAAATGCACGTCTTTCTCGATATCTAGCTTCTGTTAATACACCATACGTAGTAGAAGATATTGATTTAGACTTTTGGGCATATATTGCACAAAATCCAGACATTTCAGAGGGTGGTCAAATATACTTCTATCTGCAGTTTTATCACGCACCTAGCTCAACATACTATTACATTAATTACTACTTATCAACTGCTAATATTCCTTCAAATTCAGGTAACAATGTCCACATCAATGCTACAATACCTTCTTTGAGTTGGGTAAATGTTCATCGTGATGTAACTTTGGATTTTGAAACAGCTTTTGGACCTGCAAATCCACTTGTATATTTGAACTACATCTATCTGTATGCCTATTCACCAACAGATCCAGTAGGTATGACAGAATTCTATGTAGATGATTTTAGTGCTGAAAATAGCACAGGATATAATTTTATCACTACAAATGAAGGATTTGAAGCAGGTTCAGCTTCTGGTTGGAACACCTATAACAGAGGAATAGGATCAGTCCTACAGTCACCAGATCATACTGAAGGTTCTTATTCAATTAACATGTCAGCATACACTCCACTTCCTTCATTGACTACATATAGTTATATTGAGAAATATATGGGAGATTGGAATCCTGATATGGGATATTATACACATAACCCAGGAGATCTTACCATAGATTTTGACTGGAAGTATTTAGAGCCAAAAGGACCTTTTGTTGACCAGTATGCTATATTCTATATTTATGGACATAATGAGACCTATGACTTTGAATTGACGTGGATGTTGGGATCTGCAATAGATGCCCATATATTTACAAACAGTTCAGATTCTGGTGGAACAAGACTTTATTTCCTTGCAGATGGATTTGGAGATAGAGATGTATGGCACACATTGACAGCAGATATTTACGATTTCACTTCAGCGTACGGTGTTGATACGATGGCATTCATTTACTGTGGATTCAGAGTATTTTCTTCATACGAGGCTACTTCTACAGCTCAACTACTAGTTGACAACTTCAAACTAAATACTTATCCAACAGGAGATCCATCCTTTGAAGAGGATTGGAATGTTGAGCCAACAGATCCAATTCCATCCTGGTATGGAAATGGTTTTGAAGATTATCTTAATCTGACATCAGATGTTCATTCTGGTGATAATGCTGCAAATTTATCTGCTTATACTGGAGATACCTCCGTAGAGATTTGGCGATATCCAGCTCTTGCAGTTACACCAAACTTGTATACTGACTTCTGGTATAAATTAGATTCAATACAAGCTGGTGCAAACACACATGCATATATCAATATTGAACTATACAATGGTGGTGAGATTTATTACGTACTTGGAGCAAGTTCTGATTTCGGAGCTTCAAATAGTACTTATGATGTTTACTTCTTGGTTGATGACTTTAATCAAACAGGAGTATGGACGAATCTTGTAAGAAATATCTATGATGATATTGAAGCAGCTTTTGGTCCTGGAGACTGGGAAATCTATGAAATACGCTTCAGAGCTTATGCTCAAGGAGGTTTAGTAACTACTTTGCTTGTAGATGATGTTCATTTTGTATTAGATTCTTCAGGTCCTCAGTTAATCATTCAACTACCACTAAATACTCCAACGTATTATGATGATGCCAGATTTGAAATAATTGCTGCTGATTCTCTAAGTAGAGTTTCTAATGTCAGAGTATATTATCGTACAGGAACTATCTGGAACTATGTAATAGCAACTCCTATGGGCATGTCTTTCCTTGCAACAATTCCTGCATTTGATTGGGGGAATGTGGTTGAATATTACATTCAAATGTACGACATGTTTGGAAATACAAATATTGCTGATAATGGTGGATCGTACTATGCCTATGATATTGTTGATAACGTTAAACCCTACGTAGAACTTCTGAATGTAAATACTTCCTCTAAGTTAGGAATAGAATCTTTAGAAATCGAAGCCTATGATATCGGAAGTGATATTGCTTACATCCTAATCTACGATACTGGAGAACTTGTTGGAAACATAACAGGAGAACCCTACAACTTTGATTATGATCCAGATATAAAACAAGTTGATGGTCAAAGACATTTAATTATTGAAGCATTTGATAATGCTGGAAATTCTGAGATCACAGAAATGATCTTAGGAGTTAATCTACCTTCAGGTTTTGTATCTTTCTTCCAAACATGGGGTACATTGATGGGTGCAGCAATTGTTGGAGCTGCTTGGATAACTGTAGTTCTAATTAAGGTTTTCAAGAAACCAAAAACAGAATAAATTATTGAGGAATATTCCTCTTTTTCTATTTTTTTAGATAAATTTCTTAAAAGGGTAAATTAATACCAATTAATGAGTTCTCAAAATGAGATATTAGAAGAAGATTTTCTGCTAAATAAAGATGGAACACTCAACATCAGAGGATGGTCTAGAAAACCTCTCTTGAGATATAATAGAGAGAATCTGGGTAAAGGATGGTTTCGAACTAAAGAGTGGGATTATTATGCGATTGTCAATCCAGATTATGCCATCACATTTACAGTAACTGATCTTGGCATAATGGGGCTATATTCAGTTGTGTGGTTAGATTTTAAAGAAAAAAGGTTCATTCCTGATGAAGAGTCTAAACTTTTCACTAGAGGACGAACTAACTTACCTATATCCTCTGATGAGGGAGATTTGGAGTTTAGTGGTAAAAAAATTCAAATTAAAATGTTGAAGAAAGATTCCAATAGAATTATAGAATTCGACTTTCCGTCCTTTAATAAAAACCAAGGAATAAAGGGAAAAATGGAGATGTATCAGGATTCTGAAATGGACTCTATGACCATAGCAACTCCATGGAAGAATAAGCCAAAATGTTTCTATTACAATACAAAGGTTAACTGTATGCCAGCTGAAGGAAGAGTAGTATTAGGCAACAAAATCTTCACTTTTGAGAAATCGAACAGTTTTGCTGTATTAGACTGGGGAAGAGGAATATGGCCATATTCTGATACTTGGTACTGGGGTTCTGCTTCAGGTATGTCTGGAAAAACTTCTGTAGGTTTCAATATAGGATACGGTTTTGGTGATACTACAGCTGCTACTGAGAACATCTTTTATTACAATGGAAAAGGGCACAAGTTAGATCAAATTACTTTTCACTATAATCCCAAGAACTACTTAGAACCTTGGAAATTTACAAGCAATGACGGAAGATTCGAGATGGATTTTGAACCTCTTATTGATAGAAATTCTATTGTTAATCTTGCAATCTTCAAATCTATACAGCATCAAGTTTTTGGATATTTCACAGGAGAGGTAGTTCTAGACGATGGAAGGAAGATAAGAATTGAGAATCTCTTGGGATTTGCAGAAGAAGTTAAGAATAGATGGTAATATCTGAAAAGAGAAAAGTAAAATAGAACTTTAGTTAAACAAAACAGTATGCACATTTACCAACCTGCAGATCCTCAACCTTGTTTTTACTGCAAGAAAATAGAAGATTATGAAGATGGTTATCCTATTCGAGAGGGAATCTTTACGGCTGAACATATGGTTTTTAGATGCCCTTGGCACGCTAAATTCAAGTGCTCAAAATGTGGAAAATTTCATCATTTTAGTTGGTTATACTATTGTCAAAAAAACAAAGAATTAATCTGTGGTTCTTGTAATAAACCTACTCTGAAGCCTGTTAAGTTTTGGAATAAAAGTTATGCATATGACTTCCGGTGTGATCAATGTGAAAGTGCCCATTATGATTTGTTGTTTCTTGAATATTCTGGAAAACATCCTTGGCAGCTTGAAGACCTTGAAATTGTTTCAAATATAGAAATTCAAACTCCTTGGAAACCTTGCTGGAAACCTCTTTATTCAAGAAAAGGTAATGAAATTTCTTTAGAAGAGTCTTTAAAGCCTCTAGACCACATTTCTCCAATCATAAAAATGAGAGGAGGAGTTATTTATCATTCAGAGCTTATCCCAGAGGAACAGGTAAAAGATAATGAAACTAAAGATAATTGGGAAAGAGACAGTAGTATTTGGTTAGATATTTATCAAGAACAAACTGATAATGATGAGGGAGATGCAAATAGACAACTTATAATTGATCCAGCTCTTTGGGAACTTCTAGGAGAAGTAAAGAAACTAAAGGTTCTAGATGCAGGATGCGGCAACGGATACCTTTCTAGAGAATTGAGTAGAAGAGGTGCAGAAGTCGTAGGTGTTGATTTTTCAGAGACTTTCATCAAGTATTGTCTTCAAATGGAGAGCTTAGAAAAACTAGGAAGTAAGTTTATTCAAGCATCACTTATAGATCTTAAAGAGATAAAAGATAATAGCTTTGATTTAGTAGTATCTAATATCGTAATGGTTGATGTATCAGATTTCAGGAAAGCTTTTCTGGAAATAAGTAGAGTTCTAAAACCAAAAGGAAGATTCGTATGGACAAATCTCCATCCAGTTTTTGGAAGACTAAACTCTGTGGGTTTGAAACTACCTAAAGATTCACCCAGAAACGAAGAAGAATTATACAGAGTATCAGATGGATATTTCGAATCAGGTGGTAAGTTAATATCTTGGCGTCAGCTTGAACCACTTTGGTCATTTGATAGAACTTTGTCTGAATATTCTACAGCTTTGAAAGATGCTGGATTTGTAATTCAGGAGATTGTTGAACCAAAACCATCAAATGAAGTTATTCAGCAGAATCCTAGGCACCTTGCATTTTGGGCAAATAGATTTCCCTTGTTTATCATCTATGATTGTGTAAAGAAATAGACAGAACTTTTTACAAAATAACTTGTTTTGGTAATAAGAAATATTGATAAGAGACCTTTTCTGATTGTAATATTAGTAGGTAGTTAATATGGAACAACTCATTTATGCATTTTGTTCAAGTGTTACTAACCCTGAAACCATGATTTTGGTTGAGAGTATTAGAAAATTTAGTGGAGAATTTTCTAGCTGCCCAATTTGGCTTTTTACTAAGAAAACTCTAAAGGAGATACCTGAAGATTTACTTAATTCTCTGTATCAACACGAAGTTGAAATTTTTACTCTTGATTTAGATCCAGAGATTGCCAATTTTAGTTTCATTGATCATGTTTATGCAGCAGCAAAAGCTGAAGAAATGGCAGTTAATAAGACCGATAATCTAGTTTTTCTTGGGACAAACACATTATTCTTTGATAGCCCTGAAAAATTCTTACTAGAAGATGGAATTAGCCTAGGTTATCGTCCTGTTCATCATAAATTAATCGGATCATTATATGATGAACCAATTGATTACTTCTGGAGTTTGATTTACCAAAAATGTAACGTTAAGGAAGAAAACGTATTTCCTATGCAAACACACATAGATGGACAAATTCTTCGCCCCTACATAAGTTCTGGATGTTTGGTTGTTAATCCTAAGAGGGGATTCTTTAAGGTTTGGTGGGAAAAATACAAAATTATACATAAAGAACCAGTTTTCAAAGAATTTTACGAAAAATATGATCTGTATTTAATATTTATACATCAAGCAGTCTTATCTGCTGTTATGCTTTCAGAATTAGATAAAAGTGAGATTAAAGAACTTCCGTTTGAGTATAATTATCCCATTAACTTATACCATGAAAGTCTTGATGAATTTAAACCAAAGAATTTCGATAACATTATCACTGCTAGGTATTATTTGGAGAAAATCATAGATGAAGATGAATTTAATAAAATACCTTTTAATGAACCATTGAGGAGTTGGCTTGAGAAACGAGTAGTTGTAAAAGATTAGAATTTTAATGAGCTCTATCAAAAAAATTTGAAAAAAAAAAGTATTTATATATATTGTATCAAAAATAGCTTTGATTTAAATGTCACAAACTAAAGAAATGACTATTTTGGATGATGGTTCAAAATCTCCAATTAGCTTTAAATATTTGCGTAAGTTTAATCTTGCGATGGGAATTCTACACCTAGTTCAAGG
>JAEOSZ010000101.1 GCA_016840095.1 Candidatus Heimdallarchaeota archaeon
CACGGCAGATTCGAACTGCCGACCTCACGGTTATCAGCCGTGCGCTCTAACCAAGCTGAGCTAGTGCCCCTTACTGCATTTTTCCTTTATTCTTTCTTTTAAAAGTTTTTTCTTACACTTCTATTTTAATTATATCATAAAATATAATCAGCTGGATCGGGTTCCAACAAGGGAGCAAAAATTTTTGGTTTGTAAGTGTAAATGCTGTATATAGGAATGCCCCTCTTTAGAGATTTCCATTTATTTTGTGGTGGTTCTAAACGCAAACGTGGTATTTCAAAGTAATTTTCGTTATACGTCCATCTTCCTTCTTCTCCCCTGACATAGCATTCACCTTTGGTTTTTTCGTAATCTGTTTTGATTTCCTTTGCATCATCTGATCTAATTCTAGCAAGAACAGACTTTTGTTCACTTGGGTTAATTATTGTAATTCCATATGATGGGGGAACTACAACAACATCGAATTTTTGTGCTCTTATCATTACAACATCTTTTATTTTCTCATGGTTTTCTGTTGATTGTTGGAGTAGAAATTCTGAATAGCCTTCAACAACTTGGTAAATTTCTGGAAAACGATAACCTGTTCCTGCAAAAGAGCGATAATATCCTGTAGTTTTATTATATTCTTCTCCTAATTTCCCTGCTTGAATTACCAGAAAATCAAACTTCATTATATCCCAAAAGTGTTTATCTTCAACTTTTCTTATTCTTTGATATATTCTATATACTTCTTTTTCTTTGTCTTTTCCTTCCCATTCTGAGTTCAAGAGATAACTGGAAATTTCCTCAGTTTTGATAATCTGTATACCTTTAACACTGACTTCACTATCACTATACTTTAGTGCAGTTTCCTCACTAACAATAGGTAATCCTGTGCTTTCCCTTAAATCCATTATACTCACAATTAAAGACTATAGAAGTAATCTTCTCCATCTTCAGTAATTTTCCAACTATCTAAAGCTCCTACTTGAAAAGTCTTCAGATATCCTTTTTCTGTTAAAGCATTTAACACTTCTAAGAGAATGTCTTGCTCCACTTTTTCCCCCTTTGGAGCATAGAGATTGTTTAACTGGAACATCACGTCTGACATGTTCAAACCCCTGTTTAACGAAACAAAAATATCTAACAAATCCATTTCTATCTGTTGTTTCTCTACCATTATTATCAAAATGTTAACTACATCCTCTTTCTAAAAATATTTCTCTAATTTCTTCTTAAAAGACGAAAGGTCTCATAACCAAAAAGATAATAACAAATCTTGAAATTTTGTCTAAAGCGCTATATTGTGTATAGTTCTTTAATTTCCACTTATCCTGAGGAGATTCTGATGACAAAGCAAGAAGACAAGAAAAGAACATCTGTAGAACGTTATATGTTAAAACATGAAATAGATAAATTAGAGTCTAAGAAAAGTTTCAACATGTCTACAAGTTTAGTTTCACTGTATATACCACCAGGTACCAGATTAGCGGATATAAATTCCCAACTTCGAGATGAGTATGGGACTGCTACAAATATCAAAGACAAAAGCACTGGAAAAGCCGTTCAATCAGCTCTTTCCTCAATTATGTCTAGGATGAAAACAATCTCTGATCCTGGAGAGAATGGTCTTGTTATCTTCTGTGGAATTACTCAAACAAATAAAGTAGAGTTTTTCTTGATTAGCCCTCCTGATCCAGTTGGAATTAAGTTGTATCTATGTGATTATGTCTTTAAGATTGATCATCTTAAAGAGATGTTGGAGAGTAAGCAGAGATATGGATTAATACTAATTGAGAGAGGTGGAGCCACTCTTGCTGCTGTTCAAGGTTCTCGAATTGATATTATTCGCGAAGAAGAGTCTTATGTTCCAGGAAAACATAAAATGGGTGGTCAATCACAAGCTCGTTTTCAAAGATTAACAGAAGAAGCTGCTCAAAGATGGTATACTAAAATTACTGAAATAATGAATACAGTTTATTTAGAGGATTATCCAGTTGAAGCAATTATCGTAGGTGGACCAGCTTTAACTAAATCAGAATTTCTAGAAAATAAAAGTTTAGACTATCGGTTACGTGAGAAGGTTATAGGCACTTATGATATTGGATATAGAGGAATAAATGGAATTCGAGAGCTACTGGATAAAGCTGAAGATAAATTATCTGATTTTGAATTAATCAAAGAACGCCAACTTATCCAAGAGTTTATGGAAAACTTAGGAAAAGATACTGGTTTGGTTACTTATGGAGAAAAACTAGTTCTAGAGGCATTGGATAAAGCAGCGGTTCAAACAGTCATAGTGAGTGAGGATGTAGATAGAGTCAACATGGAAATCAAATGTGATAATTGTGAGTATACGATTACTGAATCAGTAAAAAGCAAAAATTATAATGAATTTGTTAAGGGACTTTCGGATAAAAAATGTCCTGAATGTTCTAATTCAAAAATATATATAGAAAATGAAAGTGATTTAATTACTGAATTGAATGAAAAAGCAGAAAGCACTGGAGCAACATTAGAAGTTATTTCAACAGATCATGAAGATGGAGCAATGCTCTACAATGTATTTGGTGGGATTGCAGCAATTCTTAGATATAAATTATTTGATGGTTATTAGATAAAAAAAAGGATAGATTCATCCTTGAACTATTGTTCCGATTTTTTCACCATTGACAATTCTCAAAATGTTCTTAGGTTCAGAACCATTTGTAAAAACCAATCTTAAGTCGGATCTTTTCACTATCTCACAACCTACTCTATCAAAGAGAGCATATTTGCCTGGTTCTTCATCTTGTTGTGAGATAATTTCCAATAATTCATCAGCTGAAATTTCATCCAATGGTTTAGCATCATCGTGTAGATTTGGATCTTTATCATATACCTTATCGACATTTGTAAGATTTATCAGCAAATCAGCTCCCCAGTATTCAGCTACAAGAGCAGCAACAGCATTAGTTGATTGTCCTGGTTGAAGTCCTCCAGTAACAACTATTTTTCCTGATGATAATGCTTTACCTACATCCTCAAATGTTCTAGGGACAAGTAAATAAGCCCTATTCTTTAGTGATGCAATTACAAGCAAAGCATGTATTCTTGTTGATTCCACTGCTAGTATATCTTTGAAAGTTGTAACATGCCCTAATACATCACTAGCTTGAATAATTATTCTAGCTAATTTTCCTCCTCCCACTACTATAGCAACCTTATGACCTGCATCATGGAGAGTAATGATAGTATTAACAATTTCATTGATTTTTTCCACATCTACATCCATTTCATTCTTATATAAAACAGAACCACCAAACTTGATTACAATCTTCTTCATTATTATCGCTAAAAGTTTATTAGAATAATAGCTAAATAATGTTTTTTCTCTGAAAGTCATTTTTTTCTACTTAATACAACAAAGAAGAGAATCTTTTTTAATCAACTTTCAAAAATGCAAACAAATAAACTGAGGACTATAAGATGGACTTAAGTCAAAGAAATCCTATTGAAAAGGTCTTTACTACAAAAGACGAAAAGATATTAATTGCTGGTTGGATTCAACAAGTTCGCAATCTTGGAGGATTACGATTCATTCAGCTACAAGACAGATCTGGTATTGTGCAGATAGTTCTACCCAAAAAGAAAGTTTCTGAAGAAATATTTAGTTTAGATTTTCAAGAAGGAGATATCATAGCAGTTTCTGGTTCTATTGTTTCCAATGATGGTGCCCCTAAAGGAAAGGAGGTTCTTCCTACTGAAATAGAAATCATAAACAAAAGGGTTCAAGAATATCCTATTTCTGTTAGTGATAAAATCGAGACCAATCCAGACAAACGATATGATTTTAGATTTCTTGATTTAAGAAACAGAAAAGTTGCTCAAATCTTCGAAATTGAAAGTACAGCTGCTTACGCAATCCAGCAATGGTTCAGAGATAATGATTTTCTACAATTTTTCTCAGCAAAAATTGTTGGTTCTGCCACAGAAAGCGGAGCTAATGTCTTTGAAATCGGATATTTTGATAAGAAAGCATACTTAGCACAATCTCCACAGTTTTACAAACAAATGATGTTGATGGCAGGATTTGAGAGAGTTTTTGAAATAGGTCCAGTCTTTCGAGCAGAAAAACACCATACAAGTAGACATTTGTGTGAGTATACTTCGATTGACTTTGAAGTTTCGTATATTAATGATCAAAGAGATGTTATGAAGGTTTTACAGGGAGCTGTTGGCTTTGCTTTAGACACAATCAAAACATCTAGGGCTGATTCACTTGAAGAATTAGAAGTTCAAATCGATGATCAGCCAAAAGAATGGCCGATTATCACAATTCCAGAATGTAATGATGTTTTAACTAGTGAAGGTAAAGAATTGGATCTCTATGAGGATTTAGATGCTGAAGCTGAAAGAATAATTGGTAAATACGCAAAGGAAAAATGGAAATCAGATTTTGTTTTTGTAGACCAATATCCGTGGAAAGTTAGACCATTCTATACTATGAAGGATGATGAGGATCCAAGACTAACTAAATCATTTGATCTCTTGTTCAAAGGACAGGAACTAACAACAGGAGGGCAAAGAGAACATAGAGTAGATATCCTATCAAAACAAGCTGTTGAAAAAGATTTCAAACTTGACGAAGTTGATAGCTATCTACAATTCTTTAGAAATGGAGCACCACCTCATGGAGGAAGCGGAACAGGTATTGAGAGATTTGTACAAAAGATTCTAGACTTACCTAACATCAGGGAAGCAAGACTATTGCCAAGAGATCCTACAAGACTCCATCCATAATCTTCATTTTTTCAAATCAAGATGAAAACTCTTAAAAAAAGATTGAAACTCATTATAGTAGTCAGAATATGACTTTGTTTGCGGGGATAGCCAAGTGGCCAACGGCGGCGGACTTAAGATCTTGGTTTTAAACCTGAGATAAGGGTTAGATAAGTCATCCGTTCCTTAGTGGTTCGGGAGTTCGAATCTCCCTCCCCGCACCATTCTCCTGGGGAATTGATATTATAAGCACTATTAAAACACTATACGTCACCAACAGGAAAGACTGGCGTAAATGGCTGGAGAAGAATTTTGATACAGAAAAAGAGATTTGGTTGGTTTATCCGAAAAAGTCGTCAGGAAAAATAAGAATTATATACAATGACGCAGTGGAAGAAGCATTGTGCTTTGGTTGGATTGACAGCACAGTTAAATCTCTTGACGAAGAGAACAACCTCCAGCGTTTTACTCCAAGAAATCCTAAGAGTGGATATTCTCAGCAAAATAAAGAGAGAATGAAATGGCTTTTAGAAAATGATTTGCTTCACCCATCACAACTGGAAAAGGCGAAGGAAATTGCTGCTGAAAAATTTGTCTTTCCAAAAGATATTGTTGATGAGATAAAAAAAGACAAAACTGCGTGGAAAAATTACAATGCATTTTCTGATGCCTACAAAAGAATTCGCATAGCATATATAGATACCGCACGCAAACGTCCTGATGAATTTAAAAAAAGGTTGAATAACTTCATTGCCAAAACTAAAGAAAACAAGCAAATAGGATTTGGTGGAATAGAAAAATATTATTAGGAAATTTAAAAAATGAAATTCACCCCTAATCCCCCTATCATTTTTCAAAGCGGAAAAAAATCAAATTCATAATTAATAAGGAAAGTCTATCTGATAATTGATGACGAAAAATATTTTTTGAACTCACTCCGCTACGCTTCGTGCCACGCTGTGCTCTCCTCCTTTCTACTGAGGTTTTTTTTCACGCTTTAGCTTAACCTTAAACTATTCGGTTTAATCCCTTTACCTTGCTGTTAGTAGCGTTTAACCAAGCATTTAAGCTGTTGTTCTAAATAATTAAAAAAATGGTTAAATAAAGCCATGTTACTGCTATCTTGGTGATATAATTGGCTCAAAACGAAGTCAAAATGTATGAAGAATTATTAGAACTCCTTGAGAAGAGATTTGGTAAAGGAGAAATTGATAAAGAAAATTATGAAGAATTGAAGGAACGTTACCTCCAAAAGCTTGATACTGCAAAGGTAAATGCTGAAGAGCACAAAGCAGCTTCTCAGATTTATACATCTGGAGTTAAGGTTTCTACTGACAGATCCTTATCCGTTGCTGGATCCACAAAAATTACTGGTGGTCACGTAGGAAAGGACATTAGAATTGCTGGCTCTGGAAAAATCTCAGATGATGTCATCTGCAACAACTTGAAATCTGCAGGTTCCTTAAAGAGTCAAGGAAATATTACTGCTCATGGTGATATTAATACTGCTGGATCCTTTAAGTGTGAAGGTTTCCTACACGGAGACCTTGATGCAAAATTTGCAGGTTCAGCAAAAGTTGGTTTGGAAACCATAGTTAAGGGTAGAGTTTCAGCATCTGGAAGCTTTTCTACAGGAGGGTTTTTACAGGCTGAAAGTGGAGCAAAGTTTGCAGGTTCAGCAAAGATTGAAGGTAATCTTCTCTCCCAAGGTGTTGTTGAAGCAGCTGGAAGAATAGTTGTAGATGGAGATTTAGTAGGAGATGATGTCTTAATTAACAAAGGTAAGGATTTCCTTGGTTTAAGATTTCGAAATCTTAAGAGATCTGTAATTTCTGGTCATTTGTTAGGTACAGGTGAAGTATATCTTGCTAACACACTTGTTGAAGGTGATGTTAAAGGTCTTAAAGTTGAGATTGGCCCTTTTACCTCTGTTGAGGGCAATGTTTACTATGTTGATTACATAGATGTAGATAAACGAGCTAAATTAGAATCGGAACCTATCAAAATCAGTCATGAAAAACTGAGATTGTGAAGAACGAATAAAAAAATGGTGATATAAATGAATGAAACAAGTAAAAAAACAAACGAAAATGTTGAACAGCTAGCTAATGTTATTAGCTCTGCTGGTAGTTTTAAGGAATATGAAGAGAGGGTAAAAATCTCAGGTTCTGGAAAATTATCTGGAGGTGTAATACCAAAATTTGTTAAAATTTCAGGTTCTGGAAGAATCGAAGGTGATTTCAAATGCCATGGAATAAGGTCTTCTGGTTCACTTAAAGGTGAAGGTAATTTAACTTCTATAGGAACCGTTAGAAGTTCTGGATCTTTTGGTATAGAAGGAGGATTGGTTAGTGAATCATCTGCTAAATTTAGTGGTTCTGCAAAAATTGGTCAAGATGCAAACATGTTAGGCTCTGTTAAATCATCTGGATCCTTCAAAGTTGGTGGAGATTTTACTGGGAGCAGTGATGTTAAGTTTTCTGGATCAGCTAGAATCGATGGAGAAACAACAATTCAAGGTTTCACAAAAACATCAGGATCTCTCAAAATAGGTCAGAATCTCCAATCCAATGAAGGATTCAAAACTTCAGGTTCTGTCCAAATTGGCGGTAATCTCTTGTCCCAAAAAGACGTTACAGTAAGGGGCGCTGCCAATGTTAATGGAAATTTAGTAGGAGAAACTGTTATCTTAGGTTTTACTGGCTGGAGGAGATGGGTAAATATGAGACCATTTGGTAGAAGACATCTCTACAAGGTTGGTGGAAGTTTATTCGCTAAAGACAAAGTAGATATTAAAAGAACCTCAGTTTCTGGTGATGTAAAAGGTTATGATGTTTATGTTGGTCGTAAATCAGAGGTTAGTGGAAAAATCTACTATGTTAATTCTCTTAGGGTTAAACGAAGTGCAAAATTAACTGCAGAACCTGTTCAAATTAGTGCAGAAGAATTAAAACTCTAATATCCACTTCTCTTTTTTTCTTTTCTTTCAAAACAAAATATTCTTTAATCTCTATTGCATCCTTCGTATGATAATAGATGTTAGGTAAACTAGGATCTGCTCTTAATACAGCCATTTCTAAAATACTTAGAGGTGGTCCTCCGGATAAAGAGCAAATTCGTGAACTAAAAAACGCAATGTTAAAAGCTCTATTAGAGGCTGATGTTCAATTTAATTTAGCTGCAGAAGTAGTTAATGAAGTTGAACGTAAATCATTGGATAAGGAACTTCCAGATGGTTTATCACGAAAGAAAAGTGTTCTATCCATTATTCATGATGAACTAACCAAGTTTCTAGGTACAAAATTCTATCCTCTAACATTACATCCAGATAAACCAACTCTACTAATGCTTGTTGGTATTCAAGGTTCTGGAAAAACAACTACAACTGCAAAACTGGCAAAATACATCCAAAAAAGAGGTAAAAAGGTAGCCGTTGTAACAGTAGATAATTTCAGACCCGGTGCATATGAACAACTCCAACAGCTTTGTACAAGCATTAAAGTTCCAGTTTATGGTGACCCTGAAAATAAGAATACAGTAAAGATAGCAACTGATGGTGTTAAGAAGTTTTTAGATGAGAAATATAATGCCATTATTATTGATACTGCAGGACGTCATAAAGAAGAAAAAGCTCTCCTTAAAGAGATGAAAGAACTTAATGAAAAAGTAAAACCTGATGAAATCATACTCGTAGTAGATGGAAATCTTGGTCAAGCAGCTCATGATCAAGCTTCTGCTTTTGCAGCCGCAACCAAGGTAGGATCAGTTATTGTTACAAAGATGGATGGTTCAGCAAAAGGTGGAGGTAGTCTCTCAGCTGCTGCAGCAGTAAAGGTTCCAATTAAATTCATTGCTGATGGAGAGGACATTGATTCTTTGGAAGAATTCAATCCAACTTCCTTTGTAGGAAGACTTATCGGAGTAGGTGATCTGGAAGGTCTTCTCAAGGAAGTACGAGGTATGGAAGATCTTCCCTCAAAGGAAGAAGCAATGAGCATGTTAAGCGGAAAAATCTCCTACAGACAGATGATGGAATTATTAGATACATTTAGTTCTTCTGGATCAATGAAGAGGATGATGTCAATGATTCCTGGTTTAGGTATGACAGTTGATGAAGATATGCTCAATGTCTCAAAGGATCATATGAAGAAATTCAAAGTTATTATGACATCAATGACCAACGAAGAACTTGATGGAAAAACTAAGTTAAGTAGTTCTAGAGTTCAAAGAATTGCTAAAGGCAGCGGTAGACCTGTCTCTGAAGTTAGAGAATTGATTGCTCAGCATAAGATGATGACCAATCTCGTAAAACGTATGCGTAAAGGAAGACGTGGAGGAATGCAAATACCAGGGATACCTCCAGGATTACTTGGTCAGTAGGCATTCACAAAATGTGAAATCGCATGTCTCAACTTTTTTTTGTTTTAAATGCTCCATCTTTATCTTTTACTAAAGCCAATTTATATGAAAAAGAAGCAAATTTGAATGAATCTGCACCTTTCATCAAATCAATAGCAGATTCTTTTTTTCTGTCTAATGAATTTAGAAAAAATCTCTTTCTTTATTATTGTACAAGCTTTCAAGGAAATTCATATACTATAACTTTTGATGGAAGTAGTTTGAGATATCTAGGTCCCAGTTTCTTTTCAGCTGCTCATCTATTGCTTCGAGCAAAAAATCACATAGTTAATCCTAGCTCTCGAAACGGAAAACTCACCCCAGGATTATCAGTTTTAGAACAAAATAGTAATTGGGTTTTTGAAAAACATAAAGATGATAAGATAGTTCTTGTTGTTTCTTCTGAAGATAATATAGTATTTTCAAAAGAAAAAATTAAGCATTGCAATGTTTTTGCTTATGGTTTTGAAAAACTACCTTTATCAATCAAATCAGAAACTTTACATCTTAAGCAACTAGAAATTGATGAACAGGTAATTGTGACAAATTATCATCTGGAGAGTGCTTGATAAAATGACGATATACGATAAAGCATTGAAAATATTGAAATCCTATCCTATGTGTGACTTTTGTCTTGGTAGGCAATTTTCAAATGTATCAACTGGGACAACGAATAAGCACAGGGGTTCTGTAATCAAGGATTTTATCGCATTATCACTCTCAGAAGACACTATTGAAAAATCCCTTTCTGAACTGCAGATCTTATCAACCTCAAACAATAATCTAGCAAAAAATACTCTCAAGAGAAAAGGAATTTTACCAGAAAATTCAAGGAAATGCTATATTTGTCAAGATACATTGACCAAACAAACTGAAAGCATTATACAAGCAATTTTACCGGAAGTTGAGAATTATGAATTTGAGACTTTTCTAATAGGAACTTCACTACCAAAAGAGTTCTTAGAAAGAGAGAAAAATTTGAAAGAAGAATATAATGTAACCCAAACAGAATATCTAAAGCAGGAATTCAATAGATTGATAGGAGGCAAAGTAGGAGATCTTCTTTCAAAAGAAACTGATTTTAAGTCTCCAGATATTGTTATTGAAACAAGCCCACTAACATCTACTATTGATCTTAAGATAAAATCTTTGTATATCTATGGAAGATATAGAAAGTATCTCAGAACTTTACCTCAAACACGTTGGCCTTGCTGGAAATGTAAAGGAAGGGGATGCGATGAGTGTAATCATACAGGAAAGAAACATCAAGAATCAGTAGAAGAACTCGTAGAATATGAAGCTCTTAAATTAACTAACGGATACAAGGGAGTTTTGCATGGAGCAGGAAGAGAGGACATAGATGCTCTAATGTTGGGTACAGGGAGGCCTTTTGTTCTAGAAATAGTTAATCCAAAAGTACGAACAATAGATTTGCTAGAGCTTGAAGAAAGCACAAACGAATATGGTAAAGGAAAGATTGATGTTTCAAAATATAGATGGTCTTCCAAAGATGAGCTAAGAGATTTAAAAAGTGCTGCAGAAACAACTAAAAAGAAGTATAGAGCTCTTGTCGTTTTTGAACAGTCAGTTTCTGAAAAACAAATCAATGAAATTGAAAAATTCTTTCAAAACAGACCAATAGATCAAAGAACTCCTCAAAGAGTATCTCATAGAAGATCAGATCTAGTTAGGAAAAAGATGGTATTTTCTGTTCAATGTACAAGAATTGATGAAACTCATATTGAAGCTATAATTACCTGTGATGGTGGTTGCTATGTTAAAGAATTAATTTCAGGAGACAATGATAGAACCAAACCAAGCATATCAGAAGTTATTGGAATTGAAGCAACATGTAAAGAACTGGATGTTCTTGAGATTCAGGATGGTTCAATTAAAGCTTAAATAATCTTAACAGTTTTAAAGTCTGATTTATTATAACCAGAACGGATAACGAAAAGATTAAAAGTTACATCGAGGGAATTTGCTCACTTGTGTATTATAATATAAAGGTGTAAAGTATGCGAAAATCCAAAGGTTATCGAAACACAACAAGACATCTCATGAGAAAACATACAAGAGATAAAGGTATTCGACCTTTAGACTATCTATTGCGAGATTTCAACGAAGGCGATACAGTAGATATTATTATTGATTCAGCTGTACATAAAGGAATGCCTCATAGAAGATATCATGGACAAACAGGAAAGATTACCAAGAAACAAGGTAAAGCTTTCATTATTGCAATAAGACAAGGAAGAGCTACAAAGCAAATTATTGCTGCAAAAGAGCATCTACGCTTGAGTCGTTCTGTTATTCAACAAGAAAATTAATGAAAGTGATTCTATGCCTAAACACGGTCTTGATAAAAAGCCATTGACAATTTCAGAAGCCATGCGTATTTTACAGGAAAGAAGTGAAGAATCAGAGCTTTCCTACTGGCAAAGAGTTGCATTCGAACATGCTATGCAAAATGCTAGAATTGAACCTGAAGAATCTAGAAAAATTGTTGAGAGACTAATGAAGAAATACAAACTCTCAGAACTATCTTCATATACAATTGCAAATATACTTCCTCCATCTACAGAGGAACTAAAAGATTTACTCTCAAAAGAACCTCAAATGCTTACAGATTCTGATATTAATGAAATCTTTGACATAATTAAGCCTTTTATTGACAGAGAACCTAAATCTATCTAAAAAACAAATATAGGATTAATACCAAGAAAGCAAAAAGTTTTTTTGTATTCCTACTTATTTATGGTGAGAGCATTATGGTAAACAATCAACGTTCTGGATCAAATAAACGTCCTGAAAAACACTCTGAAAGTGATGATTTCATTATTGGCCCTGTTACTCGTGTAAAACAAGCAAAGAAAGATGAATCACGAATCTTAATTCTTGACTATTTACCTGAAGGTAAGGGATTTGGT
Organism: Candidatus Heimdallarchaeota archaeon; assembly: GCA_016840095.1. Classification (GTDB taxonomy): domain Archaea; phylum Asgardarchaeota; class Heimdallarchaeia; order Heimdallarchaeales; family Heimdallarchaeaceae; genus UBA460. The sequence continues at coordinate 12,069 of JAEOSZ010000101.1, forward strand.
CAAACAAAGCAAAGGGAACCAACAATTCAGGGCATTGGTACAACATGGTTTAGTTTACTCGATATGGTTGTTGACAGAAGGGGTAGCTACCCTCAATTCACAGAATTACCTTTACCAAAAATCAGTGAAGAAACTCCAATTAAACAAATCAAAAGAAGAATTACTACTAACGATTTAACCAATACTGGATATGAATCGTTAGAAGAAGCTGTTCTTAGGATTATCAATAAGAATGAAAAAAGATTCGTTTCATTCTTTAATAAAGCTCAACCCATTACTAACCGTATTCACTCTCTTCAATTAGTGCCTGGTATTGGAAAGAAACTGATGTGGGAGATATTACAATCAAGAAAAGGGATGCCTTTTGTCTCATTTAGTGATATTGAGGAGAGAGTAAAAATCTCTGATATAAGAAAGATGATTTTCAACAGAATTATGCAAGAACTAGAAGAAGACGTGAAACACAGATTATTCACAGCATCCATAGATTCTGGACAAAGAAGGTAACATCAAAAATGGTTTGATTAATGGATTGCTGGACCTCCTCTTTTGAATTAAGAAAGCATGTTTTTGATAGCTTAAAAGAGTTAAATATCACTCCCTCTAGTCAAAGAGGTCAGAATTTTCTTATTGATTCAAATATTATTAATTATCAAATTAAACAAGCCGATATACAATCAAATGATATAATTCTTGAAATTGGAGGAGGGATTGGAAACTTATCTAACTGCCTAGTAAATAGAGGAAAGAAGGTATACATAATAGAACAGGATAAAAGATTGGTCAAATTTCTAACTAATTTTCTACAAAGTTATTCTAATGTAGAGATAATTCAAGGAGACGCGGTCAAAGTTGATCTACCAGAATTCAACAAGTGTATCTCAAACCTTCCCTATCAAATTTCTTCACCAATTACATTTAAGCTTCTGGAACACTCATTTGATCTAGCTATACTTATGTATCAAAGAGAATTTGCAGACAGATTTTTTGCTAAACCTGGAACTAAGGATTACTCAAGAATTTCTGTTATGATAAATTTAAAAGCAGATTGCAGGAATCTTAAGACTGTCAAACCATCTTCATTTTATCCTCAACCTAAGATATTCTCTTCGTTAGTTTCAATTACAAAAAAAGAAGAAATGATTGTAGAAGACAATGATAGTTTTACTTCTTTTGTAAGGTTTCTATTTACTAATAAGAAGAAGACAGTTCGAACCATTCTGATTAATAAAATCAAAAGGATGGAGAAGCAAGGTTCAACAATTGAAAGAAAAACTCTAGATTCTCTCCAATTTATGGGTAGACGAGTTTTCACAATGTCTCTAGAAGAACTCGCGGAATTTCACAATCAAATTAAAGAAAGGATAGGTGAAGAGCTTTGGTCAGATATAATTTCCCCAAATATGAAATAGAATTAGAATTAGATGATGACATTTACTTTCCTGCAGAAGATACTTTTTTCTTAGTTGATTCTATAGAAATACCTAGCACCACAAAGAAAATAGTAGAAATAGGAAGTGGTTCGGGAATAATATCTATTGTTCTTGCAAAGAATAACCCTGAAACTCAGTTCCTAATAACAGACATCTCTTTTGAGGCTACAAGAGCTATAAAACAGAATTTAGATATAAACAATATTAGCAATCAAATTGATATTGCATGTATGGATAAACTTGAAGCGATTCATAATCTCAAATCTGATATTATCATCTGGAATCCTCCGTATTTACCAGAAGAAAATGAAGAAAATAACATATCTCCTTTACATAAACTCATGCTGGTTGGAGGAAAAAAAGGATATGAAGAAACATATCATATGCTAGTTTCTCTAAAAAAAAGTAAGGCCAGTGCCACTTTTTTTACAATATTTTCCTCTCTAAGTTGGTCTGATAAAGACATTAAGAACTTGAAAAAGGAAGATATAAATCTGGAAATAATTGAGAAACTAAGCCTATTCTTTGAGAAACTATATTTAGTAAAAATTGATTTTTGTGAAAGAAATGAAAAGCTATGAAATAAATATCAAACAAGATGTAATCCTAGTAGAACCTAAAATAGAGGGTAATATAGGTGCAATTGCAAGATTATGTAATAATTTCGGTATTAATAGATTAGTATTGATTGCACCTCAAATTGATCACCTACATGAGGAAGCAAGAAGAAGAGCTAAACATTCGATTAAATTCCTGGAAGAAGCAATAATTGTCAACACTTTAGAAGAGATAAAACAAGATTACTCATTTATAATTGGAACCTCAGCAAAAGCAGGTTTGAATTATAATGTGTTTAGACAACCATCTTTTCCATGGGATCTTAGTGAGATTCAAAATGTATCTCAAGGTAACATTGGTATAGTATTTGGTAGAGAAGACAGAGGTTTGTCAAATGAGGAATTGCGTTACTGTGATTTTTTGATTAATATTCCCGTACCAGGAGACCATAAAGTCATGAATATCTCTCAAGCTGTTGCAATCATATTGTATGAAATATGGAAAGAACTATCACAAACTGAAAAGAAAATTGCTGAAGAAAGGTCATCAACTGGTATAGAAAGGAAGATCCTTTTTGATTTAGTCCAAGAATTAATTGACTTGATTCACTACGAGGAATACAGAAAACCAATTGCATTTCATAGTTTTACAACAGTAATTAATCGAAGTTTTTCATCTAGTGAGGAGATTCATTCTTTAATAGGAATTTTCAAAACTATCCTGCAACAGCTGAAAAAAACAAAGGGAAGTGTTTAGTTTGAAACAGAAGGACATTGAAATACTGCTTTCTCAAGTACAAACTTTTCAGAATCCAAGAGTTGAATTAGAACAATATCAAACTCCTCCACGTATTGCTGCTGTGATTCTCTGGAGAGCTTACCAACTTGGACACATTGAAAATAAAACAGTAGGAGATTTTTGCTGTGGAACAGGAATGTTTGGAATAGGGGCTAAAAAGTTAGGGGCAAAAGAAGTTAGCGGATTAGAAATAGACAAAAAAGCTCTGGAAATTGCCAAACAAAATGCAGTTAAATTAAATTTAAAGGTCAATTTCATGGAGGAAGATGTAAGGACCACTAAACGTCGATTTGATACTGTTTTTATGAATAGCCCCTTTGGGATTCAAGGGGAGATTAAAGATCAAGAATTTTTGCTCTCAGCTCTAAATGCTTCTGATGTAACATATTCAATTCATCTTTATCAGGAGAAGAATATTGAATTTTTGAGAAATTTTGTAAAAGAACATAACAAAGAAGTAAAAGAAATAATCAAAGCTGAATTTGAAATCCCTAAGATTTATCGCTTTCATACAAAAAAACAACACATAATCAAAGTTGCAATAATGCAAACTAAATGAATACTACTCTTTTAGATTTTCTTTTAACAGTCTTCTTCTGTAAATAGAATATTTCTTTTCTTTCTCAATAGAAAAACGAGCAGGCTGGGGAGAAACTACTTTCCCTTTACAAATTGGACATGATTTTTCATCCAAAGTATAAGCTTTGCATTTGGAACAAAAGAAAATTGATTTAGTCATCAAAATCTCCCTTTACTTTGTTTCAACAACCTTCACTGAAGCACTATAGTTTGTTAAGCTATCTTCAATTGCAGATATTGCTTTTGACATCAATTCTTCTGCTAATTCATAGTCTCTTGCAGAAATGACGAATCTGTATATAGGAGCACCTCTTACGTAAATATTCATATCAAGCTCTTCTACTCCAGCTTCAATCTCTTCTCTTGATTTGCCTGCTTTCTTAAGAGCATCCCTAATCAAATTAACCCCATTTCCTTCCCAACAGATTATCTCCAGATCTCTTGAAATCTCTACTTTAGGTATGGTCATGTTTTTCTTTGCAATATCAGTTAGGACATTGGACCATTCTTCAGTTACACCAGCATCAATGAACGCATTTTCACCACCGAATAGTGCTTCTTCAAATGCTTGGTAAAGACTACCATAATATTGAGTACAAAGATCTTCTACTTCAGCTCTAGCTGTTTCAAAATTGATTTTTCTCTTTTTAGCTCCCATTTCAAGAAGTGTTAGGGCGGTTTTATACCTTTTAGTTTCTTCAACTTTCTTTCGTTTCAAACCATCAGAAACTCTTTTGATGCTAATGTCAATCTGATGTTCTTTGACACGCATAACCCTTCCTACAACTTTCTTACCTAACCTCATAACATTACGAATGTTCCTTACCCAAGTGGAACTAACTTCAGAAACATGACAATAAGCTTGTAAATCTTCGTATTCATCTAAATCAACATAAACTCCATGATCAAATATACTCTTTACTGTACCAATTACTAAATCACCAGTTTCTGGAAGGTTTCTTCTGCTCATATAGACCAGTATCCTTTCTATTGTGTTTATTTAAAAAGTTACTTTCTTATCACTTAAATTCGGAACTTACTTAAATCAAAATCACTAGATGATTAATTGTGAAGAAGGATATTCGAACCATTGGTATTGATGACGCAGCTTTTGACCGAGAAAAATCTTCAAAGGTTTTCGTTTTTGGGGTTGTTGTAAGGGGAAACAGCCTAGTTGAAGGTATTTTAAGAACGGAATTAACTATAGATGGTTTTGATGCAACAGAAAAAATAATCAATTTGGTAAATGAAAGTAAATTCAAAAATCAAATAAGAGCTACAATTTTAGGGAGTGCTACAATTGCTGCATTTAACATCATCAACATGTTGAAGGTCTTTCAAAAAACATCAATACCTATTATTTCAATATTGCATGAGCCGCCTAACAACACTAAAGTACAAAAAGCTCTCACCCATCTTCCAGATTGGGAAAAACGCCTTGAAATTCTAAAGTCTAATCCAGCATTAGAGAAGATTGAATTCATTAATCAAAGTGGAAGAGAATGCAAAGTCCATGTGCAATACTTAGGTTTCAAAGACATTAATGAGGTAAAAAATTTGTTAAAGAACACAACCTATACTAGTTGTGTACCTGAAAGTTTAAGGTTAGCAGATATGATTGGTCAGAATTTTAAGGACTACATAATTTGAATCTTATTATTTAGTCCTATATTATTGCACAAATCATTTACTAAATCTGTAAACGCTTTTGCACACAATTCTCTTTCATCCTCTTCTAATAAGTGCTTGTTAATCGTAATACTTTTTGTTAAAATAGAAATCATTTCTGTAATGGTAGTGGGATTTTTTAAATAAGAAAAAGCTACAAATGCTTCAACAGCATCACCCAAATCCCCAGCATTTTTTCTTGTTCCAACAAACTTCCTTATGGGAGAATTTCTACATGCATGTGCAAGGCATTTATCCCAAACCTTTACTCCCTGTAATTCATTAGTTACGTTGTAAACAGCTGCATTGTAAATAAAATTCACAATTGAATCACCAAATCTAGCTAGTTTATTATTCAGAAGTAAAGTATCCCAACCTTGATTTGGATCAAAAGATGAAGTCAAAAGAAACAACCTACTCAATTTTTGCTTTGCATAAATCAACAAATTCCTTTGATTGTTGTTCCAATCTTTCTAATGCGGAATTTATAGAAACAAGAGGATCTCCTGTCTTCTTCTTCATTTTTACTTGGAAAACTACAGATTCATAAAAAGATTCATCACGCCAATAACCAGCAAAATCTACTTCAGTATCTTGTAGTAATTCCTCACGTAAGAGATTGTACAAAGTGTGAGGGTCAGTAGCTTTGATATTAAATTTGAGGTAACCTTGTTCTTGTTTTAAGATGTTAATATACATTTTATTGCCTCTGAGGTTTGTTTCAATGCTTGATTTAAATATTTTACCAGTCTAGACTAATTTTATTCTCTGAATAAAATTTTCTCAATTTCTGCATCCTTATCCCTAGTAACTTGAAACTCAGTTTGTGTAGATTCACCAGATAATTTCTCTACCAATTCTCTTATACATTTCTCAGGATTGTAATTTATTGAAATAGTGTTTTTTTGCTTTCTGAAATATTCCAATTCTAATCCTTTATCAAGAACAAATGATGGAGATAGTTCCGTACAATAACTAACTGTAGCTAGAATTCTTTTCATTACCTGGGTTCTAACATTTAAAGGAGTTTCCTGAATTAAATCATGCATAGAAGATAAAATCTTCTGAACGTCTCTCATACTTGCTTTTGTAACTAAGTTTTGATCTTCTACTTTTGATAATATATTAAGATGATTTAAGACTGTACTTAGGCTTTGTAATGAGATGATTTTGGAACCTATTTGTTGTATAAGTTTTAAATTGTGAACATAAAAGCCATCACCATTGAGGACAGCAGACTGATTAAACATCTTTGCGAGATTTTTAACTATAATAGCAGATTGGTTAACCATTTCTCTTTCTCCAAAGAGAGAAACTTTTGATTTTCCTTTTCTATAAGTAAAAACAAATTCTACATAACGTAATGAATCTGAGAGTAATTCCAGGAAAAATTCCAAGAGATCTTTTTTAACAATTGAAACATAAATCTCTTTCATGGTTGTTCTTGCCAAACCGATCACCAATCTAATAATATACTTTCTATGTTTTGAATGCTAATTTTCCACTTCCATAATCAATGGTTGTGCTTCTTTTCTCAAAATAAGAGCATTCTTTACACTTCAGTTTATTTCTCCCAATTTTATCTAATTGTGATCCACATCTTGAACATTTAGCTAAAATAACTCCAAGTTGTGAACCTATTAATGATCCTTGCAGAGGAATTGTCTTACTATCTATAACTTTGGCTCTAACAATGTCGCCCAAACACACTGCTTCATCTACTGTATCCAGATACTCCTTTGAAAGCTGAGAAACATGTATAACCATTGTATAATTTGGATAAATTTCTCTGTTATTTACATAATTTATAGAAACAGTAATCATTTGACGTGAAGCATTTACAACGCCACCTATTACGATATCCCCATTTCTAGGAATAACTGCAGTAGTTGGTTTTGACATTACTGAGATTTCATGTCTTTCGATGTTGATGCTAACTTTTCCTGCAACAGCTGCATAAATAAGGTTACCTTCAGTATAAGTTCCTTGTCCTCCAATAAATTCTTCTGTAACAGCTAGGCGGGTTCCAGGAAAAACAAGTTCTCCAGTTTCCTTTGTTCTATCATAGATGTCTAAAGTCATTCAATGTCACAACTGTCTTTTAATAATGAAAATAATATTGAATAAAATACCTTTCCATTAAGAACATTCTTATGAAACTTGTCGAAATATGGTTTGTTAGCAATTCTAACCTTCTTCTACAAAACAAAAACTATTTAACTTAACTGGTATTTCTTTCGTTGATGGCAACCCCAGAGTTTGGTACAATCAGTGCAACAAGAATGGAGCTATTGAATACTAGATCCAGGATTAAACTAGCTCAGAAAGGACACGATCTTCTAAAAGAGAAGATGGATGCTTTAGTTATAGAATTGTATGCCATCAAAGATGAAGTAAGAGAAGCAAGAAAGCAAGTTGAAGAAGAGTTAATGGTTGCTTATCAATCTCTAGCAAAAGCTGAAATGATTGTAGGACCTGATAAAATTAGGGACCTTGCACAATACGCACCTGCTGTCTTAGAAATAACCCCACAAACTGTAAGTATAATGGGAGTTAGGTCTCCAAGATTCATTGTTAATGAGATTCAAAAAGAAGGAGAAGATATTTTCTATGGGTTGACTAGTTCTAGTGCACAATTAGATAGATCTATTGTATATTTTCGAAAGTCACTAAGGACATTAATGGTTATTGCAGAGAAGATGACTTTACTTGAAAAATTGGCAGTTGAGATAAACAAGACAAAAAGAAGGGTTAACGCTCTCAATTATATCTTAATACCAAAATTACGTGCAACTGCGACTTTCATAGCTAGTACTCTTGAAGAACAAGAGAGAGAAACATTTTCAAGATTGAAGAGAGTAAAGGCAATATTAGAAGCTAAAAAACAATGAACAACCATTCTTTGTAAAGCAGTTTGCATTTTTTCGTCAAAATAGAAAATATTCTCGAGATATTATCACCTTTTTTCAATTGGACACTTTGATAGAGTTTATTAAGTATAATCTTATAATTTAATAGACAGAGAAACAAATAAAAGTATTATAAATACAATAAAATTCAGAGGCAAGGATATGTCGCTTATAGATTGGTTTGAGAATTTACCTCCACAAAGTTTAACTGATCCAGGAGTGAAGTTGTTAATTTATCTTTTAATTATCTTCACATTTCTAAGTGCACTTGTAGTGTTCATAACAACTAGAGTTTATAGAAAGAAAGATTCCCCTTCTCTCCTTGATTTAGATATGGATTCAGATCTACCAACACCTACTGATATTCCTCCTTCAGAACGTATTGCTATTCTTAAAATAGAAAAAGCGAAGTTCGAAGCTGCGCAACAAGCATTGTCTAACGCACATAGAAAGAAGGAAATTAGTGAATCAATATTTGGTAGGCTATCAGTAAGATACGCATCTGATGTTAAGAAGATTGAAGATGAAATTGAGAAAACAACCAGAGAAGCTGAAGTTTCTCAATTAGAGCAAGAGCTAAAGAAGATGCAGGGAGATTACTTAAGTAAAATTAAGGGTGAAGAGAAAATAGATGTTCCTTCAGCAACTCCAGCAACTGCACCTCCAGCTCCACCAACAACTGCTCCAGCACCACCAGTAGTTGCTCCAGCACCACCAGCCGTTAAACCAGCTAAGCCTGTTAAAGTTAAGAAGAAAAAGAAGGATAAAGCTGCCGCAACCCCTCCAACACCACCAACACCCGCTGCACTTCCGTCAACTGGTACAGCAGCTCCACCACCACCACCAAGTGTGGGTAAGACACCTCCAGCTACAGCAGTTCCAACTCCACCATTGCCAACAGCACCTCCAGGTGGAGCTCCAGCTACAGCACCTTCAATTCCAGCACCAACAATACCAACTCCAAAACCACCAGGTGTAGCCGCACCTCCTGTAACTGCTCCAGCAGCACCTCCAGCAGGAGGAGAAGGAGAAGGAGATCTGTTTGCTAAAAGTACATCAATAGCAGCTCTACGAAAAGAGATGTTAAAAGAATTAGATAGACTAAAGAAGTTCATGAGTGAACAGCAATAGAATCTACTTGATGAAGGTAAAATTCTCGTCTAAAAGGAAGGAAAATAAAATTATTTTCTTTTCTTCTCATTTTTATTTTTAGTAATGATATTGAAAAAGTTTTAATTCAATTTATGTTAAAGGTTCACAATTACATTTAGATGGATGAGTAACTAATGGTTTCAAAAGGTGTAAAGGTTTCGGAACATGAAAAAGGCAAGTTTTTCGCTGCCCAGAAAGCAGCAAAAGAATTCATATTTGACGGATTTGTTGTTGGAGTAGGAACAGGTTCAACTGTAAAACATTTTATCCAACAACTAGGTGAATTTGTAAACAAAGATGAACTAGAAATAATCACTATTCCTTCCTCTGCAGAAACCCACCTTGAACTTGTTAAAGCAGGATTACCTGTTTCAACGTTACTTGAATATCCAGAAATAAATATCTATGTAGATGGGGCAGACATAATCACTAAAGATTATGTTTTGATTAAAGGGGGAGGAGGAGCTTTAACTGTGGAAAAAATAATGGCAAGAGCTTCTGAAGAATTCATAGTAATCGCAGATAGCTCAAAATATCCAAGAGATTTACTAAGTTATCCCGTTCCTGTTGAAATTATAAAACAAGCAATTATCACTGTGCTTCAACCAATATTCAAACTAGGGGGAGAACTCCAATTACGCTATGGATCTGGAAAGAAAGGACCAGTGATAACTGATAATGGAAATATAATTGGTGATATAACCTTTAGACAAGAATATGATCCTTTCGGCATGGAAATGAATCTTAATAATATTGCAGGAATAGTAGAAAATGGCCTATTTCCCTCTGATGCTGATAAGATTATTATTGGACAAAAGAATAGTGCAAAATTGATAAAAAAAAGTTGACAAGTTAAAGCATTGCAGTTATAGTATCACCTTTGTGATGAGCTTCCATCAGTAGCTTACCTATTTCTGTATTCTTTGCTACACTTATTTCTCCAGTCTTACCAACTGTTAATTGAGTCAAGGGAGAGCCATTTATAGCGATTATTACATCCTTGCCAATACAAATGCTAGGAAATACAAGATTGAGTTTTCCTTTTGATGGATACATATCTAAAACAAATTCCATCTCTTCTTGCTCGCCAAAAGATTTTACAGTTATAGATAAACCTAATTTTTCCTCAATTTCATCTATATTCCGTCCTTCCTTACCAATTATACGAGGTTTGTCTTTATTAGAAACAAATAGAGTTAGAGAATTTGGTGGTTCAAACTCATATGTAAAATCATAAATTGAATATTGCTTGAGAACTTTTTGAATTTGAGCTGAATTTGCTGTTATTGATTTTCCCTTTTTGGAATACTTTAAGCTTGTCTTTTGAAGAGGAGAAACAACAATTTGTTCACCAAAAGTGTAGATTTCATATTCTGCTTTACCTGAATAAAAATCATTAACCTTAATCACTGGACGACTTAAATCCCTCTCAGTTAATCCAGAGGGCAACGACACTGTGATTTCAAGTGTATAAACCTTAGAAATCTGTCCTTCTGAGATGAAGATAATTGTATCTACAATCGAGGGAATAACACCTAAATCAACTCTTTTGATAAATCTTTGAATGCCATCAATAGCTTGAGTAGCATGAACAACTCCAAGTAATCCTATACCTGCCAACCTTAAATCAGAATATGTTTCAAAGTCTCTGGTTTTACGTAATTCATCGTATATTACATAATCAGGCCTCATTAAGAGTACCAAATCTGCAGATGCAGAGATATCTCCTTCAAAACCGGACATTTGTGTTATTCTATTGTCAACTTGAAGATCTCGTGGATTCTCAAAGGTTTTAACTATTTTATCTTTATCAGCATAAAATTCTGCCATTGCAGTTGCAAATGTACTTTTACCTGCTCCAGGAGGACCAGCAATAATTATACCTTCGGCCTGTGTTTCAATCCTATCAAGTAGTTTTGCATCCACCTTGTAATCTCTCAATGTCAGTTTTACAATGGGTCTAACAGCTGTTATTTCCATAGCATCACTGAAAGGAGGACGAATTATCACAATTCTAGTACTTTTCAATTGAATTACAGTTGTCCCATGTCTATCTGATTCTATGAAACTATCCTTTTCTCTAGATGCCCTTTCAATGACATCCTTTGCCAGTTCATCTAAGGTCTCACGAGTTAAAATTGGCTCTTCATCAAGAGCAATTAACTGGAAATTTCCAGGTAATCCTTTTTTGGCTAAAGGTAGGTTGTTCTCTCTTAGATGGATAGACATGGTATTCTCATCGAAGTAATCCTCTACCATCTTCCCGATGCTTTTTGGTTCTTCTTTCATAAAAACAACAGCTAAACCTTCAGCTTTTCCTATTTCAGCCATTACTCGATCAGAAGTAACTAGAATTGCATCATACTCTCCTGCAAGTTCTCTAATTTGCGCATCTAACTCTCCAATAGAAGCACCTCTAATTTGATTGTAAGTTGGTCGACTTCCATCTACAATCATACTAATGCCTCTTTTTGCACTGAAATCCCTCATTCGTTGTAACTCTTCTAAGGCTGTTATTCCTGTTGTCTTTCCTTGATTTGCCATATTTTCAATTTCAGCAATCACAACTCTAGAAAGAACGATGGATTCAATATCTTCCTTTTCGTCAATATATTTCAGAAACTGACCATTAATTATTGTTGAAGTATCTGGGACGTAATGCATAATAAAACCTTAACCATCAATATTTATTTTTGTGAATTCTAATTCACTTACACTATAGTAGGAAACATCTCCTAAACCATCTATTACTGCGAAAATTAACTGTTTGCTAATCTCTTTTGCTTGTGAAACTATTTGATCTATCTCATCAATTTCAAACAAAACTCCCTCTGCCATTGTAACTACCAAAGCCAAGTGTTTAGCTTTATTTGGTGTAGCACCTCTTTCATATAACTCAAAGTAGTTGCCATTTTCTTTATGTTCCTTAACAACATAACCTCGATTTCTCAGATCCTTGTATAATAAGAAGCGAACTAAGAAATCAGAAATCTTGTTTGAAAAATGTGCTACTACATCAGATAAAGGCATGGAAGACCCCTTCTTATCAGGTATATCGATTTTTTTCCTTTCTAACAATAGAACTGTTTCATATGAACTGAGCTTAATGTGCCCTGCTTTAGTGTGTTTACCAAACCAACCCTGACTATAGATTGTATTGCCTTCTTTCTCTTCTAGTAGAGCGTAATCATCATAAAGTTTAGCACCGATAACCATTTTCCTAGTAATAGTGAAAAGGGGATAATATTAAAAATTGGTGTTGGAAGATTCTTTAGATTTAATGAAACTAAAAGAACTATTACAGACCTCATTAGAAGACAAACTTGATAATAAATTGTTAGACAAACTTCCTTCAGGTTATTCTGTAATAGGTGATATAGCAATTTTTAGACATATTTCTCAAGAGTTAAGTGATTATAAATCGCAAATTGGAGAGATTGTTATCTATAATGATCCCCAGGTAAATGTTGTTGTTGAGCAGCTTTCAACAAATACAATTTATCGGAAACCCCAGATTTACCATATTGCAGGTGAAAAAAGAACTATAACCAAGCACAAAGAGTATGATGCAATTTTCCACATAGATGTTGCAAAAATCACATTATCTCCAGGAAATAAGGGAGAAAGAGGGTTCCTTATCAACACTGTTCAAGATAATGAAATTCTAGTTGATATGTTTGCTTGTATTGGAAATTTATCTTTGCCACTTGTTATAAGTAACCCAAGTATCAAGTGTTATGGAATTGAAATCAATGATGAAGCTTTTAAATTTTTAATCAAGAACATCAAGGAAAATCAAGTAGTAGATAGATATTTTCCTATTCATGGAGATAATAGGAATACAACACCAAATAGTATTGCTACAAGAGTATTGATGGGTTATTTTGGAATTGATAAGCAACAGTTCCTCAGAGCAGAAGATGCAATCAAAGGAGAAGGTTGGATACATTATCACGAATTAGTAGAAAGGGACAATATAAAGAAATCAAAGAAAAAAATACAAGATTTACTAAAATCTGCAAACTCAGAAATCAAGTTAGATGATACAAGAATTGTAAAGAAATACTCTCCAAGGCTGAGTCATTTATGTTTTGATCTACACGTTATCAAATAACCACTTTTCTTAACCTATTAACTAAATTAATTTTATTAATCATAATAATTCTTATTAGCTGCTTCCCCAAAATTAGAATATATGCAGAAGCAAGAAAAACCATCTTCCTTTGATTTAAAACAAATCCGTACTATTGCGGATTTTCAATTTGGTAAAGGTGCAGGAGAAGCATTGTTTTCTGAAGAAACTATGGTAGAAAGATCAAAGGGAACAAAAAGAATAAGATACATCTATAGAAACAAAGAACGAATCTGTTCCTTTCGTGTGCGTGACGGTTTTTTGATACCTTCTATTCTGGGAGGGGAAATACTGCACAAAAATAATTTTGGTTTTACAGTCATTGTAAATGAAGACGCTGATCCTTTTGTAAGAGATGGTAAAACAGTTTTTTCAAAACATATTGTAGATTTAGATGAAGGCATCTCTGCTAAAGATGAAGTCATTGTAACAAATCAAAAAGGAGAATTTTTGGGTATTGGTACAGCTAAAATATCAGGAAAACTAATGAAAGAAATGAAATCAGGAGTTGCTGTAGCAATTAGAAAGGGAATAGGAAAAGAAAAATAATCACTATTTGCTTTTGAGTCTGACAATAGCTCCAGCTAAATCTCCATTTTCTTCCTCAAGTGCTTTTTGTGCTTCTTCTTTTGAAACACCTGCTTGAGCCATAACTAATTCAACGTCCGAATCAGTAAAATCAACTCCAGCTGCTACTCCTTCTTCAGTTCCTCTTGGTCTATCTGTTCCAGGACCTACTATCTGAAAAGTATCTGATTCCATCATTCCTGGAATGAAAGCTTTCATAACAGTTGTTGGATGAATTACTGTTTCTTTATCTGCGAAACGTATAATGACTTCTTCAACACCTTCTAATTCAATTTGTCTCATTCTTGCTTGCATTCTCTTTGCATCACGAGGAGACATAGGTCTTCTTCCACTCATTGTAATCACTCTTACCTAATCGTTTGTTTTTTTATATTCTTCTATTTGTTCATCAAAGACTTCTTCTTTGGGGGCTCTATTTTTGAGAAAAATCCTTCCTACCCAAGCAATAAACAGTAGTGCTATAGAAATAATAATGAAAACAGTTATAGCTAAACCTAGATAAGCATCAAAGAATCGATCTTCCCAAATAATTGGCATAATAATTGTCCAAACTAGAAGAAATCCAATAATTGAGAGTGAACCAAAAATCATCACCAAACCAATTATTTTGTCATTCATATCAATATTCTCCAACAAAAGAAGAAAAAACAATCTTAAAGACTTTTCCCATTACATTTCAATATCAATGCCTAAGGCCATTTTAATCAAAGCTCGTACTTTGTCTTCAGCACCTTCATATTGTGCTTTTTTACCTGGCACCTCAACAATAACAGGATAGGGATTTAATTTTATTCTTCTTAGGACCGCTTCATTTGCTTTTGCTACCTCTTCGGTTATAATAAGAATAGCAATTTCAGGGTCATCAGATAATGTTCTCAACAATGATCCAGCTTTTTCAGGCTCTTCAGTAAACACTTGCGATATTCCCGACAGTTTAAACCCTAATGATGTTTCTTCATCACCAATGCTTACTATTTTGTTTCTTTGAGGAGAACTCATTCAAATCACGTAATAAAGAATTATAAAACTTCAGTGAGAACTTTATCGATAGCTTCTTTCTCAATCTTTTTTGCTTTTTCTTTGAGTTTGCTTTGGGATTCTTCAAACCCTTTGTTCATTGTAGCAAATTCTTTCTCAACTCTACCCTCAACACCGGAAAGAACTTTATCAGCTTCTTCTTTTGCTTGAATTTCTGCATCCCTAATCTTCAATATAGAAGTCTTTTCAGCTTCTAAAACAGCATTCTGTTTGGTTATTTCTGTTTGCTTGATTTTCTCTTCGCAATCTCTTTCTGTTTTTCTTATCTTTTTAAGAAATTCAACGCTCATAGTATCTACCACGACAATATTTGTCCAGTTAAATGAATAGCATAAATTACTCTTTTAAAGGATTCTGTTGCACCTTATTATCCAAAGATATGACGAAAGAGATTTAATTCAACACGTAAAAGGATGATTGATGAGAAGAAAATATTTTGGAACAAATGGGATCAGAGGAGTTGTAGGAGATTTAATCACCCCAGAGTTTATTTCCAAAATGAGTTCTGCCATCGCTTCTTATATGCTAGACAAAGGAACTATGGTAATTGGTTCAGATTCTAGATTAAGTAGCCCTTCACTCAAAGAAGAAGTAATTTCAAGCTTCTTAGAACAAGATATAGAAGTAATAGATCTGGGGATTGTCCCTACACCTCTAGTTCAATATGCAGTCCCTCATTTGCATGCACAAATGGGAATAGTTGTAACGGCAAGCCACAATCCTCCGGAATTTAACGGAATCAAAGTAATAGATTCGGATGGAATAGAAATCGATATAGCAAAACAGAAGAGAATTGAAGAAATTTATGAAACTGAAATCTATCAAATTGATAAAACAAAAACGATTAACAAAATAACAGAGATGAATCTAACATCTGAATATGTAGATCAAATTATCAGTTTGGTAGATGCCGATTTAATACGAAAGAGTAAACTTATAGCTGTAGTTGATGGTGGAAACGGTGTAGGTGGTTTGGTAACCCCCCATTTACTTGGAGAATTAGGTATAAAGGTAGTATCTGTTAACTGTCAGCTCGATGGAAAATTTCCAGGAAGAGGTGTAGAACCTGACCCAGTAAAGCTTAGTACGATGGGATTTGTAGCAAATCAAACTAAAGCTCATTTTTGTGTTGCTCATGATGGAGATGCAGATCGAGCAATCTTTGGTGATGAAAAAGGTAAAATCTATTTTGGGGACAAATCAATTGTACTATTCGAAAAATGGATTTTACAAAAATCCAACAACAAACAATTTGTAACTCCAGTTAGCTCTTCTTCTGCAGTTAGTGATATCGCAGAAGAGTTAGGTGGAACCGTAATATGGACACCTGTTGGATGCATCTATGTCAGTAGAAAGATGATTGAAAATAACAGTATATTGGGAGGAGAAGAAAATGGAGGATTGTTCTATGCACCTCACCAAAGCGTTAGAGATGGAATGATGGCGGCAGCACTGATGGCTAATATCTTAGCTGAATCCAAAGAAAAGTTGAGTGATTTATCTTTAAAATTACCTCAATATTTTCAAGCAAAAGAAAAGATCATGTGTCCTAACGAACTTAAGTTTAGGGTAATGGACCACATCCAAAGCATTGCTCAAGCAGATGAAGTAATCTCAGTTGATGGAGTTAAGTTATTCTTTACTGATGGTTGGATATTGATAAGACCATCTGGAACTGAACCTATTTTTAGAATCTTTGTAGAAGCTAAGAGTAGTAAAAATGTTGAGGTTCTACTCAAACAAGGTTTAAGTCTAGTAAAACAAGCTTTAAAGAAATATCAATAAACCTTGAAAATCTGAAAGTGTTCTAAGATTTGTTATCTTCTCTGTAAAAGACTAAATTAGATAAAAGAGAGAGATTTAACAAAACTTAAAAAAAGAAATCATTAAGTTGGGTAGCAAGCAGAGAGTATGAAAGATGACTACAGCTAATACTGAGCAAATCGGTTTAATTGATAGAATCTCTGGACCAGTTGTTCAAGCTTCTAACATGTTAGGATCTAAGCTATATGATGTAGCAAGAGTAGGTGATGAAAAGCTAGTAGGAGAGATTATCAGACTTATTGGTGACCTAGCAACTATTCAAGTTTATGAGAGCACAGAAGGGTTAACTCCTGGAGAACCTGTCTATTTGACAAATGCTCCTCTTTCAGTTGAACTTGGACCAGGTTTGATGAGACAAATTTTTGATGGAATTCAAAGACCATTACCAGTTATCCGAGAAGTTTCGGGTGATTTCATTGCAAGAGGAATTGAAATTCCTGGTCTAGATCACAAGAAATTGTGGGATTTTGCACCTAGTTTGAAAGTAGGAGACAAAGTAGTTGGTGGAGATATTTTAGGTGAGATTCCTGAAACTCCAACAGTGGATTTCAAGTTAATGGTTCCTCCTAATATTCAAGGAAAAATTGATTTTATTGCACAAAGAGGAGATTATACTGTAGATGATTTATCAACTACTATAGCTACTCCTTCTGGCGATAAAGTAGACTTAAAGTTCTTTCATAGATGGCCAGTTAGACGACCTAGACCATATCATCAAAGGTTACCATCCAATGTACCTTTAATTACGGGGCAACGAATTTTTGATACTATAGCACCTATAGCTAAAGGTGGAACTGGGGCAATTCCAGGGGGATTTGGAACTGGTAAAACAGTAAGTCAACACCAATTAGCAAAATGGTCAGATGCTAAAATCGTAGTATACGTTGGTTGTGGAGAGAGAGGAAACGAGATGACAGATGTACTTAGAGAGTTTCCAAAACTAGTAGATCCATATACAGGAGGACCTTTGATGGATAGAACAGTATTAATCGCTAATACATCAAATATGCCTGTTGCTGCTCGAGAAGCAAGTGTATATACAGGTATAACACTTGCAGAGTTCTTCCGTGATATGGGGTATGATGTAGCTATGATGGCAGATAGTACATCACGTTGGGCAGAAGCTATGAGAGAAATTTCAGGAAGATTAGAAGAAATGCCTGGTGAAGAATCATTCCCAGCATATCTATCCTCAAGAATTGCAGAATACTATGAGAGAGCAGGACGAGTACTAACAATTGGAACTAAACCAAGAGAAGCCAGTATTACAGTAGTCGGTGCTGTAAGTCCCCCAGGTGGAGATTTCAGTGAGCCTGTAACTCAAAATACATTGAGAATAGTAAAAGTATTTTGGGCCCTCTCTAAAGATTTAGCTAGTCGTAGACATTTTCCAGCAATTGACTATCTACTAAGTTACACACTTTATTGGTCAGCTTTGGAAGATTTTTATTCTGAGAATGTCAGTACAGAATTTCCAACATTACGAAGTGAGACTTTAGCACTTCTCCAGAAAGACAAAGAGTTACAGGATATTGTAGCTCTAGTTGGACCAGATGCTTTACCTCCAAGTGAAAAGATTATTCTTGAAACAGCAAGAATGATTAAAGAAGATTTCTTACAACAAAATGCATTTCATGAAACAGATAGTTTCTGTGGTCTAGACAAACAATATCTAATGTTGAAGACAATTCTACGATTTTATGAAAAAGCTCAAGATCTCTATCGACGTGGTGCAATGGTAGCAGACATATTTGAACACGAGCTAGTAATTAGAATTGCAAGAATGAAATACATTGATAGAAGTGAAGTTGAAGAAAGTCTTAATCAATTGATGAAAGAGATAGATGGTTTGACACCCGATAATTTTGGTGTGGAGGATTAAAAATGACTATACAAGAAAAATATGAAACTAGAGAATTTAAAACAGTTACAGAAGTTTCAGGACCTTTGATGTTTGTAGATTTACAAGGAATGGGAGGAGTATCTTATGCTGAAATTGTTGAAATCACTACAACTACAGGAGAAAGAAGAAGAGGACAAGTATTGGATGTTTCTAAAGATCTTGCAGTTATCCAATGTTTTGAAGGTACTTCTGGCCTTGAAACAAAAGATACTACTTGCAGATTTCTTGGTGACACAATGAAAATTGGTGTTAGCCCTGAAATGCTTGGACGAGTCTTTAATGGTAGAGGTGAACCAATTGACGGAGGAGGAGACATTGTTCCAGACAAGATTCTAGATATTACAGGATCGCCTATTAATCCATCCGCAAGACAATATCCAAAAGAATTCATTGAAACAGGCATTAGTACAATTGACACATTGTTGACACTTGTCAGAGGTCAAAAACTACCTCTGTTCAGCGGAAGTGGTCTTCCTCACAACATGCTAGCAGCACAGATTGCAAGACAAGCAAAAGTTTTAGGAGCCGAAGAAGAATTTGCTGTTATCTTCTCAGCAATGGGTATCACAGCTGACGAAGCTAGGTTTTTCAGAGATGATTTTGAGCAAACGGGAGCTTTAGACAAAGTGGTTCTTTTCCTTAACTTAGCAGATGATCCAGCGATTGAACGTCTATTAACACCTCGTCTAGCTTTAACCGCTGCAGAACATCTAGCATTTGATCACGATTATCAGGTACTTGTTATTCTTACAGATATAACTGCATATGCAGAATCTCTTCGAGAAGTTGCAGCAGCAAGAAGCGAAGTTCCAAGCAGAAGAGGTTATCCAGGTTACATGTATTCAGATTTTTCAACTATTTATGAAAGAGCAGGAAGAATACATGGTAAGAAGGGTTCAATTACTCAAATTCCAATTTTAACTCTGCCAAACTACGATATAACACATCCCGTCCCTGATCTTACAGGATATATAACAGAAGGGCAAGTCTATGTTGATGTTGGTTTAAATCGTAAAGGATTATATCCTCCAATTAACCCATTACCTTCCCTTTCAAGATTAATGAAGGATACAATTGGACAAGGTTCAACAAGAAGTGATCACAAATATGTTCAAGATCAGTTATATGCATTATATGCAACTGGTAAAGATTTGAGAGATCTTGTAGCTGTAGTTGGTGATGAATCTCTATCGGATATCGATAAAAAGACTCTTGAATTTGCTGAACAGTTCGAAGAAAAATTCATCAATCAAGATTACTATGAGGACAGATCTATTTTTGAATCATTAGATATTGGTTGGGAACTATTGGGCTTATTTGAAGATCCTTACAGGGTTTTGAAGCGTATTCCTTCTGAATTTATTGATAAATTTCACTTAGATAAAAGAGACAAAAAAACAGATTTCAACACTGTTGATATTTAATCTAGTTCTCTTTTTTTCTTTTTATTCAAGCACAATACAATCAGAATCATCTATTTTAAGCCATTTTTTCACTTTCAAAAAATCACCTAATCTATCGATTGAAATTGAAAAATGTATATCTCTCTCAAATCCCAATTTGGTTAGATATCTTCCATTCTTAGATTTGATAAGTAAATCTTTGATATCTGCTTCTTCATCTAACAATCTAGTAGTTTTATCCCAAAATTCATCCCTATTGGTAATTTGGAAGTTTCTTGTTTCAGTGATTTTTCTTGCTATGAGAGCGCTTGTTATCCAATCCTCTACAATATAGTCATCTAAATTATAATGATTGCCTGCAGGAATAATGACAATGTTTTTTTCCTTTTGAAAAGCCAGTTTCCCAACAGTTTCAGAAAGAGAAGTCATATTTACAAGCGCAGCAAGATAAACATTCTTCATATTTTTAAGTTGAATCAATGTCTTTGCTCCATTACTAGATGTAAAAATTGCATTCTTGTTTTGAATTCTCTCCTTTGAAATCTCAGTAGGAGAATTTCCATAATCAAATCCTGGAATTCTTATACCTTTTTCTTCACCAATCAGTAAACAGTCTGAACACTTTTGTTTCTGTACAAATCTAGCGTCATGTTGATTATTAACAACATAAATCGTTTTAATGCCATAATTTGCTAAAACTGCTAGAGTTGTTGTTGCTCTAAATGTATCAACTACTATGAAGTAATCTTCATCATTAAATTCAAACTGTGTTATTAACTTTGGTCTAATAATAAAGATGTTCATTTAACCAGCTCTTGAGAGTTTTTTATCATAATTTATATTTCATAATTTTTATAATCAGGCTAAGAATTGGTAGATGAAAGACAAATAAGTATGGTCGGATGGTCTAGCTTGGTAAGATTTTTGCTTCGGGAGTAAAGGATCCTGGGTTCAAATCCCAGTCCGACCACCAAATCTTATTCGATATCTACACATGTTTTGTATTTTCCTCGAGTATATGTTAACATGTCTGGAAAGCTCTCTTCTTTCCATTTTTCATCTAAATGAAAAGCTACTACTTCTCCAATGAATAAATCATGTGAACCTAATTCTATAATCTGATAAACTTTACACTCTAAACTTACAGGACACTCTTCAATGTAAGGGGCGTTTATGTTTTCACTTTCTCCTTTTGTGAAATTACACTCTTTCCATTTATCATGTTCTCTACCAGATTTAGTTCCACAGAATTCTACTTGCTCTAGCATACTTGCAGTAGGGATATTTAGAACAAATTCTTCAGAATTCTTAATCAAATCATAAGAAAATCTTGATTTTCTAATTGCTATAGAAACATAAGGAGGGTTAGAGCTACTGGTTCCCCCCCAAGCTAAAGTGATTATTGATTCTTTGTCTTCATAAGCTGCCGATACTAGCATAACTGGATTTGGATAAAGAGCTGAGTTCTTTATTTCTTGTAATTTTTTCATATTTCTCAATATGTTCTAAATATAAAAGGAAATAAACTTTTCTTGTATTCTATGCTTCTCCTAATTTTTCTGTAGATTTCATCAAGGCACCAATATTCGAAGGAGTAAAGAACCCATCAAAATCTCCAAAACGCTGAACATATTCAATAATATGGTTACCTGCCTCTGTTGGTTTAGTAAATATTTGTTTAATTCCTTCTTCTTCACTTCCAATAATACTGGAGGTAGTGAATTCTACACCTCTACTTTTCTGAATTTCTACAACCCTTTCTATATCATGAACTAAATATGCGAAGTGATGAACTCTTCCACCATATTTTTTGACATATTTTTCTACAATAGAGTCCTCTGCTAGACCCTCACTTACAACTATTACTGGTAGTGTATCATGAAGACGAAGTGTGCTTGTAATAGCATTCATAGAAATGACCTTGAAGGATTTATGCTCTTGATAAGGTACCAAATTGGCAAGTTCAGTCATTGCTTTTTCTCTTTTTCCCATTTTGACACGATAAGCAATGTGATCTAATTTTATAATAAGATCACCTAGACCAGTCTGTTTAACTTCTTCTTGTGCTGTTTTTAGATCAAGTACCATAATAAAAACACCTTTGTATTAAGAATAAATCAATATCAATTAAACTTTATTAATTTTCAAAAAATCATAAGTCACAGTTTTATAATCTGAAAACTAGTTTATTCTTAGATTATGATGAAACTTGAGGAAATACTCGAAGAATTAGAATCCCTTAAGGGTAGTTCTAAAGACATAGAAGGGATGATAAGGTTCGGTATAAATCCCGAGAAACTATATGGAATAAGAATTCCTGTTTTACGTAAGCTGGCAAAGAAGATTAAGAAAAATCACCAACTTGCTCAACAATTGTGGGATTTAGGTTATAGAGAAACAATGATTCTTGCAGCTATGATTGATGATGCATCTCTAGTAACAGAAGCTCAAATGGAACAATGGGTTTCATCTCCATATTTCTCCTATTGGGAAGTTGTTGATCAAGCTTGTATGAACCTTTTCTATTTGACTGATTACGCTTTTTCAAAAGCTATTGAGTGGAGCAGTAGAGAAGAAGAATTTGTGAAAAGAGCATCTTTTTCACTTATTGCAGTTCTAGCTTGGAAAGACAAAGTTGCAGAAGATCAGGAATTTATCAGGTTCTTTCCATTTATAGAAAAGGAATCAACAGATGAAAGAAGTAATGTTAAGAATGCGGTAAACTGGGCTTTAAGACAAATTGGAAAAAGGAATTTAAATCTTAACAGAGAGGCTGTTATTTTAGCAAAGCAAATTCTGGAAATTGATTCGAAAAGTACTAAATGGATTGCAAAGAATGCATTAAAAGAGCTAGAAAGTGATAAAATTCAATCTAGATTTAACTAGGGATAAAATGTGAGAATTACTCTTCTCCTTTCATTATCTTTTTAGTCTTATCTCTGATTTCTGTCATTTCAGATATTTTTTCCTTCAATACTTGTTTCAGTTGTTCATTATCAAAGGCTTCTAAACGTCCACTACAATGTTCGCACTCAAAATTATTGTCCATTGCCTCTTGAAAAGTAACTCTTGGACATTCGGGATTATTGCATGTAAAGAACATATTTCCTTCCTCATAATTCAACCTCTCTTGAAGCTTCTCCATAACTTCCTGTTGTTTCTTTTCAACGAATACATCAATTCTTTCAGGATGCAATGTCCAGAAATATACAAACCAACCTGTAGATTTATCTCTAATTCTGCGAAAAGTCGCAAGTTGAAGGTCATATAATTTGTAAAGAGATTTTCTTACTTGATTTAAACGCATGTCAAGTTTCTCAGAAATTTCTTCATCCGTAGTTTCTTGATCTGCATTAAGCAGAACCAAAGTAACTTGTCTAACTTCCTCCCCTGCTATATCATCAACTACTTCTATGAGAGTTTGTCTTTGTCGTTCTGAAATATTTATTTTCGATGCCATCTTCACAGAACCGACATCTGTATCCTCATCAAAATTATTAACTGCTTCCCTAGACATAGACAATCTCACACAATAAGTTATGATATCAACCGACAAAATATTATGTGATTCAAGCTTCTTTAATTTTATCTTATGAGGGTAATTTCTTAGTGTTCAAAATTGAACTATTTTGA
This sequence comes from Candidatus Heimdallarchaeota archaeon, assembly GCA_016840095.1. Classification (GTDB taxonomy): domain Archaea; phylum Asgardarchaeota; class Heimdallarchaeia; order Heimdallarchaeales; family Heimdallarchaeaceae; genus UBA460. The sequence continues at coordinate 35,687 of JAEOSZ010000101.1, forward strand.
CAGCATTTCTTAAATTACTTAAATACATGTAAAAAAACAAATAAAGTAGAAGAATAAAGCATTCTTAATGAGTGTAGTAAAACAAAAAACAGATCAAGCTGTTCAGATTCTGAAAGAACTAGATATTGATCTGTGGTTAACATATATAAGAAAAACATCAGAAGTACATGATCCAGCACTTTACTTCTTATTAGAGGATCGCTGGATGACTTGGCAAACAGCGATTCTGATTAGTAATAAAGGACATAAATTCGTTATTTGTGGACGATACGATGCAGCTAATGTAGAAGCTTCTGGGATTTATGATAAAGTAATCAGCTACGATCAAAGTATCAAAGATGATTTACTTTCTGTTTTAGATGAGATTAAACCAAAGACTATCGCCATTAATTATTCCTTTGATAATATTGCTGCTGATGGGATGACACATGGAATGTGGTTAAGATTGAACAAGATGCTAGAAGATACAGAATACAAAGATAGCCTCATTTCCTCAGAAAATCTCCTTGCTGCTTTAAGAGGAAGGAAAACTGAACTTGAATTAGAACTAGTAAAGAAAGCTGTTGACATAAGTGAACTAGGACACAAGAAAGTTAGTGAAACTGCAAAAATAGGTGTGTCAGAAGAAGATATTGAGAAAATGCTATTACAATTTACAGAAGATCAAGGTCTAACTGTTTCTTACCCACCTTTAGTACATGTTGGTCCAGACACACAAATAGGACATGGAAAACCATCCCCTGATGTTAAAATCGGAAAAGGTAATCTAATCAGTGTTGATTATGGTGTTTTCTATGAAGGATATGCGTCGGATTTACAAAGAATGAATTATATTTTGCAAGACAATGAAGATATTCCACCAGTTGAGGTAAGAAGAGCTTTCGAAACATGCTTTAAAGCAATTAGTACAGGAGCAGAGAAACTGAAACCAGGTGTATTGGGATGGGAAGTAGATTATGTAGCTAGAAAAGTAATAACAGATGCAGGATATGATGAATTCATGCATGCACTTGGACATCAAATCGGAAGAAATGTTCATGATGGTGGTTGCTTACTTGGTCCCAAATGGGAAAAATATGGTCAATCTGTAATGTACCCTGTTGAAGAAAACCAATGTTTTACTTTGGAGTTACATGTTTATGTTCCAAACCATGGTTACTGTAGTATTGAAGAAAACGTTGTTGTTACTAAAGACGGTTGCAAATTCCTTTCAGACAGACAGATGGAATTAACCTTGTTAAAACTCTAAGTTCTGAAAAAGAATCATTAATCCTTCAGTCTTGGATCAAGAGCGTCTCGTAAGGCATCGCCTAGGAGGTTGAAACCTAGCACCGTAAAGAAGATGAACAACGCTGGAAACATCGGCATCCATGGGTAATCAATTAAACTATCCTGCCACTTATTCAAATCATCTCCCCAGCTTACAGCTGTTGGATCCCCGAATCCGAAGAAAGCTAATGCTGCAAATATAAAAATCGTATTTGCAACTCCCAAAGTCACTATTATTATCAATGGTGCCAAGGAATTTGGTAATATGTGTTTAAAGATAATCCTTGCATCTGAAGCTCCCAGTGCTCTTTCTGCTTCAACAAAATCTTGTTCCTTCAACGAGAAGAAGTTTGATCGTACTATCAAAGCTGTTGGTCCCCAAGTTATTATTGACCAAAAGATAACTACTATAGAGTACTTCCCTCCAGGTATCTGCACGTCTTCAAAGATAACAATTACAAAAATTATAAGAATGAAAGTCGGCATTGATGACACTACTTCAATTACTCTTTGTATGATTCCATCCACTAACCCTCCATAGTATCCTGCTATTGACCCTATTATCGTTCCAATTATTACTGTAATTGCTTGTGAGATGAATCCTAATGCAAGAGATACTGTTGCTCCAAAGAACACTCTAGAAAGCATGTCATGTCCTACACTATCTGTTCCAAATGGATGCATAAACGATGGTGGTAATTTTGCTTCTGCAGGGAAATGGTGTCTTGGGTGTTGAAATAATACTATGGGGCTATCCTTAGGCATTCCGGGTAACCATAGCTCGACATAGAGATTGTTGATACTAGCGGCTTTTTCTGGATCTCCCCAGAGTACTCCAATGTTTGTGAGCCAATTATCAAACCCTAGTAGAATCCATGATGAGAAAGCCATTAAGACCAGGATTAGAACTATATAGAGCCCTAGTACACCCATTTTGTCTTTCTTAATTCTTCTCCAGACTATACTCCACTGTCCAGCACCTTTCATGAGTTCTATATCCCTTATTGTTTCTTCATCAAACAGAAACTCATCTTCAGCTATTTCTTTAGTTGTCATGCTCTCACAAACTTGACTCAGCTTACGCTAGAGTTTATTATTACTCAAATGTTAACTCTGTTTCTGTAGTTTAATAAGAATTTCGGGTACCATCTTATTTTCCTTTTTTACTAAAAGAGAACTAAACATGAAATAGAATATAAGTGTATGAAGCAGCCAGAAATTAATGAGAATAACAATCCGAAAAGCAATCATCTCTCTCATGATTATGATGTTTCTAACTTCCGGCAACTTCAAAGTTCAATCCTTTGAGATCAAAAGCGAAACGAATCCTGTCGAAACCTATGCTATTCTTTTTGATCAATTTCCAGTTGAAATAAATGGTTCAACTCTCTGTTCTTCTATTGAGATGAAAGACTCTCTTCTTCAAATAGGATGGTCTGAGGATAATATTTCTCTTTTTCTAGGAGAAGATAATATCTCTAAAACAATTATTCTTGAGCAACTTAACCTTCTAGAACAAGCAGTAGATGAGAACGATTTAGTTTTTATTTACTTTACAGCCCACGGACACACATACTGTCGTGATGTTTTAGATTTCAATACCTGGTTTCAACACGAATTTAATCAAATTGGAACCACCAACAAAGTCTTTCTGATGGAGTCTTGCTATGGTGGAGAATTTGTAATGTTCTTTCCAGAAAAATGCTATGCAATGAGCAGCGTAAGTTCTTTTGAACCAGCGATTGCTTATAACCCTGAAGAAAATGGTACTTGGCTTCTAAGTGAACCTCCTTTCGCTGGTGGTATATCGTCGCACTTTTGGGCTAAAACCTTGTCTGATATATCTGCAGATTCTTCATTAGATGGTGTCGTAAGCTTAAATGAGATGTATACCTATTCGTTGCCTTTTATCAAAGATTGTTATAACGAAACATTCGAGCTGTATCCTGACATTGCACAATATATAGAAGCAGTTGCTGGTTATACAGAAAATTATCCTAGACCACTTGTTGTTAATGGTCTGTACTATGATTTAACTCTTAATGCCACAGATTTCATCTTAAATCACGAGAAATATGTTTGGGAGGACGATATTGATGAACCAAACATCAATTGTCAGAATACAATAAATTACACTGATGAAACAACAGTGAATGTTATCTTCGAAATAAGTGATAGATCAGATTTTAACTATTATTGCTACGTAAATAATGATCTGAAAAAATGGGGAAGCCATGAAGCAACAATATCAAGCACTTGGAATTATACTTATGTCTTATCTATTAATGAAAAACAAGACTATAACGTAACCTTAGCTGTTGTAGATGAATGGGGAAATGAAAATATAGAACAAACTTTAGTGAAGTTCACAGGTGAAGTTAGTGAAACATCGATAGGTTTCTTCTCTTATGGAATAATAATTGTACTTCTACCCTTGATTGTATATTATTTCCAGACTAAAAGAAGAAAAGATTAAATAAGTATAGTTCATTTTTCCAAATATCGTTGAAACTCTCATAATGGGGGGATAATCAAGTGGTCAACGATGACGGACTCAAGATCTATCAAGAGTCATTGGCTAGATGGGACATCCGTTCCTTAGTGGTTCGGGAGTTCGAATCTCCCTCCCCTCACCACAGTACTTCAATTTTCTCTAATTTTCTGAACTTGTTTCATAACAACATTTTTTTAAAGAGTAGCTCTCAAAACTCAACCATGTCTAAAGTACCTTATCCAACAACAAAGTTCCTGAAGGTAAAATGCACTAGTTGTAGCAATGAGCAAATAATCTTTGATTCAGCAAAAATTGTAGTAAAATGCAATGTATGTGAAGAAGACTTGGCTCAACCTCGTGGCGGTAAAGCTAAAATATTGGGTGAGATAGTAGAAGTACTATCTTAATTCTTAGAATTTTACTCTTTTAATTCAATATTTTCTGCAATTTCTCTTCTAACAAGACCAATTGCGTTTTCCTTTGGTAATAAACAAACATCTTCCGGTTCAAAAGGTCCATATGTTCTACCATCTAAACCTTGAATTTTATCTTTGGTACTTTGAATAAATCTTATTGCCACAAATTCAATCTCATCTGAGTCCTCACTTGGACGATCTGCTGAAGGCATGTCCAGATCAGTATATGCAACATCCTTTGGTGAGAAGACGTCTTTTCTATAAACATCGTATACTTGCTTCATCCTCTCATAGAAATTTTGCTCTTCTCTCGCAAGATTTACATTAATTTCCTGTTTATTCAAAACAGCTTGTATGATTTTTAATGTTCTAATTTTCAGTAAATCATTAACAACAAACTTTAATCGATTCATTCTTTCCTCTAGAATCTTCTTGATTAGAGGATTGATTTCTTCTTTAGCTCTAGTTGTTCTTACTTTCAAAAAATCCCTCATAGCACCATAGAAAGCATCATTCATGGGAGTCAGTTGTTCTTTTTCCCGTTCTTCTTTCCATTTGTTTTGTATTTTGTCAAACAATGTGCTACCTCAATTCATTATAAGAAATAGAGAGTCTCCCCCTTGAGATTTATCCTTCGTAATCCTCAATTTCTTCGCTTTCTTCTATTCTAGGTGCGACAAAGTAGATTAAATGCCCTTTATCTTCTATCTCATAAACCAGCCGAATAGGTTGTTCCTGATTGAAAGATAATCTAACATAATCAGAGGAGCGTATTCCTCTAAGGAAATTTGAAAGAAAGTCAAGTGAATACATTGCTTCAGATTCACCAGAAACTAGAAATGCACCAGTTTCCATTTCTTCGCTTTGAGGTTCAATAAAGGTATCCATTGCCTTTGTATCGCTTTCTGCACCAAAGAAGATTCCATCTTCCTTGGCTTTTATCTTTAAGTAATCACTTACCATTTCTGCATCTTTGAGAACTTGTTGAATGAAGGATGCTTTAATCTCGAAATTTGTATCAAAATCAATATGGATTGAATCTGGTATATTTCCTTCATCTGGAATGTCAATTACAGATAAAGCAAATTTTCTTTGTTGGTTTTTCCCAATAAACTCTATAATAAACCTCTTTGAAGCATCATCAAAACCCATTTGAAGATGTTCGTTAGTTTTTGCAGTCTTTAAAATTGTATTTAATGTTTCTAGACTTAAACCAATAGGATCTGCACCTTTCACATCGTATTTCTGAAAAGCCTCTTTTTTCATAAAGAAATCTATCATGGAAATTCGAGTAGCATCGAATGCTTTAATTCGGATACCATCTTCTTCTACATTTACTCTGCTCTCTGCAACTATTGAACTTATAATTGACACAATATTGGACATCAATTTTGCGTCTTCTAATACTATTTGAAAAGCCATTTTTATACCCCAATTCTTTTGTTTAAATTATGAATTTATCTCTGCTTTCTGTTTATTTTTTTCACTATATAAGGGAATCGTCTAGCAAAACCTATCAAGTATTAGCTCTTCTTAAAGATTGCTCAAGTTCATTTATTTGCCTGTAAACTTCCAAATCCACACTATCGAAATTTTGGATAAAAGAACCTCTCATTTGTTTCTCAGGAAGCATCTCAATATATCCTAGAGCTCTTATTTGCAAACCCACTTTAAGATTAATATTCAGGTCTTCAGGTAGAATAATCGAAATCTGTTCAAATCCATCATCAATTACTATTGACGTATCTGTTATTTCTGCTATTTTTCCAACTATTCGAAATTTACCAGCTTTTTGAATCTCTGAAATATTTGCATCAACAAAAGGCTTAGCTTTATAGGTTTTATCAGAATCTAATTCACTCATTTTTGCTACATCCAGTTAATCATATTCTCTCCAAGTATCACCGCATTCGGTGCACCGAAAGAATCTTGTAGGTGATTCATCAGCACTTCTTGTTTGTATCATCCAGAAACTTACTTTTTGATTCTTTTTGCATTTCGAACAATACATATCTTTTGTAGGTTTTGTTGAATCAACTTGCGCTTCATCAAATACTGTAGTCATTTCCTTAACAAGGTTGTGTTCAACTTCCTCAGTAAAAGTAATTTCTTCATCCTCACCTAAATTGCGTTTATAACCACATTTTAGACAAATCAAGATAGTTTCACCGTTTTTTTTGTTTTCTGTTTGAAGTAATTTTCCACATTTAGGACAGAATTCCACAGATATCACCCTTATATTGCTGAAACGTATTATTTTTTTGACTATAAGAAGTCTTTTTACGCTAATAGAAAAATCTTTTTGAATTTGTGTTTATTTGTCAGTTAAAATTCAACCTCCATGGTGAACCAATTTGTCAACATGCGAAATGTGCGGTCATGAAATTCATACAAGACCTATTACAATAAAAATAGAAGGAGCTGAATTAGCAGTTTGTCCTTCTTGTGCTAAACACGGTAAACCTGTTGTAAAAGACAAACCCAAGAGAACACCAACTAGCCCTAGAACCTCTTCTCCACGTCAACCATATACCCCAAGAACCTCATCTTCACAACCTAGAAGGAGTGGAAGGTTTGGTGGTTCAAAAGAATTAGTTATTGATTATTCAGAGAAACTAAGACTTGCTAGACAGAAGATGAAACTTACACAGAAAGATGTCTCAATTCAAACTAAAATATCAGTATCTGAATTACAAAGTATAGAAACAGGCAAAATGAGACCATCAGATGATTTAATCGGGAGACTTGAGAAGTTTTTCAACATAAAAATTACTGAAGAAGTTCAAGCTTATGGTACTAAAGAGCAGAAAAAGGGTCCAGCTTTTCAAACTCTTGGTGACATTGTAGTAATCAAAAAGAAGAAAGACGAGGATGAAGAATAATTCCTTTTTCTTACGAAAAGGAAACTACATCTATTTTTGATGAAAGATCGTTAATTATAGATTCAGCTTCTTTCAGAGGAAGTTTAATAGTATAGAGTCTCTTCTTAGTTCTGAATTTTAACTTAATATCACCCTTATGACGTTTTGTTCTTAATTCACCATTTTGGTCTATGGTTAGCTGAATAATCTCTTCCAATCTATCTTTAGTTATTTCGCTAGGCATTTTCAGTCGAGTTGTGTCACTAAAAATTTCTTAAAAAAGTTTTGATATCAGTTGTTTTTAGATAGATATAAAAAAAGTGATAAAATTCAGAACTTGAACATAAATGGAAGATCATACTATTCCTTCGAAGAATCAGTGTTTAATCATCTTAAAAAAATACAAAACTCCAAGAGAAGTAGTTCAACACTGTATAACTGTTACAAAAATCGTAGAAGAATACTGTTTGGAGATTCCACAAATTCAAAAAGAATTGGTCATTGCAGGTGCCATGCTACATGATATCGGTCGGTCTGTTGATCATTCAATTTATCATGCTGTTAATGGTGTCAAGATTTTAGAGAATGAGAATATTGATTCAAGGATAATAGCAATTGTAAGAAATCACATAGGAACAGGAATTACCATAGAGGAAGCAAATAAGCTAGGATTACCATTAGGAGATTATACTCCCCAAACTTTAGAAGAAGAAATAGTTTCATTTTCCGACAATCTTACAGCTGGAAATGAAAAACGTTCTTTCGAAGAGACATTGAATCATTTTATAGATAAATTTGGGGAAGATTCCCATGTCGTAAAAGGTTTTCTTAGACAAAAAAAATTGATTGATAATTTAACAAAAACAAATAAAATGTGAGAAAAAGAACATTCTCTAAATAAAACCTGTTGTTATTCTTGCGGTTGTTTCTTTTTCTCCAGTGATTTTCTTGATAGCATCAACGAAATCATCGTTTATAACATGATCTCTTTCTGCTCTTATTGCAAACATACCTGCTTCGGTACAGATATTCTTAATATCGGCTCCACTACCACCTTCTGTCATCTGAACCAAATAATCTATATCAACGTCTCCCTTAAGATTCATTCCCTTGGTGTGTATCTTGAATATGTCCTTTCTACTTTCGGAGGTAGGAATTGGGATTTCGATTATTCTATCGAATCTACCAGGTCTTAGCATTGCTGTGTCCAGAATATCTATTCTGTTTGTTGCTGCAATAATCTTTACATCTCCTCTGATGTTAAAGCCATCTAATTCAGAAAGTAATTGCATTAAGGTTCTCTGAACCTCTCTATCACCACTAGTGGCAAGATCGATTCTTCTACTTCCTATTGCATCAAGTTCATCAATGAATAGAACACTTGGAGCATTTTCTCTAGCAAATTCGAAAATCTCTCTTACTAATCTTGCACCATCTCCAATGAATTTTTGTACAAGCTCACTTCCTATCAATCGAATAAAAGCAGCTTGAGTTTCGTTAGCTACTGCTTTAGCTAGCAAAGTTTTTCCAGTTCCTGGAGCTCCATGTAAGAGTACTCCTTTTGGAGGATCTATACCTATTTTTTCAAATAACTCAGGTTTTAGTAAAGGTAGTTCAACAGTTTCTTTTAACTCTTGAATCTGAGCCTCTAAACCACCTATATCAGCATATTTTTCTGTTGGTTTCTCAAGTAGTTCCATCTTTTGAACCATTGGATCGTATGATGCTGGTAAGATATTTACAATTGCAAAAGTTCTTTGGTTTAATGCAACACGAGTATCAGGTTTCAGATTATTAATATCTACTTGTCTTGAAATTGATACAACTAGATTGGGACCTGTTGTGCTTCGGACTACAGCAGTTTTGTTATCAAGCACTTCAACTATATATCCCATGAAAAGCGGAGGTGATCTTAATCTTTCAAGCTCTACTTTTAGATTGTTTACTTCTCGTTGAAGTCTCAATCTTTCACTTTCTACCATCTGCTTTTCTGTTTCTAACTGTCTTGCTTGTCTTTCTAAGTGATGCGCATATGATATTAAATAAGCTGGATCATTTTGATCTGGTTCTGATCTTTCTTTTGACAGTCTTAGCACCCTCGTTATTTCTCAGTATTTTCTTACCTATATAAATATAAAAATCTATACATAATATACTTTAGTTATCGTTTTGCTTGATTAAATAAGCAATTCAATAAGTATTTCTTCTTCATTAAAACGTATATTAAACAACCAAATCAGCAACTTTAAGTGTATTTCAAATAACCTACTTCTATGAAATTAGCTGTACTGCGTTTATCACATAGAGTAATGCGTGATAAAAGAATCTCTACACATTTAGCATTAACAGCTAGAGCTTTTGGTGCCGTTGAATTCTTCTACACAGGAGATCACGATAGTCATGTAGAGGAAAGTATTCAGAAAGTACAGCAAGAATGGGGCGGAGAATTATCCGTTACTCATATTGGAAAACCTTGGAACTTCTTGAAAGATTGGAAAAAACAAGGAGGAATTGTTATTCACCTTACAATGTATGGAATAGAATTATCCGATAAATTAGAAAAGATTCAAGATTTTAAAGAGAAGAATATACTAGTTGTAGTGGGTGGAGTTAAAGTTCCTGGTCAAATCTTTGAACTCTCAGATTTTAACATAGCTATAGGTAATCAACCACACAGTGAAGTTGCAGCACTAGCTGTTTTTCTTGACAGACTTACTGAAGGGGAAGCAAGGAAACAAAAATTCCAAAATGCAAACTATGAAATTGTTCCCATGGAACAAGGAAAACAAGCTAATAAAATATAAGGTGAAATGAATGCAGAAAGTTATTACTCTCGAAAAGACTTACAATGTAGCAAAGCATAGTTCAGAAAAGGCTTTCATATACATACTAAAAAAGGAATTTGAGAACTTAGACATTGAGATTAAAGGAATCAACTTCACAAAAGAAAGATATGCTGAAGTCATACTAGAGGGGGAAGATGAAGAAATAGCTAAAAACATCTTAATCAAAAACTATGGGACTCCTCGAAGTATAGGTGATTTGCAGGAGGGTGACTTTATCTATGGTAGATTTAGAGAAACTGGGGAAGTTAAATTTGGTTTATTTGTAGATTGTGGGATAAAAAGTACAACTCAGAATATAGATGCCCTCTATCCTCTTTATGAGATGAGAGAACAATTGGCTCAAGGAAACAAGGTTCCTCTTATGAATATGATAAGAGCTTATGGTTTTATCGATAATCTTCCTATGTTTTTTGAAGTAGTAAAGAAGCAAGTTATCGGATCTAAAGTTTGGGTTAAACTCACTGCTGAATCACTTGAATGGTTGAATAG